>DATHDD010000083.1:0-15414 GCA_035319205.1 Burkholderiales bacterium | reverse complement strand
GTAGCTCTTGGCCTCGCCTCCGTACTTCTTGGCCAGCACCATGGTCATCGCCGCCGTCAGCGTGGTCTTGCCGTGATCCACGTGCCCGATCGTCCCTACGTTTACGTGCGGCTTGGTCCGCTCAAATTTGCCTTTTGCCATATCGCTGTCCTTAAATACTGGTTATTTCTTGTTGATGATTGCTTCCGCTTCGCTCTTGGGCATTTCAACGTAATGCTTGAATTCCATTGTGTAGGTAGCGCGCCCCTGGGTAGCCGAACGCAGTGAAGTCGAGTAGCCAAACATTTTAGCCAGCGGCACCTCTGCTCGAATGAGCTTTATTCCGGGCAGCAAGTCTTCCATGCCCTGGATGATGCCGCGCCGCGAATTCAAGTCGCCGACCACGTTGCCCATGAAATCTTCAGGGGTTTCAACTTCCACCGCCATCATCGGCTCGAGCAGCACCGGGTTGGCTTTGCGCATGCCGTCTTTAAAGGCAAACGATGCCGCCATCTTGAAGGCATTTTCGTTGGAGTCCACCTCGTGGTAAGAACCATCGAACAAAGTCACTTTCACGTCCACCACCGGAAATCCCGCCAATACGCCGTTGGGCAGGGTATCGAGCAGGCCCTTTTGTACGGCCGGGATATATTCGCGTGGCACTGAGCCGCCCCTGATCGCATCAACAAATTCGTAACCTTTGGCGGGATTCGGCTCCATTTTCAGCCACACATGGCCGTATTGGCCACGCCCGCCCGACTGCTTGATGAACTTTCCTTCCACGTCGTCCACCAATTTTTTGATAGTTTCGCGATACGCCACTTGCGGGGCTCCCACGTTCGCTTCAACGCCGAACTCGCGTTTCATGCGGTCAACAATGATTTCCAGATGCAGCTCGCCCATTCCCGATATGATGGTCTGCCCGGATTCTTCATCAGTGCGTACGCGGAATGACGGGTCTTCCTGCGCCAGGCGGTTCAATGCCACGCCCATTTTCTCCTGGTCGGCCTTGGTCTTGGGTTCCACGGCAACGTGAATAACCGGTTCAGGGAACACCATGCGTTCAAGCATAATCACTTTGTTCGGGTCGCACAGAGTATCACCGGTGGTCGCTTCGCGCAGACCCACCGCTGCGGCGATATCGCCCGCGCGCACTTCCTTGATTTCATCGCGCTGGTTGGCGTGCATTTGCAACAGGCGTCCAATACGTTCCTTCTTGCCCTTAACCGGGTTGTACACGGTATCGCCTGATTTCACCACTCCGGAATAGACGCGAAAGAAAATCAGTTGCCCAACATAAGGGTCGGTTGCAATCTTGAACGCCAGTCCGGAAAAAGGCTCGTCGTCCGAAGCATGGCGCTCGCCCGGCTGGCCGTTTTCCAGCGCGCCCTTGACCGGGGGAATATCTCCTGGCGCCGGCAGATAGTCTATCACCGCATCCAGCATCGCCTGCACGCCCTTGTTCTTGAAAGCTGAGCCGCACAGCATAGGCACAATTTCGTTGTGTATGGTGCGCAGTCGCAAGCCGCGCCTGATTTCCTCGGGCGTTAGCTCCCCTTTCTCGAGGTACGTGTGCATCAGCTCTTCAGATGCTTCGGCTGCAGTCTCCACCATTTTTTCACGCCAGCGCTTGCATTCCTCGAGCATTCCTGCAGGGATATCGTGCTCTTCGAATTTCATGCCTTGGGTGCTGTCATCCCAGTAAATCGCTTTCATCTTCACCAGATCCGCAACCCCCTCGAATTTTTCCTCCGAGCCTATTGGCAGCTGAATCGGTACCGGGTTGGCCTTGAGGCGCGATTTCATCTGTTCATAAACGCGCATGAAATTCGCGCCCTGACGGTCCATCTTGTTGACAAATGCAAGGCGCGGCACGCGGTACTTGTTGGCTTGGCGCCATACTGTTTCGGTCTGCGGCTGCACACCGCCCACTGCGCAGAACACAGTGCATGCGCCGTCCAGCACGCGCAAGCTGCGCTCCACTTCAATGGTGAAATCCACATGTCCCGGAGTGTCAATGATATTGATGCGGTGTTCGGGATGACTGCGGTCCATGCCCTTCCAGAAACAGGTGGTGGCGGCTGAAGTTATGGTAATCCCGCGCTCCTGCTCTTGCTCCATCCAATCCATGATCGCCGTGCCGTCGTGCACTTCGCCCAGCTTGTGCGACACGCCAGTATAAAAAAGGATGCGTTCCGTGGTCGTGGTCTTGCCGGCATCAATATGCGCAGTGATGCCGATGTTGCGGTAACGTTCAATCGGGGTTTTGCGGGCCACGGCTAAATTCATCCTTGATGATATCCTGGGAGCTAGAACCGGTAATGAGAGAAAGCCTTGTTGGCTTCAGCCATGCGATGCACTTCCTCGCGTTTTTTCATGGCTCCGCCGCGGCCTTCCGCTGCCTCGGCAAGTTCGCCTGCAAGGCGTGCACCCATGGATTTTTCACTGCGCATGCGCGCGGCATCGCGCAGCCAGCGCATGGCCAGCGCGGTGCGCCGTACCGGCCGCACTTCCACGGGTACCTGGTAGTTGGCGCCGCCGACGCGGCGGCTCTTTACTTCGACCACCGGCCTCACGTTGGCTACAGCCTGGCTGAAAACCTCAAGCGGGTCCTTGCCGGTTTTTTCAGCAATTTGTCCCAAGGCACCGTAGACAATTCTTTCGGCAACCGATTTCTTGCCACGCGTCATCAGGACGTTCACGAATTTTGTCACGTCCTGGTTGCTGTATTTCGGGTCCGGCAATATATTGCGTTTGGGAACTTCTCTGCGTCGTGGCATGGGTGTCTCAAGAAATCATTAAGCGGCTTTCTCCCGCTTTGCGCCGTACTTAGAACGGCCCTGCTTGCGGTCTTTCACTCCGGCGGCATCGAGGCTGCCACGCACCGTGTGGTAGCGCACCCCGGGCAGGTCTTTAACGCGCCCGCCGCGAATCAGCACCACCGAGTGCTCCTGCAGATTATGTCCTTCGCCACCAATGTAACTAGTCACTTCAAAACCGTTGGTGAGCCGTACACGCGCCACTTTGCGCAAAGCGGAATTCGGCTTTTTCGGTGTAGTGGTATAGACGCGCGTGCACACACCGCGCTTTTGCGGCGAATTGCCCAGCGCCGGAACCTTGCTTTTCATGCGCCTGGCGATTCTCGCCCCGCGCACCAATTGGTTTACTGTTGGCATAATCCTGCGTTCCTAAAAAATACGGACGGCGTTGGTAACGCCGCCCGAAAAGACCGTAAATTTTATGGACTTATTCGCTATCTGTCAAGCTGCATGCTCGGCATCTTGCGCTGTTTTCGCTGTTTCTTCACTCACTGCGCCACCTTCGGTGAGCCCGGCAGTTGCTTGCTTGCGTCGGGTATTGTGAAAAGCGAGTCCGGTGCCCGCTGGAATCAGACGGCCGACGATGACGTTTTCCTTGAGGCCGCGTAATTCATCCTTCTTGCCCATGATCGCCGCCTCGGTGAGCACGCGGGTGGTTTCCTGGAACGAAGCTGCGGAGATGAAGGAATCGGTGGAAAGTGACGCCTTGGTAATGCCGAGCAGCATGTAATCAAAGGTTGCGGGTTTCTTGTTCTCGGACAGCACGCGCTCGTTTTCTTCCAGCACTCCCGCGCGCTCAACCTGCTCGCCGGGAATGAAGTGGGTGTCACCTGCATCAATGATTTGCACCCGGCGCAACATCTGGCGCACGATGACTTCAATGTGCTTGTCGTTGATCTTCACGCCCTGCAAGCGGTAGACGTCCTGCACTTCATCGGTGATGTAACGCGCCAGCGCTTCCACACCCAGCAGCCGCAGAATATCGTGCGGATCAGCGGGGCCGTCAACAATCATTTCACCCTTGTTCACCACTTGGCCGTCATGTGCCATCACATGCTTGTCCTTGGGTATCAGGTATTCGTGGGCCACGCCATCGAGATCGGTGATGACCAAACGCTGCTTGCCCTTGGTATCCTTGCCGAAAGACACAGTGCCGGTCACTTCCGCCAGCACCCCGGCATCTTTCGGTGAACGCGCTTCAAAGAGCTCTGCAACGCGCGGCAGGCCGCCGGTGATGTCGCGAGTTTTACTGGTTTCTTGCGGAATCCGCGCCAGCACTTCACCTACGTTTACCTGCTGTCCGTCCTTCACGGTGATGATGGAGCCAATCTGAAAAGTGATGTTGACCGGCAGATCGGTGCCTGCAATCTTCACTTCTTTGTTCTTGTCATCAAGGAGCTTCACTTGCGGTCGCAATCCTTTGGCCTGCGCCATGCCGCGCCGCTTCGGATCAATCACCACCAACGTGGAGAGTCCCGTGACTTCATCAATCTGCTTCGCCACGGTAACTCCCTCCTCGACATTTTCAAAGCGCACGCGGCCGGCATATTCGGTAATGATGGGCCGGGTGTGCGGATCCCAGGTCGCGATCATCTGTCCTGCTTTGACCTTGGCGCCATCTTTGATCATCAGGTTGGCGCCGTAAGGCACTTTATGGCGCTCGCGCTCGCGCCCGTTGTCATCCTGAATAATCACTTCGCCGCTGCGCGAAATCGCCACTTGCTCGCCCTTGGCATTGGTCACGTAGCGCATGATCGAACTAAACTGCGCCACTCCATTGGATTTGGCCTCGACCTGACTCACTACCACGGTACGGGAAGCGGCGCCGCCAATATGAAAGGTACGCATGGTGAGCTGAGTCCCCGGCTCGCCTATGGATTGCGCTGCGATCACGCCCACCGCTTCGCCCACGTTCACCAGTTGCCCGCGCCCGAGGTCTCTCCCATAACATTTGGCGCACAACCCATAACGGGTTTCACAGGTCAGCGGGGTGCGCACTTTCACCTCATCTATGCCAAGCAATTCGATGGCCTCGAGCAGATCCTCGTCCAACAGCGTGCCGGCTTCGATCAGGGTTTGGGTTGTTTCAGGATGCAATATATCGATAGCCGCCACACGACCGAGAATGCGCTCGCGCAAAGCTTCCACCACTTCGCCGCCTTCCACCAGTGCTTTCATCGCCACACCCTGTGTAGTGCCACAATCTTCTTCTGTCACCACCAGGTCCTGGGTCACATCTACCAGACGGCGCGTGAGATAACCTGAATTCGCGGTCTTCAACGCTGTGTCCGCAAGGCCCTTGCGCGCGCCATGAGTCGATATAAAGTACTGCAACACGTTCAGGCCTTCGCGGAAATTGGCGGTAATAGGGGTTTCGATAATTGAACCGTCGGGCTTCGCCATCAGTCCACGCATGCCGGCGAGCTGGCGAATTTGCGCCGCCGAGCCGCGGGCTCCGGAATCAGCCATCATGTATATCGAGTTGAATGATTCCTGCGTCACGGCATTGCCTTTTTTGTCGAACATCGGAATGGCGCCTTTCTTGTGGTCCCATTCCATTACCGCTTCGGTGCCAAGCTGCTCCATCATTGCTTTCGCCACCACGTCTCCGGCGCGTCCCCAGATGTCCACCACCTTGTTGTAACGTTCGCCCTGGGTTACCAGGCCCGAAGTATATTGCGACTCGATTTCCTGCACTTCTTTCTCTGCCGAGGAGATGATTTCATTTTTTTGCTGCGGCACCAGCATATCGTCCACGCAAATCGAAATACCGGCGCGAGTCGCCAGAGTAAAGCCGGAATACATCAGCTTGTCGGCAAATATCACCGTTTCTCTGAGGCCGCAACGGCGGAAGCTGGCATTGATGAGTTTGGATATTTCCTTCTTCTTAAGCGGTTTATTAATAAGGTCGAACGGCAGGCCCGCGGGCAGAATTTCGGAAAGCAGCGCGCGACCCACCGTGGTTTCATAGCGGGTGAACTTCTCGCTGCGTTTACCATCGGCGCTAATTTCGAACTCCTTGATACGCACTTTAATTCTGGCGTTAAGTTCAACCTGGCGCGATTCATACGCACGCGAGACTTCCGCCACGTTGGCGAATTGCATGCCTTCTCCCCAGGCGTTGATCTTCTCGCGGGTGGTGTAATACAGTCCCAGCACGATATCCTGCGACGGCACGATAATCGGCTCGCCATTGGATGGCGAGAGCACATTGTTGCTGGACAGCATGAGCGTGCGCGCTTCCATCTGCGCTTCCAGTGAGAGCGGCACATGCACCGCCATTTGGTCACCGTCGAAGTCGGCGTTGAATGCGGCGCATACCAGCGGATGCAACTGAATCGCCTTGCCTTCGATCAGCACCGGCTCGAAAGCCTGGATGCCCAAACGATGCAGCGTTGGCGCACGGTTGAGCAGCACAGGGTGCTCGCGGATCACCTCTTCAAGAATGTCCCACACCTCCGGCACTTCAGCTTCCACCAGGCGTTTTGCAGCCTTGATAGTGGTACCGGGTTCCAGCAGTTCCAGCTTGTGGAATATGAACGGCTTAAACAATTCCAGCGCCATTTTTTTTGGCAGGCCGCACTGGTGCAGCTTCAACTGCGGGCCGACCACGATCACCGAGCGCCCCGAGTAATCCACGCGCTTACCCAGCAGGTTCTGGCGGAAACGCCCGCCTTTGCCCTTTATCATGTCGGCAAGCGATTTCAACGCACGCTTGTTGGCTCCGGTCATGGCTTTGCCGCGCCGTCCGTTGTCGAGCAGCGAATCCACTGATTCCTGGAGCATGCGTTTTTCATTGCGCACGATGATTTCCGGCGCTTTCAGTTCCAGAAGCCGCTTCAGGCGGTTGTTGCGGTTGATCACACGGCGGTACAAATCATTGAGATCGGAAGTCGCGAAACGGCCGCCATCCAGCGGCACCAGCGGACGCAATTCCGGCGGCAGCACCGGCAGGACTTCCATAATCATCCAATCCGGTTTGATGCCTGACTGGTGAAACGCTTCCAGCACTTTAAGGCGCTTCGCCAGCTTTTTGATCTTGCTGTCGGAGCCGGTAGCCGCAAATTCCTTGCGCAGGTTTTCAACTTCCTGGTTGAGATCAAGGTTACGCAGCAACTCGCGGATTCCCTCTGCGCCCATGCTTGCTGAAAACTCGTCGCCGTACTCTTCCACCTTGGCGAGATAATCGTCTTCTGACAGCAACTGGCAACGGTTTAACGGGGTCATGCCGGGATCGGTCACCACATAGGCCTCGAAATACAGCACGCGCTCGATGTCGCGCAGCGTCATGTCAAGCACCATGCCCAAGCGCGAAGGCAGCGATTTCAGGAACCAGATATGGGCCACGGGACTCGCCAGCTCGATATGCCCCATGCGCTCGCGTCGCACTTTGGATAAAGTTACTTCCACTCCGCATTTTTCGCAGATCACGCCGCGGTGTTTGAGCCGCTTGTATTTTCCGCACAGGCATTCGTAATCCTTGACCGGGCCGAATATCTTGGCGCAGAACAGGCCATCGCGTTCCGGCTTGAAGGTACGGTAGTTAATGGTCTCCGGTTTTTTGACTTCACCATAAGACCAGGAGCGGATTTTTTCAGGCGATGCGAGCCCGATCTTGATCGTGTCGAACTCTTCTTCCTGAGTGACCTGTTTAAACAAATCCAGCAAAGCTTTCATTTGCTACTCCTAAAATTTAGCGACCAATAAACCAAATCAATAACGATCCAGATCAATGTCTATAGCCAACGAACGAATTTCCTTCACCAGCACGTTAAACGACTCCGGCATGCCGGCATCAATCTTGTGCTCGCCCTTGACGATGTTTTCATAAACCTTGGTGCGGCCGGAAACATCGTCGGATTTCACGGTCAACATTTCCTGCAGCGTGTAGGCCGCGCCATAAGCCTCCAGCGCCCACACCTCCATTTCACCGAAGCGCTGCCCGCCGAACTGCGCCTTGCCGCCCAACGGCTGTTGGGTAACCAGGCTATACGGGCCCGTGGAGCGCGCGTGCATCTTGTCGTCCACCAGATGATGCAGTTTCATCACGTGCATGAAACCCACGGTGACCGGGCGGTCGAAGGGATCGCCGGTTCTGCCGTCATAGAGCACGATCTGCCCGGAGCGCGGCAATCCCGCAAGCTCCAGCATGTCCTTGATCTCTTTTTCGGTGGCACCGTCAAATACCGGAGTGGAGAACGGCACGCCATCCTTGAGGTTCTGCACCAGATTCAGCACTTCCGCATCACTGAATGAAGCGATGTCCTCGGGCTTGCCGCTTGAGTTGTAAATCAGCGCCAGCGCCTTGCGTATGTCAGAAACCTTGGCATGCGCTTTCAGCATTTCGCCAATTTTCTGGCCCAGACCTTTCGCTGCCCATCCCAGGTGCGTTTCCAATATCTGGCCCACGTTCATACGTGAAGGTACTCCCAGCGGGTTCAACACGATGTCCATCGGTGTGCCGTCCGCCATGAAAGGCATGTCCTCGACGGGCACGATCTTGGAGATCACACCCTTGTTGCCGTGACGGCCGGCCATCTTGTCTCCGGGCTGCAGGCGGCGCTTCACCGCTACATATACTTTCACCATTTTCTGCACGCCGGGTGGAAGTTCGTCACCGCTGGTGAGTTTCTTTTTCTTTGCTTCAAAGGCGGCATCAAACTCCAGCCGTTTTTGCGCCAGACTTTCTTTGAGCTGCTCGAGCTGACGGCTCGCCTGATCGTTGGCAAGGCGGATATCAAACCAGCTGTGCCGCTCCACCTCAGCGAGGTAGGTTTTGGTGAGCTTGGTGCCCCTGGAAAGTTTTTTGGGTCCACCATTTGCGGTCTTCCCCACCAGCAAGCGCTCGATGCGGCCAAAGGTGTCATCCTCGACAATTCGCAATTGGTCCGCCAAATCCTTTTTGTAGCGCCTGAGCTCATCGTCAATTATTTGCTGGGCACGCTTGTCGCGCTCGATTCCTTCGCGGGTGAACACCTGCACGTCGATCACCGTGCCCGACATGCCGGAAGGCACGCGCAAGCTGGTGTCTTTAACGTCGGAGGCTTTTTCACCGAAAATCGCGCGCAGCAGCTTCTCCTCCGGTGTCAGCTGGGTTTCGCCCTTCGGGGTCACTTTGCCCACCAGCACGTCGCCCGCTTCGACTTCGGCGCCGATGTAAACAATGCCGGATTCGTCGAGCCGCGACAGCATCGCCTCGGAAAGGTTGGAAATATCGCGCGTGATTTCCTCCGGCCCCAGTTTGGTATCGCGTGCCACCACCGAAAGTTCTTCGATGTGGATCGAGGTGAAGCGTTCATCAGCTACTATGCGCTCGGAAATCAGTATCGAGTCCTCGAAGTTGTAGCCATTCCACGGCATGAACGCCACCATCAGGTTTTGCCCCAGAGCAAGTTCACCCATGTCGGTGGACGCACCGTCGGCAATCACGTCGCCTCGGGCAATTACATCGCCCACTTTTAACACCGGCCTCTGGTTGATATTGGTGTTCTGGTTGGAGCGGGTATATTTCACCAGATTGTAAATATCAACTCCCACTTCGCCGGCGGTGGTTTCATTATCATTAACCCGCACCACGATGCGGGAGGCATCCACGTAATCCACCACGCCGCCGCGCTCGGCCTGCACAGCAGTGCCGGAATCCACTGCCACCGTGCGTTCAATGCCGGTGCCGACGAGTGGTTTTTCGGCGCGCAGGCAGGGTACTGCCTGGCGCTGCATGTTTGAACCCATCAGTGCGCGGTTGGCGTCATCGTGCTCAAGGAATGGAATCAAAGATGCCGCCACCGAGACGATTTGCGAGGGCGCCACGTCCATGTACTGGATGCGATCCGGGGTGGACATGGTGAATTCGTTGTGGTGCCGGCAGGAAACCAGCTCATCCACGAATTTGCCTTTTTTGTCGAGCGCAGCGTTCGCCTGCGCGATCACGAACTGCCCTTCCTCGATCGCCGACAGGTAATGGATTTCATCTGTCACTTTGCCATTCACAACCTTGCGGTAGGGCGTTTCCATGAAGCCGTATTGGTTGGTGCGGGCGTAAAGCGCCAGCGAATTAATGAGCCCGATATTCGGTCCTTCCGGCGTTTCGATCGGGCACACCCGCCCATAATGCGTGGGATGCACGTCGCGCACTTCAAATCCCGCGCGCTCGCGCGTGAGCCCTCCGGGGCCCAAAGCGGATACGCGCCGCTTGTGGGTAATTTCCGACAGCGGGTTGGTCTGATCCATGAATTGGGAGAGCTGGCTGGATCCGAAAAACTCGCGTATCGCAGCCGACACCGGTTTGGCGTTGATGAGATCGTGCGGCATCAGATTTTCCGACTCTGCCTGCGACAGGCGCTCGCGAACCGCGCGTTCCACTCGAACCAATCCTGCTCGGAACTGGTTTTCTGCGAGCTCGCCCACAGAGCGCACACGGCGGTTGCCGAGGTGATCGATGTCGTCGATTTCGCCGCGCCCGTTTCTCAACTCAACCAGAATTCTGATCACCGCAAGGATATCTTCATTGGACAGCGTGCCGGGTCCGCTCAATTGTTGTCGTCCCACGCGGCGGTTGAATTTCATGCGCCCCACTGAAGACAAGTCGTAACGATCTTCCGAGTAGAATAGCCCGTGGAACAGCGTCTTCACCGCATCCTCGGTGGGCGGTTCGCCGGGCCGCATCATGCGGTAGATCGCCACCTGCGCCGCCATGGTGTCCGCGCATTCATCTATTCTCAGAGTCTGCGAAATATATCCGCCCTGATCGAGGTCATTAGTATAAATGGTGCTGATCTTGCCGATTTGCGCTTCCTGCAGTTTTTTAAGCAGGTCCTCGGTGATTTCGTCGTTGGCACGCGCCAGAATCTCACCGCTTTCCTTGTCCACGACGTTATGCGCCAACACGCGCCCGACAACAAATTCGGCCGGCACCATGATTTTCTGCAGACCTGCTTGCTCCATTTCACGCACATGCTTGACTGTGATGCGCTTGTCCTTGGGAACAATCAGCTTGCCGCTCTTGGTAGTAATATCGAAGCGCGCGATTTCGCCGCGCATGCGCTCCGGCACCAGTTCGAAATGGATGCCTTTTTTGCTGATCTGGAAAGTATCGAATGCAAAAAACTCCGCAAGAATCTGTTCCGGCGAGTAGCCTATGGCCTTGAGCAGCGTGGTCACCGGCATTTTGCGCCTGCGGTCGATGCGGAAATACAAATAGTCTTTCGGGTCAAACTCAAAATCCAGCCACGAGCCGCGGTAAGGAATAATGCGCGCGGAGAAAAGCAGCTTCCCGGATGAATGAGTTTTGCCGCGATCGTGCTCGAAGAACACGCCGGGCGAACGGTGCAGCTGCGATACAATCACCCGCTCGGTGCCATTGATGACGAAAGAGCCGGTTGTAGTCATGAGCGGTATTTCGCCCATGTATACCTCCTGCTCCTTGACTTCCTTCACCGTCGGTTTGCTTGCTTCGCGGTCCATGATGGTCAGCTGAACCTTGGCGCGCAGCGGCGAAGCATAAGTAAGCCCGCGCTGCTGGCACTCCTTAACGTCAAACGGCGGCACACTGAGGTTGTAGCTTACGAAAACCAGCTTGGCGTTTTTGGAATGGCTTTCGATCGGGAATATCGAGGTAAACGCAGCCTGCAGACCTTCGTTCTTGCGCTTCTCCGGCGGCACGTCGGACTGCAGGAATGATGCATACGAATCAAGCTGTGTGGCGAGAAGAAACGGCACCTGCAGCACGCTGGCGCGTTTGGCAAAACTTTTGCGGATGCGCTTTTTCTCGGTAAATGAGTAGCTCATATCAACTCCATGATGGTTAAATCCCAGGGGCAGGTGGTTACTGGGCCGCTCTGAGTACAGTGGTCCTGCGTCGCAGTCGCAATTCCTGATTCCGTCGTAACATTGGCGCCAGCAGGTCGCATTGGGCTCATAGTGCAGCGCGCGTCAATAAAAAGCCAAAAGGCCGGCAGTTTCCCGCCAGCCTGGATCCCCTGTCTATCAAGACGCTTATTTGATTTCGCAAGTCGCGCCGGCTTCAGTTAACTGCTTTTGAATAGCCTCGGCATCAGCCTTGGGAATACCTTCTTTGACAGGCTTGGGCGCGCCATCCACCAAGTCCTTGGCTTCCTTCAGCCCAAGACCGGTTATCGCCCTCACCACTTTAATAACGTTCACCTTGCTGTCGCCGGAAGCTTTGAGAATAACGGAGAACTCGGTTTGTTCTGCGGCAGTGGCAGCGGCAGCGCCGCCCGCGGCGGGAGCTGCAGCGGCAACAGCAGTGGCAGCGGCGGACACGCCGAACTTTTCTTCCATTTGCTTTATGAGCTCGGAAAGCTCAAGTACTGTCATCTTTGCAATTGCATCCAAAATATCGGCTTTTGCAGCAGCCATAATTTTCTCCTGATTTAAATAAAGTTATGCAGATTTCTGATCACGTATGGCGGCCAAAGTTCGCACAAATTTGCCGGGCACTTCGTTTAGCATGCGCACAAACCTGGCAATAGGCGCTTGCATCGTTCCCGCCAGTTTCGCCAGCAATTGCTCGCGGCTTGGCATCCTGGCCAGGTTCGCAATGTCCTTGGAGGTCATCACGAGATTGGCCATCGCCCCGCCTCTGATCACGAAATGCTCATTTTCTTTTGCGAATTCATGCAATAGCTTTGCCGCCGCCACCGGGTCAGAGGAAATGCCGTAAGCCAGCGGGCCCAGCATCTTCTCCGACAATCCGGCAAACGGTGTACCCGCTACGGCACGGCGCGCCAAAGTATTTTTGAGCACACGGAAATACACGCCTGCGCCGCGCGCCTTGGAGCGCAGGTTGGTCAATTCGCCCACTTGCGTGCCACGGTACTCGACAAGAACAACTGCCTGCGCCTTGGCAAGCTGCTCGCTGACTTCGGCTACCACCGCCTTTTTCTGTTCAAGATTTAGACCCAAGGTCTATTCCTCCTTAAGACTTCATCCGGTTGTGGAATTCACAGCCGTATCACACCTTTTGATCAGGAAAAACCAAATCCTGCTCGGGTGCGCCATCTGCGTTGGAAGTGAGGGGTGAGGCGCAAGGAGTAAGGTGTAAAACCCGACAGCTCGCTGCCTCTTTCTCGCAAATTAAGCACGGGTGTTTGGTGTGCGGGTTTAGGGTCTGGCTTGCTTCTCGTCACCCTTAACTCCTCACACCTCACGCCTTTGCTCCAACGGTCTTTGATAACCCGCCGGGTTGCCCCGGCGGCCCAAAGCCTTGCTTGCGGGCCGGCGCTAACGCTGCCCGCACAAATCATCAAACCAAACTCGATTGATCTATCTTGATTCCCACGCCCATAGTGCTGGAAATCGAAATTTTTTTCAGATAAACACCCTTTATGCCCGAGGGCCTGGTTTTATTCAGCGCACCGACCAGTGCCATCAGGTTTTGCTGCAAAGCGTCAGTAGTGAAAGAAGCGCGCCCGATGGTACATTGCACGAGGCCTGACTTGTCGGTGCGGTACTGCACCTGGCCGGCCTTGGTATTTTTTACCGCCGCCGCCACATCCGCGTTTACCGTTCCCGCCTTGGGGTTCGGCATCAGCCCGCGCGGGCCGAGAATCTGTCCGAGTTGCCCGACCACGCGCATCGCGTCGGGGCTGGCGATTGCCACATCAAAATCAATTTTGCCGGCCTTAATGCTCTCCACCAGATCTTCAAAACCGACTATGTCGGCGCCGGCCTCCTTCGCCTGTTTGGCCTTTTCGCCTTGCGCGAACACCGCGACCCGCACGTTTTTACCGGTGCCGGCGGGCAGCACTACCGAGCCGCGCACTTGTTGATCGGTCTTCTTGATGTCCACGCCGAGATTGATCGCCACGTCAATCGCCTCGTCGAATTTGGCATTCGCGTTTTCCTTGACCATTTTCAGCGCATCCTGCATCACATAGAGCTTGTTGCGGTCAACCTTGGCATTAATCAGCTTGTAGCGTTTGGAGGTCATGTCACATGCCCTCCACTTCAATGCCCATGCTGCGCGCGCTTCCGGCTATGGTGCGAACTGCAGCCTCTAGGCCGGCTGCGGTTAAATCCGGCATCTTCAGCTTGGCGATTTGCTCGGCCTGGGCGCGCGTGATTTTGCCCACTTTGTCGGTATGCGGCCGCGGGCTGCCTTTTTCTATTTTCGCCGCTTTCTTGATGAGCACCGTCGCGGGCGGAGTCTTCACCACAAAAGTAAAACTCTTGTCTGCGTAGGCAGTAATAACCACCGGCACCGGCAACCCAGCTTCCAAACCCTGGGTCTGGGCATTAAATGCCTTGCAGAATTCCATAATGTTCAAGCCGCGCTGCCCCAATGCCGGGCCAATCGGCGGACTGGGATTCGCCTTCCCGGCAGGCACTTGCAGCTTGATATAGCCAACTATTTTCTTTGCCACTTGAACTACTCCATAAAATACGGTTTGTGACGGACTCCTTACACCTCACGCCTTCTCCACCTGACCGAAATCCAGTTCCACTGGTGTGGAGCGGCCGAAAATCGAAACAGATACACGCAACTTGCTTTTGTCGTAGTTCACATCCTCGACATTGCCGTGAAAATCGGTGAAAGGCCCTTCCCTCACCCGGACTGCTTCGCCCACTTCGAACAGCACCTTGGGTTTGGGTTTTTCCACGCCTTCCTGAATCTGGTGCAGAATGTTCTGCACTTCCTTTTCGCTAATCGGCGTGGGCTTGTGGGCGCTGCCGCCGACAAAACCGGTCACCTTGGGCGTGCTTTTCACTAAGTGCCAGGTTTCATCCGTCATATCCATTTCCACCAGCACATATCCCGGAAAGAATTTGCGTTCACTGATATTTTTCTGCCCGCTTTTCATTTCCACCACTTCTTCCACAGGCACCAGGATTTGCCCGAACTTGTCTTTCATGCCGGAACGCTCGATGCGATCTGCGAGCGCTCGCTGCACGCTTTTCTCAAAACCGGAATAGGCATGCACCACATACCAGCGCTTTGTCATTATTCGCTCCGGCCCATCAGCAATTTCACCACCCACAGCAAACTCGCATCCACCATCCATAGAAACAACGCCATCACCACCACGAACAACATCACCACACCGGTGATCTGAAATGTCTCCTTGCGTGTCGGCCACACCACTTTCTTGGTTTCTTCAATCGCTTCCTGGCTGTAAACATAAAACTGCTTGCCCGGGGCGGTAAACCACGCCAGCGCGGCAGCCAGCACCAGCCCGGCCAAGATTGGAGCAATGCGTATGATGGTCGCGCTGTCTGCCAGATAGTAATAACCCGCTATACCTGCAGCGACCAATAGCAGCGCCGCTGCCAGTTTGATTTTGTCCGCCATATATTCCGTTAGTTCGCCTGCAAACCCCTGCTATCCTGGCAGGCCAGGAGGGTCTCGAACCCCCAACCTTCGGTTTTGGAGACCGACGCTCTGCCAATTGAGCTACTGGCCTTTGTTAAATCCCGCGAGGTATGAGGGGTGAAGTTTTTCGGTAGGACTTTACCCCTTACTCCTCACGCATTACTCAATAATCTTCGCGACCACTCCGGCGCCCACGGTGCGGCCGCCTTCGCGGATGGCGAAGCGCAAGCCCTCTTCCATGGCAATCGGGGCAATCAGGGCCACCGTCACCGTCACATTGTCCCC
>DATHDD010000082.1:0-2904 GCA_035319205.1 Burkholderiales bacterium | reverse complement strand
AAACGCAACGTAACCCAGATCCAGCAAGCCGGCAAAACCTACGACGATGTTCAAGCCCAGCGCCAGCATGATGTACAGCAGCACGAAATCGAGGATGCGCACCCAGGAGCGGCCGAGAAAGAAGTCGGCGAGAAACGGCAGTAATGCGAGCATTACCGCGAGCAATATAAACGCGGTCCAAGCAGCGTGTGGATCGCGTTTCAGTTTTTCCCAGTCGCTCATGCGCGTTCCGCGATCCGCTCGCCAAGCAACCCCGAGGGACGGAACACCAACACCAGGATCAGCACGAAAAAAGCAAATACGTCCTGGTAGTTGCTGCCCAGATACCCGCCTGTAACCGGCCCTATATAACCTGCGCCCAGGCTTTCGATGATGCCGAGCAAAAGGCCGCCCAGCATTGCGCCGCCCAGGTTACCGATTCCGCCCAGCACCGCGGCAGTGAATGCTTTGAGACCGAGTAGAAAACCCATGTAGTAATGCGCCAGGCCGTAATAGGCGCTTACCATTACACCTGCCACCGCAGCGAGCGCTGAGCCGACAACAAAAGTAATGGATACGATGGTATTGATGTTGACTCCCATCAGCCCGGCGACCTCCGCGTTCTGCGCGGTAGCGCGCATCGCCCGGCCCAGCCGCGTGCGGTGTACCAGGAACAGCAGCACAACCATGATGAATGCGGCAAGCAGCACGATGAAAATCTGCAAATCGGAGATGGCAGCCCCCGCAATGAAGTGCGGTTTGGAAGGCAGCAGCGGGGGAAAGGTAATGTACTGGCGCCCCCAGATGATCATCGCGCTGTTTTGCAGCACGATGGAAACCCCAATGGCGGTTATCAGCGGTGCCAGTCGCGGCGCGTGGCGCAGCGGGCGGTAGGCGATGCGCTCGATAGTGTACCCCAGTGCCATGCAAGCCGGCATCGCGACCAACAAGGCCAGCAAAACAATCACCGGCCCGGGAAGCGCGCTGCCACTCAGCGCATTGATGACCGCGAGCGCCACCATTGCGCCGATCATCACCACTTCCCCGTGCGCAAAGTTTATGAGCCCGAGGATGCCGTACACCATGGTATAGCCCAATGCCACTAGGGCATAGACGCTTCCTAGTACGATCCCATTGATAATCTGCTGGAGAAATATGTCCATAGAGGGAATCTACACAGCAAAACGGCACCCGAAGGTGCCGTGTACTAGAAAGGCTTTCGTCTAGTAGCCTTGGTTACGAGAACCAAGGGACTTGCTTTCCGTCGGTGTCACAACCTGCGTCACGGTCGCGCTTTGGCCCAGCGTTTCCAGCGGCTCCCATTTTCCATTTTTCACCTGGTACAAGGTCACTGCACCACCTTGCACATCGCCCTTGGCGTCGAAGGCTATGGGCCCGGTCACGCCGTTGCGCCGCATATGCGCGAGCACCGGAAGATATTTGGCCTGCTCAACTGAATCGGCCTGCTTCATGGCATCGACCAGCGTCATGGCCGCATCGTACGCATACGGCGCATAAATCTGGATTTTGCCGTACTTCGCTTCAAATTTCTTGAGGAATTCGATGCCGCCCGGCATTTTTTCCAAGGGAAGCCCAGGCGATGAAGCGGTTACTCCTTCGCCATCTGCTCCCGCAAGCTTTATAAATTCGACGCTCTGGCTACCATCACCGCCGAGGAATTTTGCATTCAGCCCCAAGGATCTCATTTGCTTGACCATCGGGCCCGCCTGCGCGTCCATTCCGCCATAAAAAACCAAATCCGGCTGCTTGCCTTTAATGGACGTGAGAATGGCCAAGAAGTCGGTTGCCCTGTCAGTGGTGTATTCGCGAGCCAGTATTTGCGCGCCGTCCGCTTTGGCCTCTTTCTCGAACTGGTCTGCCAGCCCTTGGCCATAGGCAGTGCGGTCGTCAATAATGGCGATTTTTTTTGCCGCCATTTGCTTAACCGCGAAATCCCCAAGCACCTTACCTTGCTGCTCATCATTGGTCATGACGCGGAACGCATTCTTGAACCCTTGCTGTGTATAGGGAATTGCAGTTGCGGACGGTGAAATCTGCACTACGCCAGCGTCGTGATAAATCTTGGAAGCGGGAATTGTGGCTCCGGAGTTGAGATGCCCGATTACCGCGTTAACTTTTTGATCCACAAGTTTCTGCGCAACTATGGTCGCGGTTTTTGGGTCTGCCTGATCATCTTCGCTGATGAGTTCGAAGTGCACCCGTTTGCCACCAATCAACAGATTTTGCGCGTTGACTTCATCAATTGCTAAGCGCACGCCGTTATCGTTGTCTTTGCCCAGGTGTGCTTGCGGACCGGTGAGAGGCGCGACCGAGCCGATCTTTACCACAAGTTCCGATGTGGATGTCTGGTCTTTGCCGCAACCTCCGAACCCGAGAGTTACTGCCAGAATGGCCAATGCGAAAGGACGACTAAAATTCATGTTCACTCCTGGCATGAGCATCATGACCTGCAAAAGATTATCCGCAGTCGCTAATGCCTTGTCAATTTTCGAATTTAGCCTTGAATGAGAGGTGCGCGCAACAGCAATTAAGGGCTTTGTTGAGGAGCATTCACATATTGGAAAGGATTGGAAATCGTGCGAACACTATTCAATCCGCGCGCTTTTGAATAACTGTTTTCAGATGGTCAAGATCATCAATCGGCGGCAAACATTCAACGCCTTTGCATACCCAGGCAGTGACCGGGCCGGCAGCTTTCCGGTCGAGGTACTGTGGCAGTCCTTCGATAGCGTCGGGCAAGGTGAGCAGCAATGAACGGGGTAGGTAATCTTGCTGCAGTTCGCGCTGCCATTCGTCCAAAAATTCCTTTTTGCCGCGCAGAATGATAATTTGCGGTGGCGCAAGATAATCCTCAAGCGCCATAGTCATACTGGTATATCCACCCGGCCTGCGGCTCAACTCCGG
>DATHDD010000081.1:0-10028 GCA_035319205.1 Burkholderiales bacterium | reverse complement strand
TGATGCTGACGCCCGTCTTGTAGCGATCGAGAATCTCCTGCATCAGCTTCTTCGAAGCCGCCTCGACCTGCGCCCGAGCTTCGTAGAGCGTGACATCCATCTTGCTCTTGCCGACGACTTCGCGGAACGCCGTCTCGGCGGCCTGCATGACCGCGTCCTTCGGATTGCGGTTATTGAAAATGTAGTCCTCGGCGCTGCTGAGGATGTATTGCACCGCGAACTGGATGTCAATAATGTTCTCATCGTCGGTGAGCATCAGCGATTCCTTTAGCACCTTGCTTCGGACGTTGTTGCGGTAACCGACTTCAACGGTTCTCACCTGAGAGAGATTAACGACTTCCACGCTTTCGATGGGGTACGGCAGGTGCCAGCGCGGTCCGGGTTGGGTTGTCTCAAGGTATTTGCCGAATCGCAATACCACTCCGCGCTGCGATGCATCCACGATGTAGAAGCCGCTTGCAAGCCATATCAGCAAAACCAGCGCGATGAGCAAACCCAGGCCGCCGCCGAATTGTTTGGGGGCAACGCTACCAGGTCCGCCGCCGGGAACCCGGCCGCGGCCAAACAGCGCATTCAGCTTTTCATTGAATCTGCGCCATACATCATCCAGGTCGGGGGGCCCTTGACTGCCGCGCCTGCCCCATTGTGGATCATTTAATGCCATGTGAATTATCTCAAGTAATCAAATATTGTTGCCGAAGCAGCTGCACCAAGCGAATTAAGCTCAGGCCACTTTTACTGCAACAGGTTTCGGGATTTCACCACGCACCGCTTCAAACAACGCCTGGCGCACAAGATCCGCGCCTTCAGCAGTACGTGCACTTAAACGGACACGCGCGATTTTACCATACTCGTCGCGTTCTATGCCCGGCGACCAGCCGCACAAATCGATTTTGTTGAGCACCAGCACCTGCGGCAGTTGGTCTGCCCCGATCTCTGCAAGCACTTTGTTCACTTCAGTGATCTGCTGGTCGCGGTTGGGGTGGCTGGCATCTACCACATGCAACAGCAAGTCCGCGAGCGTGGTTTCCTCCAGAGTGGCGCGAAACGCTTCAACCAGGGTATGCGGAAGGTTGCGGATAAAACCCACGGTGTCGGAAAGCACAACCGTGCCGCAATCCTTGATGAACACTTTGCGTGAAGTGGTATCGAGGGTCGCAAACAGCTGGTCAGCGGCATATGCGTTTGCACGGGCAAGATTATTGAATAGCGTGGATTTGCCGGCATTGGTGTAGCCTACCAGCGAAACCGACATAACATTGGCGCGGTGCCGCGCCTTGCGCTGAACTTCGCGCTGGCGCCGCAAACGGATGAGTTTATCCTTAAGCACCTTTACGCGTTTCGCAAGCAAGCGCCGGTCAGTTTCCAATTGCGTCTCGCCCGGGCCGCGCAATCCAATACCGCCCTTTTGCCGCTCCAAGTGAGTCCAGCCGCGCACCAGTCGGGTAGAAAGATGCTCGAGTTGCGCCAGCTCTACTTGCAACTTGCCCTCGTGACTTTTCGCGCGCTGAGCGAATATATCGAGGATGAGACTGGTGCGATCCACCACTCTGCAGCGCAGCTCCTTCTCCAGGTTGCGCTCTTGGCCGGGTGACAAATCATGGTTGAAAATGACGACTTGCGCGTCGCTCTCGCGCAAGGCATTCGCGATTTCTGCGACTTTGCCTGTTCCGGCAAACAGCGCCGGGTCAGGCTTCGAGCGCTTCCCTTTTATTACCAGTTTGATGCTGATCCCGGCGCTTAAGGCAAGCTGCTGCGATTCTTGCAGACTTTCTGCATAGCCCGCCTCGCCAAAATCGAGACTGACTAATAACCCTGTATTCCCGCTTTCGGGACGCTCAAACACCCAGCGCTAGCTCTCGGATGTAGATGGCTCGGATGGTATGCTGACCGCCCTTGCGGGCACCACGGTGGAAATTGCGTGCTTATAAACCATTTGCGTTACGGTGTTTTTCAACAACACTACGTATTGGTCAAACGATTCTATCTGTCCCTGCAATTTGATGCCGTTCACCAGATAAATGGAAACCTGCACGTGTTCCTTACGCAAAGCATTCAAGAACGGGTCTTGTAACAATTGCCCTTTCCCACTCATTTTGACTCCTATTTTAATTATTGATTATTTAACTTTACTCGATTTTTCAGCTTAAAGCCAGCCGTCAGGCCCCGCCCGATCATCTTGTTTTCAAACCTATTTGTCAGCAAAGGGGTTTCGGCGATACTTGAATTGGACTTTGAGGGGCGTGCCTTGCAGCTTAAAAACCTTGCGCAATGCACCTTCCAGGTAGCGCCGGTAACTTTCTGGGACCTGGTTTAGCGCATTGCCGTGGATAACGATAAGCGGCGGATTCATCCCGCCTTGATGAGCATAGCGCAGCTTGGGACGAACGAGGCCCGCGCGCGGCGGCGGCTGCTTGGCAATCGCGGATTGCAACGCGCGCGTAAGTTTGGGCGTGGGCAGCTTCGCCATCGCCGCCCGGTACGCCGCATCCACCGACTTGAGCAACGCTCCCACGCCCTTGCCCTCAAGCGCGGAAATATAATGTACCTTGGCGAAATCGAGAAACCTGAGTTTCCTCGTAATTTCGTATTTGATTTTCTCGCGCTGCTCAACGCTCAACCCGTCCCATTTATTGACCGCCAGCACCAGTGCCTTGCCCGCTTCAAGAATAAATCCCGCGATATGCGCATCCTGTTCAGAGATATCATTTTGCGCATCCAGCACCAGCACGACAACATTGGCGTCCTCCACTGACTGCATGGCTTTGATTGTGGAAATTTTCTCGACCGCTTCATGCACTTTGCCGCGCTTTCTCAATCCCGCCGTATCAATCAAGGTATAGCATTTTCCATTGCGTTCGAAATCAACATAAATGCTGTCGCGCGTCGTGCCGGGCTCGGGAAAAACAATGACCCGTTCCTCGCCGAGCAGGCTGTTGAACAGCGTTGATTTGCCCGCGTTGGGGCGGCCGACAATGGCGATTTTCGGGTGCTTGCGTTGCTCCTCAAGAGCTTGCGCGCGCGGCACATCGGCCAATACCAGCTCAATGAGCTCGCTTACGCCTTCACCATGCGCAGCCGATATCGGTAAAGGCTCGCCCAATCCCAGTTCGAAAAATTCAGCTGCCGCGATATCACGCGCCATGCCTTCGGCTTTATTCACCACCAGCCATACCGGACGTCCACTCTTGCGCAGGCTATCCGCGATCTGTTTGTCGCTTGCGTGCATGCCTTGCCGTGCATCCACCATGAACAGAATCTTGTCGCCCTCGGCGATGGCTTGCTGTGTTTGTTTCGTCATCTGAGCTGAGATGCCGTCTTTTGCTGCCGGCTCAAAACCGCCGGTATCCACCACTAGAAAAGGTTTTACCCCTACCTTGCCATGCCCGTAATGTCGGTCGCGCGTCAAGCCCGGCGCATCGGCAACAATAGCGTCACGGCTTCCAGTGAGACGGTTAAACAAGGTGGATTTGCCGACGTTGGTACGGCCGACTAAGACCAGGGTGGTTTTCATTGTGGATCGGATAGTACCGCGGTTTACCGCTCAGGCGCGATTTTACTGGAGCGGCTCAATGCCCATGGCGTATAGCCCGCCATCACGCGTCAGTACCACTAGCGATTTTTCGAATGCGATCAGCGGCGCAGAAATCCGGTTGCCATCAGTGCGAACGCGCGCTGCAAACGAACCGTCCTCACGCGACAGAAAATGCACAAAACCATGAAAATCCGCAACTACAATATAATTTCCAAAAGCGAGTGGTGTGGTGATCTTGCGCGCGAACAGCTTGTCCTGCTTCCACACACTGGCGCCGCTCATTTTGTCGAGCGCTATCACTGCGCCCTTATCATCGCTCACGTACAAGTTGCGATCATCAACAGTCAAGCCGGAAATACTTGAGATGTCGCGCGTCCATAGCAGATTACCGCGATACAAATCAAAACATCCTAGGCGGCCCTGGTAAGCAACCGCGCACACCTGTTCGTGGTCAATCACCGGCACGCTGGTGATGTCGGTCACCCGTTCCAGTTCAGTGGTCCCTCGCGGTAGTGCCACCGTGGCTTCCCAACCGATATTACCGCTCATGATGTCGAGCGCCACCAGCTTGCCTCCTGCGAACCCCGCAAACACACCGCCACGGGTGATAGCGATGCCGGCAAACGAGCGCACTGTGAGCGAGGGTGTACTGCGCTGGTAAACCCATTTGCGTTTGCCATCCGTAGCATCCAGACCGAAAATCCGCCCATCTTCGGTGCGCACTACCACGATACCTTCTGCAACCTGCGGCGCGCTTAATATTTCGCTGGTGAGGAACGACTTCCAGAGCAGGTAGCCTTGGTTATCAAAAGCCAGCAGCTCGCCTTTTAAATCACCCACCAAAACCAGGTTGTGCGCGGCTCCGACACCTCCAGACAAATTGTGCCGAGTGTCCACACGCCAGATCAGCTTGCCTGTTGCCGCTTCATAGCGCAACAAATCGCCGTCCGCATTTGCGGCGTACACACTGTCATCTGCAATAACCGGGGTGAAGACATAAGCGCCTGATGATCCGATTTGCTTCTGCCATCGGGAAACCACCTTTGCAGCTTTCTTAAACGCGACCAGCGGCGCAGGTTTATCCACGTTACTTTCATCGCCGCCGCCAAATCCCATAAAATCGGAGCACGCACAAAGCGCGAGCGCAAGCAAAGTGATTGCCGCTTTGCGCAACCAACTGCCCATTTACTTTCCTCCCAGGGCATCCAGCTTGATCTGTATCAAATCGCGGTAGTTGCTTTTTTTATCGGCTTTGCTTAATGCCGACTGGTAGGTGCTGCGCGCCTCGGCGGGCTTGCCTTGTGCAACCAGTACATCTCCCTTGAGATCCAAATAAAACGCATCGTAAGACGGGCTGTGTTTGGCTTCCAGCAGCTGCAAGGCCTGAGTGTAATTTTTCTCGTCAAGCAGTATTCCTGCGAGCCTGAGCCGCGCGATATCCTGCAGTTCGTCTTCAGATGCGTGGTCAATGACCCATTGCAGCTGCAACTTTGCGCTTTGCGCGTCCCCCGCCTGGTAATTAATCTTTGCTGCAGTCAGAGCGGCGCGCGGCGCATAGGCAGTGGAAGAAAATTTCTCAATGATGGTTGCAGAGGTTTCGCGGATTTTTTTCGCATTGTTCTCCGGAACCAATTGCTGCAAGGCGCCGTAAAGTTCAGCGGCCTGCTGTGCCTGGGATTGCTGATAGTACCGCCACGCCTGGATACCCGCTGCCGCTACAACAAAGGCGATGATGGTGAGAATTACCACGCGCCCGTTTTCCTTCCACCAGGCTTTCAGCGCATCTATCTGTTCCTGCTCTTGCAAATCATACATGGTGTTTCCTCAGCATATCGACAATCTCTTTTATTCCGGTGCGGATCTGTTCACCTCTTTCGCGCAAGGGCTTTAGGCTGGCTTGTTGCACCTGCGCTTCGTCGTCGCCGATGATCACTGCAAAGCGCGCAGCGCTTGAGTCAGCTCTTTTCATCTGTGACTTGAAGCTGCCGCCGCCGCAGTGCACTATCACACGTATCCCGCTGTCGCGCAGTTTTTCAGCAACCTGAAGCGCGAATTTATCAGCCGCTTCGCCCTGATGCACCAGATAAACGTCGGCAGGCTGGGCAACGTGCGCCCCTTCCTGCAACAGCGCCAGCAAGCGTTCAATCCCCATGGCATAGCCGCAAGCAGGTGCAGGCTTGCCGCCCAATTGCTCCACCAGGGTGTCATAACGGCCGCCAGCGCACACTGTGTTTTGCGCGCCCAGCTTATCCGACACCCATTCAAATACGGTCAAATTGTAGTAATCCAGTCCGCGCACCAAACTCGGGGTGATTTCGAAAGCAACTCTTGCATGGCGCAATATAGCTTGCAGCTCATCAAAGTGCTTGCGGGAGGCCTCATCTAGATCGTCAAGCAAACGCGGCGCGCCGTCAATGATGGGCTGCAATGCCGGATCCTTGCTGTCCAGCACGCGCAGCGGATTCCTTTCCACGCGGTTGCGAACCGAGTCGCCCAGTTTATTTCCAAACGGGATCAGGTATTTTTTCAGGCGCTCGCGGTAACGCGCACGACAATCCATGCTTCCCAGCGTATTAATTCGCAATTTGATACCAGTCAAGCCCAATTTGTTCCACAGCCGCTCGCACATGATGATGTGTTCGGCATCAATATCCGGGCCGTGATAGCCCAGCGCTTCGACCCCTACCTGATGGAATTGACGGAAGCGCCCCTGCTGCGGGCGTTCGTGGCGGAACATCGGCCCCATATAATAAAGTCGCTGCGGGCCCGAATATAGCAAATTGTGTTGCACTACTGCGCGCACGCAAGATGCCGTGCCTTCCGGACGCAGGGTCAGGCTTTCCCCGTTCAGACGGTCGGTAAAGGTGTACATTTCCTTCTCGACGATGTCTGTCGTTTCCCCGATCGAACGCACGAAAAGATCGGTCTTCTCCAGGATAGGCGTGCGGATATTGAGATAGCCGTAACTTTGCAGCCAAGCGCGCACGGCATCTTCAAGATATTCCCACAAGTAGGTTTGACCCGGCAATACATCGCTCATGCCGCGTATCGGCTGAATATTTTTATCTTTCATTATATAAACGGGAAACGGCTCACATTCGAGAAACCGTAATCTCTAAGGAATCCCGGTACCAAAATTTTTACTCCAATGTAATTCGTGCAACGTCAACTTTAGTATATGGTTGCAAATCAACAGGCTTGTCGTTATAGCTAAGCTTCACACCGACGGCATTGCCCACCACCAGCGAAAAAGGCGGGTAACCGCGCACTGTTTGTGTGCTACCGGCAGGACTGAGCTGCGAGAAAATCGTCTTGCCGTTTCTATCGGTAATCTCAACCCACGATTCCTCGTTAAATTCGAGCCTGATTTCACCGCTCCGGACTTTTTGCGCTGCAGGCTTGGCCTCGCTAGTCTGCTCTGGCGGCGTGGTGTCGGGCACAACAGGATTTGGGGTGCTGGCGGTGCTGGCGGTGCTGGCGGTGTTTACGGAGCTTACAGGGTTGGCAGGCCGCGGTGTGGATGATGCCACCGATGGTTTGTTTTTTGGCGGTTTAACCACGGCAGGTACCGGCTTGGAATGAGTTGCAGCTTGCTCGCGGTACCACTCGAAGACCAGGACCATCACTCCCAGCGCCGCAAATAAGACAAAAACACCATAGCTGCGCCAGGTGTTTTTTTTACCCGAAGCGGTCGGGATTTCCGCCACGCCTGGCCCGGCATCGGGTATCTGCGCTGCAGGCAGCAAATGCTCAGTGGGTTTTAGGAGCGGTTCTGCATCAATCTGCAACAGCTTGGCATAGTTGCGGATGAAGCCGCGTACGAAAGTGATGCGCGGCAGGTGTTCGTAATCATCTGCCTCCAGCGCTTCAATCTGCCGCACTCCGAGCTTAAGCTGCCGCGCCACATCGGCGACAGACAGCCCTCGGCTTTGGCGCGCGGCGGAAAGAACGCTGCCGACGCCCGCGACGTTCTTGTCAGCAGCGTCATCGCTCATTCGAATTGCCCATTTTTGAGTGCCTGGGTTTCTTTGGATTCCGGATATTTCTTGCGCAATTGCAAGGCATAGCTGCCTTCGGCATCACGGTTGCCGAGCTTGCGTTCGGTGCGTACTCCGAGCCACAAGCTCTCCGCAGTTGGGGGCGCTACCTGCTGATATCTGAGGAGATACGCCTTGGCCTCAGCGTATTGGCTGCGCTTATACGACAAATCGGCCATGTTATAGAGCGCCTGTGGAAAGTTTGGGCGAATGCGCAGCGCCTTGAGAAAATATTCTTCCGCTGCTTTCTCGTCGCCTTTCTGTCGCATGCAAATGCCCGCATTAAAATAGGATTTCTCTGGGGTTGCATACAGTGGATTTTTCAGTGCTGCCATGAAATATTTGATGGATTGATCCTCGCGCTTGCGCTGGCAAAGGAACCAGCCGAAATTATTGTTGGCATCGGAATCGAGCGGGTCAATTTCCAGCGCCCTGCGGAAGTTGCGCTCCGCGTCTCCGTCTTCGCGCAACTCCATGTAAACCAGGCCCATTACATTGTAGGCGGGAGCATAATTTGGATCAGCACGCAATGCTTCCTTCAGTTCGTCCAAAGCAACGCCCATTTGACCGCGTTCGTAATAGCCCGCGGCAAGATCAGTATGGATTTTGGCCCGCTTCTGCGCATCCGCCGGTTTTATTGGGGAATCACGAACTGAGCCTTGTGTGGTTTCGACTTCCTGCTGCACGCAGCCTGCAAGCGCACCTAGCAGGCAAATCATCATGAATCTTATCAAAGAGAATTCTCCATTAATGTGGCTTTGCGCGATTTACGTTTGGTGCGATCCTGCACCTGGCCGACCAATTGCCCGCACGCGGCATCAATGTCGTCGCCGCGGGTCTTGCGCGTAGTCACCACAATTCCGGCCTGCGTCAGAACGTCACGAAAGCGGCTGATTACCTCGGGAGTGGAGCACCGATAGCCTGAGTCGGGAAACGAATTGAACGGAATCAGGTTGAATTTGCACGGCACACCCTTGACCAAGTCAACCAGCTGGCGCGCCTGTACAACACTGTCATTCACTCCCTCAAGCATGACGTACTCGAAAGTAACGAACTCTCGCGGCGCGACATCAATATATCTCTTGCATGCGGCAAGCAGTTCACGCAGGGGGTATTTTTTGTTGATCGGCACCAGAATATCCCGCAATGAGTCGTTAGGCGCGTGCAGCGAAACCGCAAGCGCCACCGGGCAGGCTTTGCTTAAACGATCTATTCCGGGCACCACACCCGAAGTGCTCAAGGTGACGCGCCGTCTCGATAAACCATAAGCATTGTCATCCAGCATCAAATGCAGCGCGCCAACTACATTGTCGAAATTCAAAAGCGGCTCGCCCATTCCCATCAACACCACGTTGGAAATCATGCGCTCGCCGCGACCATCATAGCCCAGCGCCTTGTTCGCCCACCACAGCTGTCCGATGATTTCGGCAGTTGTAAGGTTGCGGTTAAAACCCTGCCTGCCAGTCGAGCAAAAAGTGCATTCCAATGCGCAGCCCGCCTGGGTGGATATGCACAGCGTGCCGCGCTCGTCTTCCGGGATGAACACCGCGTCGACGGCGTTGCCGCTGCCCACTTCCAGCAGCCACTTGCGTGTACCATCCGCCGAAACACTGGCGGATTTTACTTTGGGCGGCTCGATTACCGCCGCCGCCGCAAGCTTAACTCGCAAGCTTTTGGCGAGATCGCTCATTTTGGCAAAATCGCTTTCGCCGAAATGATGCATCCAGCGCAAAAGTTGTCTGGCGCGAAACGGCTTCTCTCCGGCTTCCTTGCAGAAAGCGGTAAGGCGCGCTAAATCATAATCAAGCAAATTAACCGGCATCAGCGTGAGAGTATCTCCAGCGTTGAAAAAAAATAAGCGATTTCAATCGCGGCGGTGTCCAGGCTATCGGAGCCGTGCACAGCATTGAAATTGATGCTTTGAGCGAAATCAGCACGCAGTGTGCCTTTGGCCGCCTTTTTGGGATCGGTCGCGCCCATCAGCTCGCGGTTAACCTGTATCGCGTTGTCACCTTCCAGCACCTGCACCATTACCGGGCCAGATGTCATGAAATCCACAAGATCATTGAAAAAAGGCTTCTCGCGGTGCACAGCGTAAAACCCTTCAGCTTCGGAGCGAGACAGGCGCAGCATGCGCGCTGCGACAATCTTTAGGCCTTTTTTTTCGAAACGGGAAAAGATTTTTCCGATGATGTTTTTCCCCACAGCATCCGGTTTGATGATGGATAGGGTGCGTTCAACTGCCATTTACAATCTCCGACTGATTCTTCAAGGTCAATAAATTCCGGATTAATATATAAAAATACCATGTTAAGGCGCTCAAATAAAGCTTTAAGACTCAAATTTATGGCGTTTTCCTGCTTAGTCAAACCGAGCATGAGAAATCATAGAGAACCTCTGATTAAGTCCTCCGCGAGTTGCGTTGCTGGCAAAATGCGGATGTATGCGAGGCGCGC
>DATHDD010000080.1:0-17554 GCA_035319205.1 Burkholderiales bacterium | reverse complement strand
ATCGCCGCTTTGGCATTGAGGGTGTCGAAAATGGTTTCAATGAGCAGGATGTCAACACCTCCGTCAAGCAAGCCGCGCACGGCTTCGCTGTAAGCCGCGACCAGAGCATCAAACGTGATGTTGCGGAAACCAGGGTCGTTGACATCCGGCGAGATCGAGGCGGTCTTGTTGGTGGGTCCCAAAGCGCCTGCCACAAAGCGTGGCCGTCCCGGTGTTTTGATGGTGAATTCATCCGCCACATCGCGTGCAAGTTTGGCAGCGCCTAGATTCAACTCATATACCAGGTGCTCCAGGTGGTAATCCGCCTGCGAGGGCGCATTGGAGTTGAAGGTATTGGTTTCGATGATGTCCGCCCCCGCTTCCAGATAGGCCGAATGAATATCGCGGATAATTTGCGGCTGAGTGAGTGTCAGCAAATCATTGTTGCCTTTAAGGTCGTTCGGAAATTCGGCAAAGCGATTCCCCCGATAATCCGACTCGGCAAGCTTGTAGCTCTGGATCATAGTGCCCATAGCGCCGTCCAATATCAGGATGCGCTGTTTAAGCAATTGTTCGATCTGCAAGGCTCGTAAGGCTGGCATGCTTGAAATCACCGCAGTAAAAATAAAAAAACCCGTTCTGCTTAACGCGGACGGGTTATGTCTCGCTTTAGCAGTATTTTTGGAACCTCTCTAAAGAAGTTCCTGCGCCCGCAAGCTGAAATCAAATCGGCGCATTGGGGCGACAAATTACCTTGAAGTTCCCGCCCTGTCAACTTTCATAAGGATTCAGGCAAGACTGACGCCCAGCATTTTGCCGATCAGGTAGGTTGCGCCTCCCGCGGCGGCGCCAATCACCAGCATGCGCAATCCGCTGTATAGCGCGCGGCGGCCGGTAAAAAGACTCAATACCGCACCGACGATGAAGAGTGAGATCGCGCTGAGCGCTATGGAAAACGAAAGGCTCTTGTCGGCGGCGGCAAACAGAAAAGGCAAAAGCGGAATGGCGCTTCCGAAAGCAAAAGAAAAGAATGAAGACAGCGCAGCGCCGCGCGGCGATCCGAGCTCTTCCGGATTTAGCCCCAGTTCTTCGCGTGCTAGCGTGTCCAGGGCTTTTTTCGGATCGGTCAAAACGCCTTCCGCAAGGCGCTGCGCTTCGCTTTTTGACAAGCCGCGTGCCTGGTAAATCAGCGCCAGTTCCGCTGCCTCTTCCTCAGGATATTGTTCAAGCTCTTCGCGCTCAAGTCCGATTTGGTACTCATACATTTCGCGCTGTGAGCGTACCGAGACATATTCCCCCGATGCCATGGAAAACGCTCCCGCTAGCAGTCCCGCAACACCCGTGAGCAGGATCACGGCGTTGTCCGCTGTTGCACCCGCCACTCCCAAAATCAGGCTGGCGTTGGACACCAGGCCGTCGTTCACGCCGAACACCGCGGCACGCAGGTTTCCGCCGCTTCCCACTCCGCGGTGGCGGCGGCCGACTTCCTCGAGGCTCAGCGGCATCGCATGGCCAGGCTCATCTTTGATATAAAGCGACATGCCTCGCACTTTCATCGCTGCAAGCGCAGGGCGCATCCGGCGCGGACCAAATAACTTCAGGAGAAAAGCAACCATCCGAGTGCGCAGATCGGGTGTATACCCCTCGGAGACGCTACCACCGCCGTCACGGATTTTTTGCGCCCAAATCAGTGCCTGCTTTTCGGCAGCATCAGCTAGTTCCAGAAAAAGCGCCTGGCGGGATGTTCCCGCTTCGGCTGCAGCCACTAGACGGTAAAGATAGGCGGAGCGTTTTTCCTCGCGCCAGTTTTCCACCGCACCCGCGACATTCTTGGTCATTTATTGTCTCCATGACGTCAGGTTCACTTGGAGCTTACCGATAGGCGCGTTATGCACGGGGTAATCAACTATTACCGGCCCAATAATTGTAATATTTTTCACTTTCAGAATCGTTGCCTGATTGAGCAAGGCCGGCGTGGTATAAATGACCATGAATCTTTCATTTGCTGCGCGCGGGTTCATGGCTATTTCCATTTCCAGCGAGGCGCGATTCATGCTGTTGCCCGCATCAACCGGGGGTACCACACCCTCATCAATCTTTCGTGTGACCCGATAATCCGCATCGAGAAACATCACTACGGGACTGAATATGTACGGCTCTCCGGAGCGCTTTTCTTTGTCGATGAAATAACTGCTGACAATAACCAAATAAGGGTTGGCTGCCACAGGCAGGCTGAATGCCTTGAAATAGCTCTTGCCGCCATCAAACAGAAAGGCTTGGCTGCTGCGGTCTATGATAAAGTTTTCTGTAGCACGAAGCTTGAGCGGCTGGAAATAAAACCCCTCATACTTTTCGCAGCACACCGCCGCGGATTCGAGCTCGCTTTTGACCGGATCTACAGGCTTGTCCGCTGCACACGAAGATACCAGGAAACCAGTGAGCTGCAGGATGATGAGCGTTGTTTTTTTCATAAGGCCAACTTTAGGGGGATATCAGGCTCGCAGTCAAATCATCCCCCGGTACGGTCGAAAAAACGCCGGTATTGCACGGCTTCCGCCACATGGGCAGCGGTGATATGCGGCGCTTCAGCCAGATCTGCGATGCTGCGCGCGACTTTCAAAATCCGGTGATACGCGCGCGCGGACAGGCTCAGGCGGCTGATCGCCTGCTTCAGCAATTCCAGGCCTTGGACATCGGGTAAGCAAATGCGGTCAATCTCCTTGGTGGCAAGCTGCGCATTGGGCTTGCCCTGCCGCGCCAACTGCTGCTGATAGGCCGCTTCAACGCGGGCCCTGATGACACTGGAAGGCTCACCGCTTGCCTGCCGGGTCAAATCTTCTTCAGGCACAGCAGGGACCTCGATTTGTATGTCAATACGGTCGAGCAGCGGCCCTGAAATCTTGCCGCGGTAACGCACCACTTGATCGGGCGTGCATTTGCACTTGCCGCTGAAATGGCCGAGATACCCGCATGGGCAGGGATTCATCGCCGAAATCAACTGGAACTGCGCGGGAAAATCCGCCTGACGCGCAGCGCGCGATACAGTAATGCGGCCTGATTCCAGCGGCTCGCGCAGCACTTCCAGAACTTTTCTATCGAACTCGGGCAGCTCATCGAGGAACAGCACACCGTGCAGCGCCAGCGAAATCTCGCCGGGACGCGGATTGCCGCCGCCGCCCACCAATGCGACAGCTGAAGCGGTGTGATGCGGAGCGCGGTAGGGCCGCTTTTTCCAATTCTCGATTTTAAAACCGCCGCTCGCCAGCGATTGGATCGTCGCCGATTCCAGTGCCTGCTCTTCTGTCATCTCCGGCAAAACACCCGGGAAACGCGCAGCCAGCATGCTTTTTCCTGTGCCGGGCGGCCCCACCATCAGCACGCTGTGGCCTCCGGCAGCCGCGATTTCCAGCGCGCGCTTGGCGTGCTGCTGGCCTTTGACTTCGCACATGTCCTCGTAGAGCGGTGTCGCGGCCTGAGGTTTTTCCATATGGCGCTTGAGCGGCTCCTGCCCGTTGAAATGCGCGCATACCTGCAGGAGCGAAGCAGCCGGATAGACTTCAGCTTCTTCAACCAGCGCGGCTTCTGCGGCATTCTCCAGCGGCAGGATAAATGCGCGGCCGGATCGGGAGGCTGAAAAGATCATTGCCAGAGCGCCTCGTATCGGGCGCAGCTCGCCGGTCAATGCCAGTTCTCCAGCGAGTTCATAATCAGCGAGCTTGCCCGCAGGAATCTGCCTGGATGCGGCAAGTATCCCCAAGGCAATCGGCAAATCGAAACGTCCGCTTTCCTTGGGAAGATCCGCCGGCGCCAAATTTACCGTGATGCGCCTTGCAGGAAATTCAAAGCGGCAATTCAGCAGCGCCGCGCGCACCCGGTCCTTGCTTTCCTTCACTTCGGCTTCGGGAAGTCCTACGATGGTAAAGCTGGGCAGACCGGATCCCAGGTGCACTTCCACCACGACCTGCGGCGCCTCCATACCGGAAAGTGCGCGGCTGTAGAGTACTGCGAGAGACATTACCGATGGGTTGAAGGTTGAATGGGAATCTGCAATAGCAGGTGCCCGCAGCTTATTTTTTGTTTAATTGTTGTTCCAGCTCGGCCACGCGCTTTTCCATTTCGTAAAGTTTGTCGCGTGTGCGCTTCAAGACTTCCTGCTGTACGTCAAACTCTTCGCGGGTGATCAGATCTAGGCGGGCGAAGAGCGAGGCGAGCAAGGCGCGCGCATTCTTCTCGATATCCTTGGCCGGGCTTTGCGCCAGGACTTCGCTCATTTTTTTACTCATCTCATCCAGCATTTTCGGGTTCAGCATTTTTCTCATTTGCCTTTTCAATAGAGTTTAGCAAATTGCCGACTCATGCGCACCGTATCTGTGCGTAATCCATTTAATCGGCTTTAAAGTGGTGCGCGTTTATTTCAAGCGATTTGCGATAGGTACATAACCGACTGATTCGCATGAAAATCGAATCTGGCACGGGGTGTGCTATGAGGAGTCTGCAATTTTGCATTCCATTATTTAAGAAAGGAAACAAAATGAGAAAACTCATTCAAGCCCTGTTCACCGTGAGTTTGCTGAGCATGCCGGCTTTGGCGTTGGCGGAAGATGCTCCTGCGAAACCCAAAATTCCGATTCCTGCGCTCGACGATGTTTTGGAAGCATGGGGTCTCACGCTCAACGGCTACCTCGACGTTTCTTACTCGCATCTCAGCGGCAACGGCAATTTTGTCAGCGGTACTACGGACCGGGTGTTTGACGCACAGCATGATTCGTTCAGCGTGCACCAAGCAGCGTTCACTCTCGCCAAGCAGCCGAAAGAAGGTTTTGGCGCATTGGTTAATGTCACATTTGGCGAGGATGCCGATGTGATTGCGCCGTACAACCAGAATCCGGGCGCCAGCAGCAAAGTGGATCTGACCCAGGCTTTCGTGCAATACGCCAGGGGACCGGTCACCGCAATCGGCGGCAAGTTCGTAACGCTTGCAGGCGCGGAAGTGATTAACCCCACGCAGGACACTAACTTTTCGCGCTCAATTCTGTTTGGCTACGCGATTCCGTTTACCCATACCGGCGTGCGTGGCACCTACGCAGTCAACGATGCGCTGAGCCTGATATTGGGTCTCAACAACGGCTGGGATGATTTGCAGGATACCAACGGCAGCAAGACCATTGAAGCCGGGGCTACCTACGCGCCGCTCAAAAATCTGAGTTTCGCCGCGGCAGGTTATTTCGGCAACGAGCAACTTTGCGGCAGCTCCTGTGGCGGCACTGGCCAGCCTACTGCCTCTGCGTCCCCAGGTGGCTACCGAGGCCTGTTCGACTTGATCGGAACCTATAACGCTACCGAAAAGCTGACTTTCATCCTGAACTACGATTACGGCTGGCAAAATAATGCTGGTGCGCTAAACACCGTCACTGTCGCTCCGTTCGATGCTGATGGCAATGGCACTGCCACATGGAATGGCATTGCAGGTTATGCCAATTATCAATTCACCGACCAATGGCGCGGCTCAGTGCGGCTGGAGTACTTCAACGACAGGGACGGTTATCGCACTGGTGTGAAGCAGCAATGGAAGGAAATGACCTATACCATGGCCTATCTGCCAAACAAAAACATCGAGCTGCGCGGCGAATATCGCTATGACCGTTCGAATGGAAATTCGCCGTTTGGCGCGTTCCAGAATCCTTCAGGGGTACCAACCAACAACCAGTATTCGTTTGCCCTCGAAGCCCTGTTCAAGTTTTAGACAGCACCGCTTTTTACTTACTTCATAAGGAGTCAACATGAAATTAGTCACAGCCATCATCAAGCCGTTCAAGCTTGACGAGGTGCGCGAGGCCCTGTCCACCATCGGTGTGCAAGGCATCACCGTCACCGAAGTCAAGGGTTTTGGACGGCAAAAAGGCCACACCGAACTTTACCGTGGAGCGGAATACGTGGTGGATTTTCTGCCCAAGGTAAAAATCGAGGCCGCCATCAAAACGGAAATGCTCGAGCAGGTGATCGAGGCCATCGAGAAAGCCGCCAATACCGGCAAGATCGGTGACGGCAAGGTATTTGTCTTCGATCTTGAACAAGTCATTCGCATCCGCACCGGTGAAACCGGCGCTGATGCGCTATAAGGAGAACAGCATGAAACGCATACTTACCTCTCTGTTTTTATTTGCAGCGCTTAACTTCAGCGGTTTGTTGTTGGCAGCCGATGAGCAAAAAGCGCCTGAAGCTGCGCCTGCCGCTGCTCCGGCTGCGGCACCTGCAGCTCCTGCGGCACCCACTGCGCCGGTAGTCATTGATGTCGCCAAGATCAATTCCGGTGACACGGCATGGATGCTGGCTTCAACTGCACTGGTGCTGATGATGACCGTACCGGGGCTTGCTCTCTTCTACGGGGGCATGGTGCGCAAGAAAAACGTGCTGGCCACCGTGATGCAGAGTTTTGCCGTCACCTGCCTGGTCACCGTACTGTGGATGGTCATAGGTTACAGTCTAGCGTTTATGCCGGGGAGCACAGCTTATCTCGGCAGCTTCGACCGTTTCCTGCTTCACGGCATGGTATTTGTAAACGGCTCCAAGGTATCGGTCTCCCATCTGGGGCTCACCATACCCGAATCGGTATACATGTGCTTCCAGATGACTTTTGCCATCATCACCCCGGCGCTGATTTGCGGAGCATTTGCCGACCGCATGAAGTTTTCAGCGTTGCTGTGGTTCATGGGTTTGTGGTCACTGCTGGTGTATTCGCCGATCGCGCACTGGGTGTGGGAACCTTCGGGCTGGCTCGCTGCCAAGGGTGTGCTCGACTTCGCGGGTGGCACGGTGGTGCACATCAACGCCGGTATCGCGGGCTTGGCCTGCGCATTGGTGATGGGCAAGCGTGTGGGTTATGGCAAGGAAGCCATGCCGCCGCATAACCTGGTGTTCACCGTCATTGGCGCCTCTTTGCTGTGGGTGGGTTGGTTCGGCTTCAACGCCGGTTCTGCGGTGGCAGCCGATGGGCGCGCCGGCATGGCGATGGCGGTTACCCAAATCGCCACTGCCACAGCCGCGCTCTCCTGGATGTTTGTTGAATGGATCGTCAAGGGCAAACCCTCCGTTCTTGGCATCTGCTCCGGTGCAGTAGCGGGGTTGGTAGCAATTACCCCGGCGTCGGGATTCGTGGGACCGGTTGGCTCGCTCGTCATAGGCGTTGCTGCTGGCGCGCTCTGCTTCTGGGGCGCGACTTCGCTCAAGAAAATGCTGGGCTATGACGACTCGCTGGATGCTTTCGGCGTGCACGGTGTGGGCGGTATCACCGGCGCCATTCTCACCGGTGCATTTAACGTGAAAGACATCAGCGGCGTCGACGGCAGCGTGCTCACCCAGTTATGGGGCGTGGGGGCGACCCTTATTTACGGTTTTATCGTGAGCTTTATCATCCTTAAAGTGCTCGACATGGTAATTGGCCTGCGCGTAACAGAAGAACAGGAACGCGAAGGGTTGGATATTACCCAGCACGGCGAACAAGTTCTGTAAACGTCATAACAAGAAGTTCTCCTCCGGGGGGCGCACCAGCGCCCCTTTTTTTTCGCCTGCGGTTTCTATTCGCTTCCGCTACAATATCGATACCCTTTCATTCCTTCCGCTCCTATGCCTATTCCGCATTTGGCTAGCTCGCTTGCAGGGCAATTGCCGGAACTGGAAAAGCAACTGCTCAGCAAGGTCCCTGCCATCGAACACTGGCTGCGTGGCCAATGGCAGGAACACAGCGTGCCGTTTTACGCTTCAGTGGATTTGCGCAACAGTGGTTTCAAGCTCGCCCCGGTGGATACCAATTTGTTTCCGGGGGGGTTCAACAACCTTAATCCCGATTTCCTGCCGTTGTGTGTGCAGGCAGCGATGGTGGCTGTGGAAAAAGTCTGTCCCGAGGCCAAGGGCGCGCTGCTGATTCCGGAGAGTCACACGCGCAATATCTTTTATTTGCAAAATGTCGCGGCCCTGCAATCCATCCTGCGCCAGGCGGGAATGAATGTACGCATCGGCAGCTTGCTGCCCGAAATCACTGCGCCCACGGAGTTGAAGCTTCCGGACGGTAAAAGCCTACTGCTGGAACCGCTGGTGCGCAAAGGTGACCGCCTCGGGCTTGCCGATTTTGACCCTTGTGTAGTGGTTTTGAATAACGATTTATCAGCGGGCATTCCGGAAATATTAAAAAACCTGAAACAATCGGTGTTGCCGCCCCTGCACGCCGGTTGGGCTACGCGACGCAAATCGAATCACTTCAACGCTTATAAACAAGTCGCTGAGGAATTCGCCAAACTCATCGGAATCGACCCTTGGCGGATCAATCCCTATTTTGCGACCTGCGGTGAAATCAATTTCCAAGAGCACCGCGGCGAAGAATGCTTGGCCAGTTGGGTGGAGCAGATCCTAAACGACATCCGCGCCAAATACCGGGAATACGGCATCAAGGAACAGCCTTTTGTCATCGTCAAGGCCGATGCCGGCACTTACGGCATGGGCATCATGACGGTGAAAGATGCTTCCGAAGTGCGGGGCTTGAGCAGCAAACAGCGCAAAAAGATGGCGGTGGTGAAGGAAGGGTTGGCGGTCACCGAAGTAATGGTACAGGAAGGCGTGCATACTTTTGAAAGCATCAACGATGCAGTGGCCGAGCCTGTAGTTTACATGATCGATCATTTTGTGGTTGGCGGGTTTTACCGCGTGCACACCAGCCGTGGTACAGACGAAAACCTCAACGCGCCTGGGATGCATTTCGTACCGCTGGCATTCGAGAGCCCCTGCTTGCTGCCCGATCCGACACAGCCCGGCTGCGTGCCCAATCGTTTTTATGCTTATGGAGTCATAGCAAGGCTCGCGCTGCTCGCCGCAGCTATCGAACTCGAGCAAAGTGAAAAAATTTTCGAGAAAACCACCGCTTAGCCATGAACTTCGCTTTCGTTCTCGATCCTCTTGACACCCTTACGGTTTACAAGGACTCCAGCTTTGCCATGATGGTTGAGGCGGCATCCCGCAGCCATACGCTGTACGTCATGCAGCAGCAAGATGTGGTATTGCAGCTCGGCCGCGTGCTGGGCCATGCACGTAAACTCACGCTGACAGGTAATGAGGACGATTGGTACCGGGCAGGCGAAATTGAAGTAATGCCGCTTGAGCGCTTCGATGCGGTGCTGATGCGCAAGGACCCGCCGTACGACATGGAGTACATCTACAGCACTTATTTGCTGGAACTTGCCGAAACACAGGGAGCAAGAGTATTCAACAAACCAAGGGCATTGCGTGATTTCAACGAAAAGCTCGCCATCGCCAAATTTAATGCTTTTACTGCACCGAGCTTGGTAACACGCCGGGCCGAGCTGATCCTGAAATTCCTGGCGCAGCATCATGATGTGATTCTCAAACCGCTTGACGGAATGGCGGGCCGCTCGGTGTTCCGCATACGCGAACAGGATGTGAATCTCAACGCTACCATCGAAACTCTCACCCAGCATGGAACACGGACCATCATGTCGCAACGCTACATCCCGGAAGTCGTCAATGGCGACAAGCGTATTCTGCTGATTGACGGAATACCGGCGCCTTATGCCTTGGCGCGCATTCCAAAGCCGGGAGAGACCCGTGCCAATCTCGCCGCCGGTGGAACAGGAGTGGCACAGCCGCTCTCGCCCCGCGACCAGGAAATCGCCGAAGCCCTCGGACCGCAACTTGCCAAGGAAGGATTGATTCTGGTCGGGCTCGACGTAATCGGCGACTACCTTACTGAAATCAATGTCACCAGCCCTACCTGCATGCGTGAGATAACCGATCAGACGGGTTTCAATGTCGCGGGGATGATGCTTGACGCGCTGGAAAAAACAGTGAAGCGCAAGACCTGAGAACTAAGGGCCTCTGAACAGGTCCTACCCAGCTTTCTTTCTAATAGATTACCCTCCGAGGCGCATTGAAATCTCATCTGCCCGGGCATTCAATAAGCGCCCGGATTCCTGGAAAAAAATACGGTAATTCACGAAATTCCTAAATAGCAACGGGCCGGGTATTGCTGCTTTGTTGATGTCGCTGGAGTAAAATTAACAATATATTATTTATAGTTCGAGGAACAAATATGGTCGGCATTTTGATTGTCGCGCACGGCACTCTGGGTGAAAGCCTGATCCACTGTGTAAGCCATGTCATGGGCAGCCGCCCGCCACAACTGATGCAAATCGGGGTGACGGTGCACGACGACCCGCAGGCGATCTTGCCGCAGGCGCTGAAACTTGTGAAACAACTCGATCAGGGTAAAGGCGTGCTGGTGTTAAGCGATATCTACGGCGCTACGCCGTGCAATATCGCAGCCAAACTGCTGATTCCCGGGAAAGTAGAAGGGGTAGCAGGCGTCAACCTGCCGATGTTGATACGCGCGCTCACCTATCGAAACGAGCCGTTGAAAATAGTGGTGGGAAAAGCGCTCTCAGGGGGCTGCGAAGGCGTGCTGCACATCACCACGGACGGTTATGATGCAGCAACGGGAAGCTGAAATTATCAACAAACTTGGGCTGCACGCGCGTGCAGCGGCCAAACTCACCCAGCTCGCCGGACGGTTCAAGAGCGATATTTGGCTATCGCGCAACGGCCAGCGCGTCAACGCAAAAAGCATCATGGGCGTAATGATGCTCGCAGCAAGCAAAGGAAGCTCGATTGGCATCGAAGCCAGCGGCGAAGACGAAAATGAAGCACTGCAGGCATTGCTGGACCTGATCGGGAATTGCTTTGGAGAAGGCGAATGAGCTTCACCATGCACGGCATCGGAGTATCCGAAGGCATTGCTATCGGACAGGCACACCTGCTTTCGCACGCCACGCTTGAAGTTGCGCATTACACTGTGCAAGAACATAAAGTAGCAAAAGAAATCGCGCGTTTTGACGCCGCGGTCAAGGAAGTGCAGGCAGAACTGCAAACCCTGCATGAGAACATGGCGGCCAACGTCCCCACTGAGCTCGCCGCCTTCCTAGACCTGCACCGGATGATTCTTTCCGACCCTATCATTTCCAAAGCTGCATCGAAACGTATCAAAGAACAGCACTGCAACGCCGAGTGGGCTCTCAAACAGCAACTGGATGAACTGCTCGAGCGGTTTGACGAGATTGAGGATAATTATCTGCGCGAGCGCAAGGCCGACGTTATTCAGGTCGGTGAACGTATACTAAAAGCGCTTTTGGGTCACCCAGGTCATGTGCCCCCGCCTGCCGACCTCGAGCAGAACAACATCCTCGTTGCACATGACTTGAGTCCGGCGGAGCTCATTCTTTTCAAGCAGCATCGCTTCGCTGCCTTCATTACCGACATCGGAGGACCGATGTCGCACACCGCGATTGTCGCTCGCAGCCTGAACGTCCCCTCGATCGTGGCGCTGCACCAGGCGCGGCAGCTGGTGCGCGAAGAAGACACGCTGGTGGTAGACGGCAACCAGGGTGTGGTGATCGTCAATCCTGACAAGCAAATTCTCGCCGAGTACAAGCTGCGCCAAAACCAGAGAGAACTCGAGCGACAGAAACTTAAACGCCTGAAACTTACCCGCTCTACGACTTTGGATGGTACTACGGTGGAACTGCAAGCCAACATTGAGTTGCCACAGGACATCGAGCAGGTGAAGGAGAACGGCGCGATGGGCATTGGCCTGTTCCGCAGTGAATTTCTGTACCTGAACCGTCCCGATTTGCCCAGCGAAGAGGAGCAAGTGGAAGCTTATCGCAAAGTTGCGCATAAAATGCGTGGTTTGCCGGTCACCATCCGCACGCTCGATCTGGGCGCCGATAAGAGCATGAATGGCAGCGGGCGCGGTCCCAATCCTGCGTTAGGCTTGCGCGCCATACGGCTCTGCCTCGCCGAGCCGCACATGTTCCATACGCAATTGCGCGCCATACTGCGCGCCTCCAATTACGGCAACATCCGAATCCTGATACCGATGCTTTCCAACGTCGCCGAGCTTAACCAAACTTTGCAATCAATCGAACTGGCCAAGACCAGTCTCGACAAAGACCGTATCCCCTACAACCACCGTGTTGAAATAGGCGGCATGATTGAAATCCCCGCTGCAGCTTTGGCACTCGGTGTATTCATTAAGAAACTCGACTTTCTCTCAATTGGAACCAATGATCTGATTCAATACACGCTGGCGATAGACCGCGCCGACGATGCCGTCGCCCATCTCTATGATCCGCTGCACCCTGCGGTGCTGCATTTAATTGCCCATATTATTACGACTGCAAACAAAGCCGGCGTTCCCATCGCGGTGTGTGGAGAAATGGCCGGCGATGTTTCGCTCACGCGTTTGCTGCTGGGCCTCGGCCTGCGCCAGTTCTCGATGCATCCTGCTTACCTGCTCTCGGTTAAACAGCAAGTGCTGAGAACCAACATCCCGGAAATCACCGGGCTCACGCAAAAGATTCTCAAAGCCGATGAGCCGGAAAAAGTGCGCGAGCTGCTATCCCGCCTGAACAGCTAGATTAGTATAGGAGGGTAATTTAAGCAGCCGCCTCGCCGCTCGAACCAGCCTTTTTGCTTGACAAATGCAGACCTCCAAAGTAATCTGAAACCAAGCGCCGATTTGTTCGGCTTGCGGGCGCTCAATAAATACAGCTAAAAGAGAAAACCCGCTCGCCAGATAATGCGGGTTTTTTATTTTGTACGCATCGTTCACGCGTATTGCCGGGGTTAAATAACAATTTGTAAATGAATACGAGCATTTCCAACCGGATTTTTGACCCCGCCACAGCGGATCGCCCCCCTTCCGAAAATTCCATCGGAATTGTCACGCCGCAGAAAGCGCGCTTCAACACGCCGCTTGCCTGCCAATGTGGCGCGGTGCTGGATAGCTACGACCTCGTATATGAAACCTACGGCACACTTAACGCAGCCAAATCCAACGCCGTGCTGGTGTGCCATGCGCTTTCCGGTACTCACCACGTGGCAGGCTATTATGCCGACGACCCGAATAACATCGGCTGGTGGGACAACCTGGTCGGGCCCGGAAAGCCGCTCGACACCAACCGCTTCTTCGTGGTTGGCGTGAACAACCTTGGCGGCTGTCACGGCTCGACCGGGCCTTCCAGCATCAATCCCAAAACCGGCAATTCCTACGGCGCGGATTTTCCTGTAGTCACGGTGGAAGACTGGGTTGCGGCGCAATCGCGGCTTGCCGATCATCTCGGCATTGATTGTTTTGCTGCAAGCATCGGCGGCAGCCTCGGCGCGATGCAGGCGCTGCAATGGACGATCTCCTATCCTGACCGCATGCGCCATGCGCTGGTAATTGCGGCCGCGCCCAAGCTCTCGGCGCAGAACATCGCCTTCAGCGAAGTGGCGCGCCAGGCCATCATGACCGACCCGGATTTCCACGGCGGGAACTATTATGCGCATGGCGTGATACCTAAAAACGGCTTAAGCGTAGCGCGCATGATCGGCCATATTACCTATTTGTCCGATGATGTGATGATGGAGAAGTTTGGGCGAGCGTTGCGTTCCGGAACGTACAATTTCCATTTCGATGTCGAATTCGAGATTGAATCTTATCTGCGCTACCAGGGCGACAAATTTGCGTCGCGCTTCGACGCCAATACCTATTTGTTGATGACCAAGGCGCTGGATTATTTCGACCCGGCACATGATTACAACGGCAATCTCGCCGCGGCGCTCAAGCGCGTCAAGGCGGGGTTTTTTGTCGCTTCGTTTACATCGGACTGGCGCTTTCCCCCCGCGCGCTCGCGGGAAATCGTTAAAGCCCTGCTCGACAACGAACTCGATGTGAGCTACGCCGAGATCAACGCGCAGCATGGTCACGATGCGTTCTTGCTGGATGACGCGCAATACCACGCACTGCTGCGTGCCTACTTCGAAAACATCAAGTTATGAGCGGCGTCGAATTCGACGAAACGATCCTGCACGACCCTGCGCTGAAAGAGCGGACGGACTTTGCCGCCATTGCCGTCTGGATCAAGCCCGGGTCGAAAGTACTGGACCTCGGCTGCGGTGACGGGTCGCTGCTTCGCTATCTCAAACAATCGCTATCGGTCCGGGGCTACGGCGTGGAAATTGACGACGCCAAAGTTCTTGCGTGCATTAAGAACGGCGTGAACGTTATTCAAAATGACCTTGAAACCGGGCTTTCCGGCTTTGAGTCAAACTCTTTTGATTATGTGATCTTGTCGCAGACCTTGCAGGCGATGCGCCACACCGAGAGCATCGTCAAGGAAATCCTGCGCGTGGGACGCCAAGGTATCGTTACCTTTCCCAACTTCGGGTACTGGCGCGCGCGCTGGCAGGTGTTCAGCGGCCGCATGCCGGTGTCCAAAAATCTTCCCTTTCAGTGGTACGACACACCCAACGTGCATTTGTGCACCATCGATGATTTCGAGGCATTTTGCGAAGTACACGGGGTGCGCATCCTGGAACGGGTGGTGATAACCGCAGACAGCGTCATCAAGCTGCTGCCGAATCTGCTGGGTAGTCTCGCCGTGTACCGTTTCGAGAAGGAAAAATAACAGCTAGCCGCTTTTTTCGATGGTGGGAATCTGCTTGCGCAACAACCACAACAGCCACAGGCCAGGCAGAGCGGCAAGAAAAGTGATAAAAAAGAAATTGGCCCAGCCCAGCAGGGCCACCACTTCCCCGGTAAGCGGTCCGAACAATACACGACCGAGCGATGCCAGGGCGGAGAGCAGCGCGTATTGCGTAGCGCTGAAACTGTGGTTGCACAGGCTCATGGCAAACGCGACAAACGCCGCGGTGCCCATGCCGCTTGCCAAATTCTCGAACCCCACAGCGAACACCAGCCAGGGATAGCTTTTCCCTGCCCAGGCAAGAAACATGAAAGAGAGAATGGATATCGCCTGCAGCCAGCCGAACCACATCAGCGCGCGGTAAAGGCTCATGCGCGTGAGCAACGCCCCGCCTATCAGAGCACCGATCAGCAACGCCGCGAGCCCCAGTCCTTTATTGATAACGCCCACATCGGTCGGTGAAAAACCCACACCGCGTATTAGAAATGCGGTGGTGAGCGTGGATGCCAATGCGTCGCCGAATTTGTAAAGAATGATGAGGAAGAGCAGCAGCAGTGCACCCTCGCGCGAGAAAAAATCCTTGAGCGGCTCAACCACCGCCGCCTGCAAAGTATGCGGTGTCGCTGCGGGTGTTTGCGGCTCCGGCGCAAATAGCGAAGTCAGAATGCCCACGCTCATGACCAGCGCCATCAGAAAATATGTGGCTCTCCAGCCGATCTGGTCGGCGAGAACCAGGGCCAGACCGCCTGATACCAGTATGGCGATGCGATAGCCAAGCACGCTTACCGCCGCGCCCATGCCGCGCTCGGGCTGGCTCAACAAATCGGTGCGGTAGGCATCCACCACGATGTCTTGCGAGGCGGAGGCAAACGCCACCCACAATGCAAACAATCCCACGAGCAGCAGCGAGTCGTCAGGGGAAGTCAGCCCCATGGCGATGATGCCAAGCAATAATCCCAGCTGGGTAACCAACATCCAGCCGCGCCGGCGCCCCAACCACGGCGGTACAAAACGGTCCATGAACGGCGACCACAGGAATTTGACTAGATAAGGCACGCCGATCCATGAAAACCAGGCGATGGTTTTGATATCAATGTTGGAAACCGTGAGCCACGCCTGCAAGGTGCTTCCTGTCAGCGCGAGCGGCAGGCCGGAAAAAAATCCGAATAACAACACCACAGCGATGCGCCGGCTGCGGAAAACTTCAAGGTAGGGGTTGGTTTTTTCGATTGATGATTGCACGGTATAGGATAGCGCAACTCAAAGCCGGTGATCATAATCAATGGTAAGCGGCGCATGGTCGGAGAAGCGCTTGCTTTTATAAATACTCGCGCGCTTGGCTTTACCCGCAATTCCCGGCGTAGCAATGTGGTAATCAATGCGCCACCCGACATTCTTGGCCCATGCCCGGCCGCGGTTCGACCACCAGGTATATTGTTCCGGCTGCTTATTCAGGCGCCTGAATACATCCACCAGGCTGAGTTCATCGAATACTCTAGTAAGCCAAGCGCGTTCTTCCGGAAGAAAGCCTGAATTTTTCTGGTTGCCGCGCCAGTTTTTCAAATCAATTTCCTTGTGCGCAATGTTCCAATCGCCGCACAGAACAAATTCCCTGCCGCTATTGGCGATCTCTCGCAAGTGCGGGAAGAATCTCCGCATGAAGCTAAATTTCACGGCTTGCCGTTCTTGCGAGCTCGAGCCGGAGGGAAGATAAACGGAAACCACGCTTAAATTTCCGAAATCACAACGCAGATACCTCCCTTCCGCGTCAATATCGGCAACGCCCAGCCCGGTTATCACCTTATCAGGCTTGGTCTTGCAATACATCCCTACTCCGCTGTAACCTTTTTTCTCCGCGTAGTGGAAGAATCCGTTGTAGCTTTGCGGATTTAGCATTTGCGAGGACATGTCATTTGCTTGCGCTTTCACTTCCTGTACGCAAACAATGTCACCGCTGGATTTTGCCAGCCAGCTAAAAAATCCCTTGGTTGCCGCGGAGCGGATGCCGTTGAGGTTTAAGGTGATTATGCGTAACATAGCGCCGGATTAACTTGGCTTTTTAAGTGCGCCGCAGATATGTCCGATTTCAGACAGGATTTCATCCGCTTCGCTGTAAGCAAAAACGTGCTCCGCTTTGGCGAATTTAAAACCAGAGCTGGACGTTTATCACCGTATTTTTTCAATGCCGGTTCGTTTCATGACGGCGAATCGCTGCTCGGGCTTGCGCAATTTTACGCCAAAGCCATACTCTCCGCTAAGATACAATTTGACGTGCTGTTTGGCCCCGCCTACAAAGGCATTCCAATAGTTGCTGGCACCGCTATCGCGCTTGCGCAAATTGGTCACAATGTGCCGTTTTGCTTCAACCGCAAGGAGGCCAAGGACCATGGCGAGGGCGGCGCATTGGTTGGAGCCCCGCTGAAAGGACGGGTATTGATGGTTGATGATGTGATTTCCGCCGGCACTTCAGTGCGCGAATCGGTGGATCTTATACGCGCAAACCATGCCGCACCCTGTGGCTTGGTAATTGCGTTGGATCGCATGGAACGAGGCAACGGGGAGCTCTCTGCGGTGCAGGAGATAAAGCGGAAATTTGAGCTGCCGGTTATCAGCATCATCACCCTGGACGATGTGCTAAGCTATCTTCAAACCAAAGAAGAACTGGTGCATAATTTGCTTGCAGTACAGAAATACCGTCAGATATATGGTGTCAACGCAAATGCTGCTTAAATTCTTGCATCTATTTAATTACTCTGTCCTGTTGCTGCTGCTCGCAACGGCGGGCGTTCCTGCGTTTGCCGTGATGTATAAATGGGTGGATGAAAATGGCGTCACCCATTATGGCGACAGCATCCCCCCTCAATACATCAACCGTGCCAATGTAGAACTGAACCAAGGGGGCGTGGTTCTCAAAAAGAATGAACCAGCGCTCACCCCCGAGCAGATCAAGGCCAAAGAGGCGGAACTCGCAAAACGCAAACAGGAGGGTGATACGCGTCGCAGGGATGCAGTCTTGCTTGGCACCTACACCAGCGCCGAGGAAA
>DATHDD010000079.1:0-17965 GCA_035319205.1 Burkholderiales bacterium | reverse complement strand
CGCTTCCATTTCCTCGCGGTCCTTGTAGAGCTGACTGTTGGGATAAACCTCGACTTTGACGCGCCCGTTGGTGCGCTCTTCGACGAGCTGCTTGAATGTCAACGCGGCCTTGCCTTTGGGCGTATCCTGCGCTACCACATGACTGAATTTGATGATGATGGGTTCAGCAGCTTGTGCAGGCGCTACAGCAGCCAGCGCGGATAAAACTAACAGCAAGAAAGAGAGTTTCATTGCTATTCTCCTTATTAGTTTATGAATTATTAATAGAGACCGGCCCAGTGTTTTGTTTTGCTTTACTGCTACCAGTATAGTTGACCTGCCATTTAACAGACAAACCCCTCTGCCCCGCCCGTGCCTGGTAGTCGCAATCAATGCCGATTCCTGGGACGCACACCAGGCGGTCCCCGCTGAAAAGCAATGGCAGACGGGATCGTTCCCAGGGCGCAATTTTAGACTCCTGCAGCAGGTCTTTCAGGCCGCGCCTTGGCCGCTTGCAATCCGGGCGCAGTTTTTCCCCGCCGCGCCGCACGCGAATGGTAACCGGATTTTGCATGAGCTTGGCATAATCCATGCCTTTACCCCTGGTGCGGCGGAACCCCATCACGCCTTCCAGTTCGCTGATCTCCAATTTGTTCTCGCCCTGCCAGCTCAAGCATAGCTTTGGGTCAAGATCAGGACGGGCGCGGCAAATATAAACTTCGCCTTTGAAACGCCGCACTTCCAGTTCGCCCAGTGCAACGCTCACGTTGGCATCCTCCCGGGCATGAATGATTTGCTGCAAAATTTCGTCCAGTCTTTTGGTGCCGGGCATGAGCACACCGTTTTGTGCAAAGTAATAGCGCAGCAAGTTCCGGGCCCGCGCCGGAGCCATTTTTCGCAGCGCCGTCACATTCAATCTGCCGTTCTGCACTGCATAGCGGGAATCCAGTTCCGCCAGTTCATCAAGCAAGGCGGCGGCTTCGGCAAAATGCCGGCTCGCCCGGCCCAGCGTTTCGCGATACGCCCGAAAGCGCCTGCCGATTATCGGAAACACCTTGTGCCTAAGGAAATTGCGGTCGAGTGCGGTATTAACGTTGCTTTCATCCTCGATCCATCTCAGCTTGCGCAATTTTGCATACTGCTCGATTTCCGAGCGCGGCACATCCAACAAAGGCCGGATGATGTGGGGACCGGATTCTTTGTTGCGGTACCTCAATTCGGGCATCGCGCTCATGCCCTTGACACCGCTGCCCCGCAACAGTAGTAGCAGCATGGTTTCCGCCTGATCATCCAGATGATGCGCAAGCGCCACATAGTCCGCCTGTTGCAGGGAGTAAGCCCGATACCTCGCATCACGCGCAGCCGCTTCAATGCCTTTAGCGCGCGCTCCACTGACATTCACTTTTACTGTTTTCATGGGAACTCCACGCGCTTTGCACCAGCGCTGGCAAATTTTTGCCCAGTCTCCGGCATTTGGACTTAACTGGTGGTTCACGTGAATGGCTGACAGCCTGAAATGGAGTTTTTTGGAGAGCCCCTGCAGAATATCAAGCAGCACCACTGAGTCCACCCCTCCGCTCAAGCCGAGCGCAACATGCGAGTTGGACTTTAGTATCCTGGCCAGAACCTCTGCCACATGCGAGCGCAGATCACGGCAGTGTGATTTCTTTGAACTTGCCATAACTCATCAAGCGCTCAAATCGCATCTTCAACAATTCGTCTATGGATTTATCCTGCACCTGCTTGAGCGAATCCTGCAATGCCTTCTTCATGTACTGCATCATTTCTTCGTAGTTGCGGTGCGCGCCGCCAAGCGGCTCATTGACGATTTTGTCTATCAGCCCCAGGGTTTTCAGACGGGTAGAGGTAATGCCCAATGTTTCTGCTGCGTCGGCAGCCTTATCCGCGCTCTTCCAGAGAATTGAAGCGCAGCCTTCTGGCGAAATCACCGAGTAGGTTGCGTACTGCAGCATCAGCACAAAGTCACCCACTGCGATGGCGAGCGCGCCGCCTGAGCCCCCTTCGCCGATTACGCTGCAGACTATAGGCACCCTGAGTTCCGACATCACGTAAAGATTGCGGCCGATAGCTTCCGATTGCCCTCTTTCTTCCGCGCCCACGCCGGGGTAAGCGCCAGGGGTATCAATGAATGTCAGTACCGGAATGCCGTATTTTTCGGCGGTCTTCATGAGCCGCAATGCTTTGCGGTAACCTTCCGGCCGCGGCATGCCGAAGTTGCGGCGGATTTTTTCCTTGGTATCGCGGCCTTTTTGGTGGCCGATTATCATTACGGATTGATTGTTAAACCGCGCCAGCCCGCCCACAATCGCAGCATCATCGGCAAAGCTGCGGTCACCGTGCAGTTCTTCAAAATCGGTGAACAGGTTCTGCACGTAATCGAGCGTGTAAGGCCGCTGGGGGTGCCGTGCTACCTGGGAAATCTGCCACGCGGTGAGCTTGGAATATATCTCCCGGGTAAGAGCCTGGCTTTTTTTCTGCAGACGGTTAATGTCTTCGGATATGTCCAGCGCCGAATCATCCTGAGCGTAGCGCAGTTCCTCGATTTTCGCTTCCAGCTCGGCAATCGGCTGCTCAAATTCCAAAAACGTTGTTTTCATAAACCCCTGAACTTAAGTATTCCGGCCACCGATAATAATACAGGATTTTTATTTACCACCCTCGCTTCATCAATGCCATCCTGCACCATCCTGCCCGCGCGGGTCACTTGCCGCCTGCGCGCGCCCTGAGCGTTTGTCAATATAGACTGCCTGCATATTTCCCCAGCGCCTGCCGCTTTTTGTAACTACGTGTCCTTTGGCTTGTAAATTTGAAATCCATTCCTGGGTAAAGCCTTCAGGCTCTATCTCCACGCGGTCGGGCAGATATTGATGGTGATAACGCGGAGCGCTCAGCATTGCTTGAAGATCAATCTGCGGCCGGCCCGCATAATCGAGTACCGCAAGCAATACTGTGCTGATAATGCGCGAGCCTCCTGGCGTGCCAAGTATCAGTGTGCCCCGGTCGTCTTCGATAAAAACCGGCGACATGCTGGACAAGGGCCGCTTGCCCGGAGCGATTTCGTTGCCGGAATAGCTCTGTAAGCGGTAGGCGTTGGGCGTTCCCGGCGCAACCGAAAAATCGTCCATCTCGTTGTTGAGCAGCACGCCGGTACTCCCCGGCACGAAGCCGCTGCCGAAAGGCGTATTGATGCTGAGTGTCGCGGCCACGCGATTGCCCTCACGGTCGACAATCGAAAAGTGCGTGGTGTTATCCCCTTCGTTTATTGCCGCAGGCTCCTCGTCCAGTTTCGCGCTGGGCGTGGCATGATTGGAATCGATCGTTGCGGCGCGCGCTGCCGCATACTCTTTGCTTAGCAACCGTGATATTGGCACGTCAACAAAATCAGAATCGCCGAGATAGCGTGCACGGTCCTGATACGAGCGCCTCAATGCCTCCACTACAAAATGAGCTTTTGTATCTTCTTCCGCCAGCGCTAAGGGAAACTGTTCAAGGATATTCAGGCTTTGGGCCAGACTGAGTCCCCCCGCTGAAGGCAATGGCGCAGCGGTAATTTGCAGTGCCCGGTAGGTGAATTGCACCGGTTCGCGTTCGACGACCCGGTAATTTGCAAGATCAGCGAGCACCCAGATTCCCCCTGCGGCCTGCACCGCATCTACCATTTCTCGCGCCACTTTTCCCTGATAAAAACCTTCACGTCCTCCACGAGCGATGGCTTCCAGTGTTGCGGCAAGCGCTTTTTGCCGCAACACAAACCCCTGCTGCGGCACGCTTCCGAAATCCAGAAACAGGCGCCGCGCGTTGCCGGTCAGCTGGCTTTGAAAACGCTGGCACATGGCGACATAACGTGCGTCCACCGGCACACCGGCACTTGCATAGCGGATCGCGGGGGAGAGGCTTACCGCAAGCGGCAACCTGCCGTAATGTTTGGAAAGATGCGCAAGCGCCGCCGGGATACCGGGTATGGCCGCCGCATTCGGGCCGCGTAACGGCGCTTTCGAAATAACTCGGCCTTGCTCATCGAGATACATCCCTGCGCTGGCTCGGGAGGGGGCCGTTTCGCGCGCATCAAGCATCACTTGCTTGCCATCGGCAGCGCGATGCAATAGCAAGAAACCGCCGCCGCCAAGTCCTGAAGCGTAAGGCTCAACTACCGCGAGCGCCGCAGCGACTGCGACTGCTGCATCAAAGGCATTGCCACCTTTCTTGAGAATTTCGTAACCGGCTTCGGTGGCAAGCGGATGCGCGGTGGCAATTGCCGAGTTTTGGAGTCCTGCCTGGGGGGGTGCCGGCAACGCCGCGAGCGGCCAGCATAACAGCCCAAGGGCTATAAGCCGGAAAAGACGCGGACCCAGAGTAGCGCTCTTAATGCACTGTGCCAATACCGAAAAACCGCTTTATCTTTTCAAGGATTTCGTTGCGTTGTTGGGCAAGTTCAGCAGCGCTTTTTTCTGAACTCATGTTTTTGTGAACCCGTTCCAGGGCAAATCGGCGTGAAGCAAGAATTTGCGAAATTTCATCAGCGATATCGGGACGCGAATGCAGGACATCTTCGAAGGCGCTTTTGTCGAGACGGTAGCATTCAACATCGGTCTTGGCTATCACGCTGGCGCGGCGCGGATCCCCGGTCATCAGCCCCATCTCTCCAAAAAAACTGCCCGCCGGAAGCGTGGCAAGCGTTACGCATTCTCCTTCCGGGGTTTCCAGCACCACTTCCGCTTCGCCCGAAGTCAAGATGTACAGCCAGTGCGCTATTGCGCCCTGTTTGGTCATCACTGCTCCGCGTGCAAACGGCGCATATTTCAGGCGTTCAGCGATGATGCGCAATTCGTCAGGATGAAAGCCGGCAAGCAGGTCAACATGCTGCAACGCCGCCAAGCGGCGGTTCAACTCGCGCGATTTCACCAGTTGCTCGTGCTGCTCGTCATGCTCTATCAAGCGCATGCTTTGTTCTGTGAGCGCAAAGCGGATGCCGGCGCGCTGCATAGCGGCATAGATATGCGTGCGTACCGCCGAATCAGTCGCGTCATCGTGCATCAAGTCAGTGAGCCAATAACGCAAGGAATATCGGCCGGATCCGCTTTCGAAGTCCATCAGCACGCAGTTGGCAGGAGGTTGTTTTGCCACATGAGGAATCACCGCCTGATTTATCGCATTCTCTATTGTGTTGATTACTCGCGCCGGGGTCTCGTTGTAATCCACGCTGAATGAAATCCAGCGCCGCCATTGCAGCGGCCTACCGACCTGCCGCCCGAGCACGGTGAATTTGTTTTTCATCAACTGGCTGTTGGGAATGATGACCGTCTCCCAGTTGCGCGTTTCAATCGAGGTTGAGCGCCAGCGGATTTCCGCCACCCTGCCGATCAGGTCATCCATTTTGATCCAGTCACCCACGTTGATCGAATTGTCGAGCTGCAGGGCCAGACCGCCCAACACATTGCCCAATGTATCCTGCATGGCAAAAGCGATCACTCCGGTAATGACTGCCGAAGTGGTGATAATGCCGCCAAGGTCGAGACCGGCGTAACGCAGCTGCACCAGCCCCCATGCCGCGTAGGCAATGATGGTCAAAATATCTTCGACGATGCGCGCCGCAGGCAGCCGCACTACGGGCAGAACAATACGGAACACAAACAAGCTCGTGAGCTTGATCACTGCAATACCGGTGGCGATGAGCATCGCCTGATACAACACAGCAGTAATAACGCCGGAGAAAACGACTTGCAGAATCCCGGCCAGCAGCATGCCGACCAGGCTCACCAAGAAAAAGCGCAGCGTGCTGACTACATCACGCCGTTCCTCTGGACGGAAGCGCAGCAGCAAAACCGTCATCACCGCCACCGGGATCAGCAGATAAAGCGCCTCCTGGTGCGACAGTGAGGTTAGCGCTTCTTCGGATATCGTCGTCCAATTCAGATTCATGATCAACTCTTTGCTGAAACCAGGACAGCGTTTAATTTACCACAGCGGATGGGATGTATTGCAGCTATCTTAACCACCGGTTGATTTCAGCGAGATCCTGTTCAGTGAGCTGCCCCGCCGCGGATTTGAGACGCAATTGGCTGAGAATAAAATTGTAGCGCGCCTGTGCCAGGTCACGTTTGGCGCTGTATAACTGCTGCTGGGCGTTGAGCACGTCGACTTCGGTGCGCACGCCCACTTCCCGGCCGAGCTTGGTGGAATCTAGCGAAGTTTGATTCGACACCAGCGCCTGCTCCAGCGCCTTCACCTGAGCTACGCCGCTGGTCACCCCCAAAAATGCCTGACGCGTGGAGTAGGTCACGCTGCGGCGGGCGTTTTCCAGATCCTGTTTCGCTTTTTCCTGGTTGGCAATAGCCTGTCTCACCAGCGATTGCTGACCCCCGCCTTGGTAAATCGGCATATTGAGCTGTACTCCGATCTGCTTGGAGGTGGTGTCGTTGGCGGCGGTAGCGACACCATTCGAGAAATTGCCGGCCCCGGTTGCGTTCTGGCCGTAGGAGCCGACCAGATTAATGGTCGGATAATGCCCGCCGCGGTTGCGCTCGACTTCACGTTTCGCGACTTCCAGCGCCGCTTCCTGCGCTTTGATTTGCGGACTGTTGGATTGCGCTGCTCCCACCCAGCGCCCCATGTCGTTGGGATCCGGCAGGCTCAAAGGCAGGGCGGTGGAGAGTAACTTGAGTGACGCAGGCACGCTACCGATAATTTGCGCCAGCGCCTGCTTCTTTACTTCCAGGTCGTTCAGCGCGGCGATTTCTTGTGATGTGACCAGGTCGTAGCGAGCCTGTGCGTCATTGGTATCAGTGATGGTAGCCGTGCCCACTTCGAAGTTGCGTTTTGCCGAGGCGAGCTGCTCGGCTATTGCAGCTTTCTGTGCTGATACGAATTCTAAATTATCCTGTGCAGCAAGCACATCAAAATACGCCTGCGACACTCGCACAATCAGATCCTGCGTCGCCACGCTCAGTTGCGCATCGCTTTGCGCCAGCTGGGACTTCGACTCCAAAAACTGGTCGATGCTCTGCTTGTTGAACAGCGGCTGAATAAGGGAAATTGTAATCCCATTGCTGTTGAAAGTACTCTCACGTCCTGGCACGGAGACGTTGCGTAACTGAGTATCGACTTTGTTATAAGTAGTGTTGCCGGTAACATTGATGTTCGGCAACAGCAGCGCGCGTCCCTGCGGCAATTTCTCCTGCCCCGCCTCCCATACTGCTCGTGCAGAAGCGTATAGCGCATCTTGCGAGAGCGCCTGCCGGTAGACTTCCAGCAAGTCTGCGGCGTGCGCCGGTAGACCCAGACCTAAGCTCAAGGCTAAGAGTAATAAGCGATTCATGGCGGTGTCCTATTCGTGAAAAATAATCCAGTACTCGATTACCGTTTCTTTTCCGTATTGCAGATTCCGTCGAACAGTATTTCAAGATGAGTTTTAAGATAGCGCTCGACATCGAGCGCTTTTCGCTCATAGGGTTGCAGCGAATGCTTCCAGATCAACAGGAACACAATGGGCGCAATCACGATGCGCAGCGCGTAGTTGACGTCCATTTTGCGGAACTCACCACTATCTATTCCCCGCTGCAATGCGCGCGCGCAAATCCCCTGTCCGCGATGTATCACTTCTTCCAGATAAAACCTGGCGAGTTCCGGGAAATTTCCTGATTCAGCCACCACCAGCTTGGAAATTCCGCTGAGACGTGTTGCGCCTATTGAATCCCACCAACCTTTGATGATTAGCTTGATCAGATCGCGCGAGCTGCCATGATAGTCATCAATCAGCTGCTCCGCGCGCTGCAAATAAGGCACCATTCCCTTGCGAATGACCGCCTTGAACAGCTCTTCCTTGTTGGTGAAATAAATATACAGCGTTCCCTTGCTCACACCGGCGCGCTGCGCCACATCCTCGAGGCGCGTGGCATTAAAGCCGTGCTCAATGAACAAATCGAGCGCGGCGTCGAGCAGCTCGCTGGGCCGCGATTCTTTGCGCCGCTCCCAGCGTGGCTTGTCTGCGGTTTTTTTGGATATAGCAAGCACTGGATACGAGGATGTAAATGACTAACCAGTCAGTAATATACATCTCGAAAAATTCAGCTGTCAAACGTGCAGCAGGGGTGTGGAATAAGCGGGAAGTACAGCCTTGGCTACGGCCCGCGGTGTAGCGCATTCCAGACTAAAAAATAAAAAAAAGCCCGCTCGAGGAGGGAAACGGGCGATAAAACTTGGACGCAAACTAAATTGCTAAATGTTTTGCGTTGTTCTCCGGGACTTGCCCTGCTTTGGCCGAGGAATATTGGCTTGTACTTATTGACGTTGTGGCCTGGGGCATTGATTTCCGTATTTGAACTGTCCTAGTCACAAGACTGGCGCAGGAATTGGTGTGGGGCTGCAGCACAGTGGGAACGGGTCTCGCTTCGCCAATCACGCTGCCTAATCTTATTCCCAGCAGACTGGAGATTTTTCCCCAACCCATGCCCTGTGCTTTCAATTGTAAAATGCCATGAAGCTTGATGGAATTGCCGGAAACCGGGCTGGTGATTGTTCCACCAACTAATGCTGCTTGCAATTGACGTGGAGCAGGCTGGTTTATGCCCTGCCCCGCCAACTGTTGCCTCGCCAAAGAAAGGGCGATGGATACATTGCTATACCCCATGCGGCCGGTCGGTGGTGTGAAACTGACAGAGGTTGTGCTATCAGTTTTGCCTTGAGTAAGTGTAATGCCGGTGCCATCGCGCATCCCGATCACTAGGCCTTTCGCATTACTGTCGGAACCCGCAAATATTCTAAACTCCGCGCTTAATCTGGCAAATGCACTGGATTCAGCTTTGCTCTTATTTATGGACTGAGTAGCCGCAAGTTGGTTTTGTACCGCACAAGGTTGACTCTCTTGCCGAACGCCAACTTGTGAGGATCTTGCGCCAAAGCCAAGAGAGAGCCAGAAATTGGGTAAAAGATTGAGCATTGCTATTGTTTATTCAAATGTTGACTAGATTAAAAGCTTGATTGTATGAATAAGTTAGCAATAGATATGCCAAATATTGTTATTGTTAATAGAACAGTAAGATAGAATGACATCATAAAGTAATTTCACGTTTTCAAATTATTAATTTGTCGGGGTAATACGACAGGCATGAAATGAAAACAACTTACTGATTTGATAAATTATAGATTTTATTGTCGTCTAATAACGACAGATTTCACGTATTGGAAAAGGACCATCAAAAAAGCATCCATACAAAAAATTGCTCTGGCAAATCGCAATACCAATATTTAGGAAGCAAGATTACCGCAACAACAGTAGCCATAATTCCCCTATGGATCATTGGAGTTGTAGTGAGCTCTTATGTTGGCTCTCGCTATCGAGTTACACAGCATTTCCCTCCTGCCGCTCAGTGCTGGGTTCTCATAAAAGAAATTGTTATAAACAAAGATCAAAAACTACTTTGTAAATTTAGGAAAGCCTCAAGTATGATTAAAAACTTTCAAAAAAAGTCGCTCTATCTGCTGGGAAGAAAACAGCAATGGCCAACGAACAGCGCTGGAGATTCATTTCACCATGAACCAAACCACACAAGGCATCAGTGAAGATTGGCTGTCGGTATGGATTGGCCTGCTTGTTTTTGCGCTTGCGCTGGGTGCGCTTGCGGGGGCTGATATTTTGGGATGGGTTGTCGCCGCTGGTGTGTGGACTGACATTTCCAAAGCCTTGGCGCCCGTCTCCAAAGCCTACGCAAGCATAGGAGGATTCGGAGCCCTGATTGCAACCTACTTGGCTCTGCTCGTAGTGATGTCGGCGGGCGCGTGGGCGCTCAAGAGCGACATCAAGCGATTCGCACTGGGTTTCACCGCAGTGTTCTGGATCAGTTATCTATGCTGGATCGCCGGGAGCTACGCTAATTTCGCAGTTACCACCCCTGCCGACATGCAGAAATTCGGTGTCAACTGGTCCTTGAGGCTAACCAGCGAAGGCGGATTCATCGTGGCACTAATTGCTGGCCTGGCGGTTGGCAATTTCCTGCCGGGTTTGGCGGATTGGATGAAAGAGGCAGTCCGGCCCGAATGGTACATCAAGACCGCGATAGTCATTCTTGGCGGTTTCCTTGGGATTATCGCGGCCGAAAAGCTGAGCCTGGCGACATCGCTGATGTTCCGCGGCCTCGCCGCCATCATCGAAGCCTACTTGATTTATTGGGCGGTGGTTTACTTCGTAGCGCGCAAGTGGTTCAAGCTCAGCCGCGAATGGGCAGCTCCGCTCGCCTCCGGCATTTCCATCTGCGGAGTATCTGCTGCAATCGCCACCGGCAGCGCAATACGCGCCCGCCCGATAGTGCCGATTATGGTGTCATCACTGGTGGTAATCTTTGCGGTGGTCGAGCTGCTCATTCTGCCGTTCCTGGCGCAAGCCTTCCTATCGCACCAACCCATGGTAGCCGGCGCCTGGATGGGACTTGCAGTCAAGACCGATGGCGCAGCGGTAGCCAGCGGGGCGATCACGGAATCGCTGATCCTAGCGGGTGCTGCTGCACAAGGGATCAACTTCCAGAAAGGCTGGATACTCGGCACCACCGCAACGGTCAAGGTTTTTATCGATATCTTCATCGGCATCTGGGCTTTCCTTCTTGCCTACATCTGGACCACCCATATCCATGTGCGGGAAGGCGATAAAGCCAGGGTCAGGGAAATCTGGGATCGCTTCCCCAAATTTATCATCGGCTACATCGTGACTTTCGCGGTGATTCTGATCATGGCGCTGGGAGCCACGCCCGAATTCACCGCGAAGATCAAGTCGGCAATGAGCGAAGCCAATACCTTCCGCGGTATCTTTTTTGTCATGACGTTTTTCACGATTGGAGTGATGTCCAACTTCAGAAAACTTTGGGAGGAAGGCATCGGCAAGCTTGTGGCAATTTATCTTCTCTGCTTGTTCGGCTTCGTCATCTGGGTTGGCTTGGTGATTTCCTTCATTTTTTTCGCCGGCGTGAAACCACCGTTGGCACCAGGCTGATCGCGAGGAACGGAAACCATGGAACAGCGACCGAAAATCAACGAGGAAATGCAAAAGATGCCCTACGAGCCCCTTTTGCCCATTGAAAAGAAACTGATTGGGTGGAGCCTGGGGCTGGGCGTCGTGCTGTTGGTGATTCTGGTAATTATCAGCTATACCTTCTTCCCGGCTGGAGGATAGGGCCGCACAGCACCGTTCGGCCTGAATTACGCGCTTCCGTTCTGATCGATGCAACGGGCATACGTGTCCTGCTATCTGTTATAAACTCGCTGCTATGAACCTCACTGCCGCAACTAAAATTTCCTTACTGCTCGGCACGGGGCTTATGCTCACTGCAATAAACTTTTTTGCCCAAGCGCACGAAATCTGGGTCACCAATCAGCGCACTGATAAAGTTGAGGTTATTGATGGCGCAACTCTCAAGGTGATTGAAAGAATCCCGACCGGGAAAAAGCCCCACAATATCACTTTCAGCCTTGATGAAAAAAAGGCCTATGTCGCTAACCTAAAATCAAGCGATTTCACAGTAATTGACACGAAAACACGCAAACCTATTAAAACCGTTCCTGCCGGGAAAATGGCGCACCATGTCGCGGTTTCACCGGACAATAAGCTGCTGCTGGTAATTAACCGTGGTGACAATAGCATGACAGCGTATGACGCAAGCAGTCTTACGCCTGTTAAAACGATACATGTCGGCAGGCGGCCGGCAATGGCCTTGTTTACCCCCGATGGCAAGAAAGCTTATATCAGCAACAGCGCCGACGAAACGCTCTCCGTACTCGATATTGCCACTCTGAAAATCACCGGGACCATTCATCATGCCGGCAAGGACGCTGCGAGCATGGCGATTAGTCCTGATGGCAGAAAAATCATAATCACCGCGAGTGAAGACAACGGCTACACCATGGTTGATACACGCACTGAGCAGGTCCTCGGCCACTTCCATTCCGGAACGGATCCGCGCAGCCTGGTGCTGAAACCCGATGGCCACTACGCGCTGATTGCGAACCGGGTCTCGAACAATATATCTGTAGTTGATATGACGAACGGCCAGGTGGTGGATGCCATTTCCGAAGTGGGAGACAAACCCAGCAGTATTGATATATCTCCTGACGGAAAATTGGCGTACCTTGCATTGATCGGGAAACGGGTAGCCGACGATCCCCCGCAAAGGCTTTCCGGCAACGATGCAGGTCTCTCGGTTATAGATCTCGTCGCGAAGAAAAAGCTTACGACGATCAAGCTAGGCGGTGACCCCTACGGTTTGGCTGTAAAGAAATGACATTTTCTGCCGTTTGCTCTAAGCGGTTCGCTTCCGCCCGCCTTTAAGCTTGCCGCGAGCTTCTCGCAAGGCGGCTTCCGTGGTCGGCCAGTCGATGCAAGGATCGGTTACCGAGACGCCGTACTTGAGTTGATTTCGATCTGCGGGAATCGGCTGGTTGCCTGCCTCAATATTGCTCTCCATCATGAAACCTATAATCGACTGATTGCCGTTCAAAATCTGTTGCACGCAATCGCGCAGCACGACAGGTTGTAAAGTATGGTCGCGGTTGGCGTTGGCATGACTGCAGTCCACCATAATGTTTTCCTGCAACCGGTTTGCCGCCAACTCCTTTTCACACAGCCTGATGCTTTGTGCATCGTAGTTGGGTGTGCTGCCGCCGCGCAACACAATATGCGCATAGCGGTTGCCGCGAGTGCGGATTACCGCGCAGCGGCCGCTTTTGTCTATTCCCAGAAAACTGTGAGGATGGGATACCGAAAGCAGTGCGTTGATCGCAACCTTTAGGCTGCCGTCGGTGCCGTTCTTAAAACCAACCGGAGAAGAAAGGCCGCTTGCCATTTCGCGGTGAGTCTGGGACTCCGTGGTGCGGGCGCCTATGGCAGACCAGGTGATCAAGTCCGATAAATACTGGGGAACGATGGGATCAAGCGCTTCAGTTCCGACGGGAAGACCCATTTCACCCAGATCAAGCAATAACCTGCGGGCTTTTTGCAGGCCTTCCTCGATCCTGAACGAATCGTCCATCTCAGGATCATTGATGAATCCTTTCCAGCCGATGGTGGTGCGCGGCTTCTCAAAATACACCCGCATCACGACAAACAGCGTATCGGAAATTTCATCGCTTAGATGCTTGAGACGGCGCGCATAGTCGTGAGCCGATGCAAGGTCATGAATAGAGCACGGACCAACCACAATCAGCAAGCGGGGATCCTTGCGATCCAGAATACTCTGCACAGCACTGCGGCCTGCAACTACCGTGTCCTGCGCTGCCGAAGTAAGCGGCAGCCGCTTCCTGATTTCCTCAGGCGTGAGCAGCAGTTCCTGCGAAAAGACATTGATATTTTCAACTGGGGGTCTGCTCAAGTTTCACCTCTCTATGCCTGGTCCAGGGCCTGCTCCAGTGTTTCCCATGCCAGCGTTGCGCAGTTGACGCGCGACGGATATTCGCGGACCACCGCGAGAACGGAAAGATCGTTGGTCACAGAAGAACTGGCTGGCTGGGTTTGCGCAAGCAATCGGGAGAAATGCTGATAAATGGATTTTACCTCGCTTTTATGCTTGCCTTTCACGCTTTCGGTCATGATGGAAGCCGAAGCCATCGAAACGCCGCAACAGGTGCACTGGAAACCTATGTCTTCGATGACCTCGCCGCTCAGCTTGAGATAAAGCGTGATGACGTCTCCGCACAGCGGATTGGAGCCTTCAGCTTCGCGGTTCGCCCCTTCCAGCTTGTGATAATTGCGCGCATTCCTGATGTGATCCATGATCACATCGTCGTAAAGATTCTTAACATCCGCCATTGCCAGCACCCTTCACACACACTGCAACAACCGCTTCAAAAAAACAAAGAGGGTTACCCATTGTAACCCCCTTTGATATCTAAAGTTCCCGGCCATCCGACTTAAACGCCACTCAACCGCATGCGGTCGTCTTGATCATCAAATTATACATAGGCTAACTATTAAGCGCTCCCGTTTCTTTAAGGGATGCTCTTTTCGGCAGCGTCACGATGACCTGCAACCCTGATGTTTCCAGGTTTCTGCATGTAATGTTGCCTCCATGATCCTGCACAATGCTGCGCGCTATGCTAAGGCCCAAACCAGTGCCTCCGCTGTCGCGATTCCGGGAACTCTCAGTACGATAAAACGGAGCAAATACTTTTTCCTGTTCTTCCGCGGGAATTCCGGGGCCTTCATCTTCGACTATAAGAACCAGCTGCGCTTCTTCATCCCGCACGGTAATAGTCGCGGTCTTACCATACTTAACGGCATTTTCGATGAGGTTGTTGAGACAGCGTTTAAGTGCGCGAGGTTTGCCCAAGAATGTAGATGTGGCCTGACCCCGGATGCGGACCGGATGCCCCGTCTCTTCATAATCCCCCTGCAGGCTTTCCAGAAGAGCCATGACATCGATGGGTTGAAACGGTTCACCAGTTTCTATGCCGCGCATGAAATCCAGAGTGGACAAAACCATTGACTCCATCTCGTCAAGATCTTTTCCAAACCTGGCCCTGAGGTCGGGATCTTCCAGCAACTCGGTTCGCAAACGCAGGCGCGTGATGGGTGTTTTCAGGTCGTGAGACATCGCTGCCAGGACGCGCGCCCGGTCGTTGAGGTAATTTGCCAAACGGGACTGCATCTTGTTGAAGGCACGCGCGGCACGGCTTACCTCGGATGGACCGGATTCGTCGAGGGGAGGCCTGTTTATGTTCTCTCCCAGATTTTCCGCTGCTGTGGCAAGCGACGACAAGGGTTGCGTTACCCAGCGCACGGCAATAAGCGAAAGTATCACCACTGCGGCCAGTCTCACGGAAAGATCAAGAGCCAGGCGGAAAGGCCACCTACCCGGCTCCCACGCAAACTGATCCCGGAAATTCACCAGCGTTCCATCTGCAAGGCTCACCTGTGCGGCAAGCATCAATGGCTGAAACCTTGAGTCTCGAGCCGTTGACGTTGCATCTTGTTTCAGCGGGCCGGGGCGCGCTGACCCTGAGTCTGGTTCGCGTGGCCCTGCGTCAACCCCGTACATCGCCTGGACCCTGATCATTCTTTGACTGCCCAGAGCGGATCGCAACCCGGTCTCAAAGTCGCGGGCGGTATCGCTCAATTCAGAATCTGATTCCCCAGGGGGCGCTATGCTGCTTCCCAGCGACACTGCAAACGTATTGCTGCCGAATGATTGCACGACATTGCGCCGTTGATCCGCATTGAGCGCTTCCAAGACACGGACCGCATCGCTCATCCTTTGCGCGCTCCGGGTTACCCTTATCTGGAGGACATGTTGCTCCCGTTCACGGAACACGATGACGGCGCTGAGTATTTGCGCGGCGATGAGCCCCAGCACCAGAACCAGCACCATGCGGCCGAAAAGGCTTTTCGGCAGAAGCCATTTCATTTTTCTATCTCCACATCGGCTGCCAGTACATAGCCTTCATTGCGCACCGTTTTGATGATGGACTGCTCTCTCGCGTCATCCCCCAGACGCCGCCGCAAGCGGCTTACCTGAACATCAATGCTTCGTTCAAAAGGCTCGGTCTCGCGGCCTTGCATCAGGTCCATCAACTGGTCCCTCGTCAAAACTCGATTGGCATGCTTGAGAAATATCCGCAGCAAGCGGTACTCCGACCCGCTCAACGGGGTCACCACGCCTGCGGGCGACACCAGATGGCGGGACACTGTATCGAGCCGCCATTCGGCGAAGCGCAGAGCGCGCGCTTCGTCAGGCTTGAGATTCTCGGGCAATGAGCGCGCGCGCCGCAGAACTACTTTGATGCGGGCAAGAAGTTCACGGGGACTGAAAGGCTTCGGCAAATAATCATCCGCACCGATTTCCAGTCCGACAATGCGATCGGCTTCATCGCCGCGGGCGGTAAGCATGATGACCGGCGTTTCGTACTTGGTCCTCAACGCCTTGCACAGGAGCAGCCCGTCATCCCCCGGCAACATGAGGTCGAGAACAATCAGATCGACATGCCCGCCTTCAAGAATTTCCCACATGCCGGCGCCGTCCTTGACGGCCGTAACGCGATAGCCGGTTTTAGAAAGATATTCGCTCAGGAGACGCCTGATTTCGGCATCATCGTCCACAACCAGAATGTGATCTGCAACTTCCATGAAAATTTATACCCTGCTTGTACAAGATCACGAAGCAAATTTGTGTAACACAATGTTACAGACTATGGCGTTGACAGGATATGTTACAAAAATCCAGCTCGCAGAAAAGTTCAAAGTTCATTGTGATGATTAAATAGCAATTGCCATGGTGCGTTTTTCATGCGGATATTGTCAAAGCCGCCATATTTTTAACAGAAGTTTAACCTGAAGGGGAGCCGCGATGAAGGCTATTAACAATGCCCAAAGAAAATACATCGCTTAAACCGTCCGAGCTTGCGGGAAAAGTATCGCTGCGCCGGTGGTGGATGGGATTAGTTTTATTGTGCCTTCTGGGCGGAGGCGCATATCTACTGCTGGCAAAGCTGGGCGATGCGCAACCGCCCGCCCGCAAGCACGGAGCGGATTCACCGGACAAAGCCCTTCCTGTTGTGGTTGCACCTGCGCGGCAAAGCGATGTCGATGTTTACCTTGCTGGTCTTGGCACGGTTACGCCGCTCAACACCGTTATCGTGAAAAGCCGCGTTGACGGGGAATTGATCAAGATAGCTTTCAAGGAAGGCCAATTCGTCCACGCCGGAGATTTACTTGCGGAAATCGACCCTCGGCCATTTCAAGTGCAGTTGACGCAGGTCGAAGGCCAAATGGCGCGCGACCAGGCATTGCTGAAAAACGCGCTGCTCGACCGTGAGCGCTACCGGACGCTGTTTGAACAGGATTCAGTCGCAAAGCAGCTACTGGACACTCAGGAAGCACTGGTACGTCAATATGAAGGCGCCATAAAAACCGACCAGGGGCAGATCGACAATGCCAAGCTGCAGTTAGTCTATACCCGCATTACGGCTCCCATAAGCGGACGCGTGGGATTGCGTCAGGTGGACCCGGGCAACATTATTCACGCCAGCGACCAGAATGGTCTGGTGGTGATTACCCAGCTGCAGCCAATCACCGTCATCTTCACAATCCCCGAAGACAATTTGCCTGGCGTGATGAAAAAGCTGCAGGCGGGGGAAAAATTGGCGGTGGACGCATACGACCGCGAAAACAAGGTCAAGCTTGCCAGCGGCGTCTTGCTCACCGTCGACAACCAGATTGACCCCGCCACCGGAACCGTCAAGCTCAAGGCGCAATTCTCCAATGATGACTCCAGCCTGTTTCCCAACCAGTTCGTTAATGTGCGCATGCTGGTGAATGTCAAGAAAGACGCGACGGTTATAAATTCGGCGGCCATTCAGCGCGGCACACAAGGCACTTTTGTCTATGTCATGAAACCAGACCAGACAGTGACGGTGCGCCAAATCAAGCCCGGGCCGGCACAAGGCGATGCAATTGCCATAGATACCGGCATTGCACCCGGTGAATTCGTTGTGGTTGATGGCACCGACAAGCTGCGCGAAGGCGCGAAGGTGGAACCCATATCGCGCCGCGCGGGCGAGCGCTAAGGCGGAGCATGAATCCCTCTCGCCAATTCATCCTGCGGCCGGTCGCAACATCGCTGTTTATGCTGGCCATCCTGCTGTCCGGCATCATCGCATACCGCCTGCTGCCGCTGTCGGCGCTGCCGGAAGTAGACTATCCCACTATCCAGGTCGTCACTCTCTACCCCGGTGCCAGCCCGGATGTGATGACTTCATCGATCACCGCTCCGCTCGAGCGCCAATTCGGCCAGATGCCGGGCCTCAACCAGATGTCGTCCACGAGTTCGGGCGGCGCCTCGGTAATTACTTTGCAATTCAGCCTGGCTCTCAATCTTGATATTGCCGAGCAGGAGGTGCAGGCGGCGATCAATGCTGCCGGAAACCTGCTTCCCACGGACCTGCCCACACCGCCGATATATAATAAGGTCAATCCGGCCGATGCTCCGATCCT
>DATHDD010000078.1:0-9416 GCA_035319205.1 Burkholderiales bacterium | reverse complement strand
GCAGTCACCGTGCCCGAAGCGCTGTCAGGCTTCTTGCAAAGCTCATTGCAAACCGAACCCGCAGCGCTGTTACGCGATGGGGGGATAATTGCGGACGGTTTTGATGCCGAGCTCGACGAGCTGCGCGCGCTTCAGAACAATTGCGGAAAGTTCCTAATGCAGCTCGAAGCGCGCGAGCGGAGCCGCACCGGCTTGAGTACGCTGAAAGTGGAATACAACAAGATTCACGGCTTTTATATTGAGATTTCGCGCGCGCAGGCGGAGCACGTTCCAGAAGATTACCGGCGCCGTCAGACCATGAAAAACGCCGAACGATTCATTACCCCGGAGCTGAAAACATTTGAAGACAAAGCATTATCGGCAGCGGAGCGGGCACTGGCACTGGAAAAGCAGCTTTACGAGCAACTGCTGAATGCCTTAGCACCTTATATCCCAACCTTGCAAAATACGGCTGCTGCAGTTGCCGAGCTGGATGTGCTCGCCGCTTTTGCCGAGCGGGCAGCGAGCCTCGACTACACTTTGCCTGAATTCAGCGGCGAGCCGGAAATCCTAATCGAAGATGGACGGCATCCGGTGGTGGAAAAGCAGGTCGAACATTTCATCGCCAACAGCACCAAGCTGTCGCGCACAAGGCAAATGCTGCTTATCACCGGCCCCAACATGGGCGGCAAGTCCACCTATATGCGGCAAACCGCGCTGATTGTGCTGCTCGCACATTGCGGTTCATTTGTCCCGGCAAAGAGCGCGGTCATTGGTCCCATTGATCAGATTTTTACGCGTATCGGTTCTTCCGACGACCTTGCAGGCGGGCGCTCCACTTTCATGGTGGAAATGACCGAAGCAGCCAACATCCTGCACTATGCGAGTGATACCAGCCTGGTGCTGGTGGATGAAATCGGGCGTGGCACGTCCACCTTCGATGGCCTGGCGCTGGCTTGGGCAATTGCCGGGCAATTATTGGAAAAGAACCGCTCATTCACCCTGTTCGCCACCCATTATTTTGAGCTCACCCGTCTTGCTCAAAACTATCCCCAGGCGGTGAATGTGCATCTTGATGCCATCGAGCACCATGACCATATCGTTTTTCTGCATGCGTTAGAAGATGGTCCTGCAAACCAAAGTTACGGCTTGCAGGTGGCTCAGCTTGCCGGAGTGCCGCAACCAGTTCTCCGCACCGCAAAAAAATATCTGCTCAAACTCGAGCAGGAAGGGATAGGCAGGGATTTCCAGGGGGACATGTTCGCACCACAGCCGAAAATGGATCCGGCTGTGACAGAACATCCATTACTGCAGTTACTGAAAACGGCCGATCCGGATCAAATGAGCCCGAAACAGGCGCTGGAACTTATTTATCGACTGAAACGGGAACTCAATTAGGTTCCTACAAATCAGTGAAAATGCCCATCCTCGTGATGCACATGGCCATGCGCTATTTCCTCCTCGGTAGCGGCACGCACTTCAGTCACGGTGCAGGAAAGATTCAGGGTCAGTCCAGCGAGCGGATGATTTCCATCAACCGTCACCTTGTCTTGTGCGACGTTGGTAACAGTGTAAATTATCGCTTCTTCCGAACCTTCCGTGCCCCCCTCGAACTGCATGCCAACTGCGACATTTTGAGGAAACAGATGGCGCGGCTCGGTGCGCACCAATTCGCCATCGTATTCGCCAAATGCGTCCTCAGGCTCCATGGTCACCTTGCAGCTGTCGCCTGTGCTCTTGCCTTGTAGCGCTTCCTCCACCATCGCGAACATGCCGTCATAACCGCCGTGCAAATAGCTCATTGGCTTGGACGTTTTTTCCACAAGCCTGCCATCGGCATCGCTGAGTTCATAGTTGATTGAAACCACCGTGTCCCTTGCGATTTTCATTTGAGCTCTTTAATTAGATTCAATACTTCCGCAGCATGCCCGCGCGCGTTTACGCTATAAAACGCGTAGCGCAGGACGCCGTGCTTGTCTATGATGAAAGTGGAGCGCACTACACAGGATTTTTTCTTTCCCTCAACTTTTTTTTCCTGTAATACACCGTACTTCCTGCACACTTCCCCTTCGGTATCGGCCAGCAACTGCACGGTGAGCCCGTGCTTGTCGCGAAACGAACCATGACTCAAGCAGTCATCCATGCTTACTCCGAGCACGATGGTATTGAGATTTGCGAATTCGTCATCTAAGTCACTGAATTCGATCGCCTCAATGGTGCAACCGGGCGTATCGTCTTTAGGATAAAAGTACAGCACCACGTTGTTTTTGTATTTAAACCCGGAAAGGCCGACCATTTGCATGTCAGCATCGGGTAAATCGAATTCGGGTGCTGTTAGTCCTGTCTGCAACATACATTCTCCTGGAATACGTAAGTTGATTTTAACGCATTTCATGCAACTTGAAATACTTTAGACGCCACGGTAATGTGCAGCAGTGAAAAAATCTTTTCTCGGCGGCTTGACACCGCAGCAATTCCTGCAGCGCTACTGGCAGAAGAAACCATTGCTTATACGCAATGCCTTCCCGGCATTCCGGGACTTGCTCAAGCGCGAGCAACTGTTTGAGTTGGCATGCCGTGATGACGTGCAATCGCGCCTGGTTTTGCAAAAACACGGCGCCTGGAAAGTTTCTCATGGGCCGTTTACCGCGCGGGATTTCCGCGGCCGGTCAAATCGCAAATGGACTTTGCTGGTTCAGGACGTGAATCATGTCCTGCCGCAGGCGCAGCGCCTGTTGCTGCAGTTCAGCTTCATCCCGTATGCCAGGCTGGACGATCTTATGATCAGCTATGCTCCATCAGGCGGCGGGGTCGGCGCGCATTTTGATTCTTATGATGTGTTCCTGCTGCAAGGCAGCGGCCGCCGGGTGTGGCAGATCAGCACACAAAAAGACCTGCGCCTGTTGGCAGGGGCGCCGCTCAAAATCTTGAAAAACTTCAAGCCTGAGCAGGAATGGGTGCTGGGTATGGGAGACATGCTGTACCTGCCCCCGTATTGCGCACATAACGGAGTGGCGCTTGATGGTTGCATGACCTATTCAATCGGATTCCGCGCTCCTTCCGCTCAGGAGCTCGCTACCCAGTTCCTGAATTTTCTGCAGGATCATCTGGATATCAAAGGCATATATCGCGATCCCTGGCTTACTCCACAGCAGCACCCCGCACAAATAAGCGATGCGATGCTGCGCCATGCGACTAATATGCTCGGGCGCATTCACTGGGAAAAGCAGGATGTGGTGTTGTTTCTCGGACGGTTCCTCAGCGAACCCAAGACGCACGTGTTTTTCCAGCCGCTGTCACGCGCCATATCGAGCAAAAGCTTTTTCCGCAAATGCAATGCGCAAGGTGTATATCTCGACCTGAAAAGCCAAATGCTGTTCTGCCACGACTTGATATTCATGAACGGCGAAGCTTTTCGGCCTGGAAGGCGCGCATTTGCAACCTTATCGAAGCTTGCCGATGGGCGCGAACTCAAGCCGCAAACAGATTTTGACCAGGAAACACGGGCTTTGCTTTACCAATGGTACCAGGCAGGCTATATTAAAATCGGTTGCTTGACTTGAGCTTTCACAACCAGCATGGAAAATACAACCGATATCTCTACGCATTACCAGAAAATCGAAGGCGTGGCGGAATACGAAGCCGCGATTAACCTGGTAATCGCCCAGGCGCGCCGCTCTATCCGAATTTTCGACAAACAGGCAAGCAATGCTTTCAATTCAGTCGAACGTTACGAGCTTTTGCGCAGTTTCCTGCTCGCGAGCCGAGTCAACCGTATACTCATCGTTGTGCACGACACCGGGTTTCTGACCTCCCACTGCCCGCGCATGATGTCCTTGTTAAAACAGTTCAGCCACTGCATCGCCATACGCGAAACCGGGACGGACGCCAAACAAGTATATGATCCATTTACCGTGGTTGACGAAAATCACTATGTCCACCGTTTCCACTACGACAGACCGCGCGGATTGATGGCACTCAATGATTTAAACGAGGCACACGAGTTTATCGATCGCTTTGAAGAAATATGGGAAGCATCTATCCCGGCGGTACCTGCGACTACGCTCGGTCTACGCGGATGAGCTGAAGGCGTTCCGAGCAATTTGGAAATATGTTAAAATTAATTTGTTGGCCATTTCACCTTACCCCTGGTGGGGCCGATAACCTAGTTGCAATCATTATAAACTTTACATAAGAGGAAGTTACATGAAACGCTTACTCCTTATTGCCGCCCTGTTAGTATTGGGTTTGGCCGCTTGCGGCAAAAAAGAACAGCCTGCACCGGCAATGGCTCCTGCGCCTGCCGCAGCTCCTGCACCGGCTCCAGCCACTGAAGCAGCAAAGCCAGCTGAACCAGCCAGCGCCGAAGAAAAGAAGACTGAAGAAAAGAAGACCGAAGAAAAGAAGTAATTTTCCCGCGGCGGCAAAAAAGCCGGCGTTCGCGCCGGCTTTTTTATTTCCTTATGAAATCTCGTGCCAGGTAAAACCGTTTTGCTGGTCGGCAACATCCACCCACTCCGGCTCGCAATTCAATACCCGGGCCAGGGCGGATCTTGCCAACTGAGGAGTGTTGTTGTTCTGGCTTAAATGCGCAGCGATAAGATGCTGCAGGCGGCGGCAATCAAGATTGGCGAGCAGTTTCGCAGCCTCATCGTTCGACAAATGGCCGAAGCGTCCGGAAATGCGCTGCTTGACAGGAAACGGATAGCTGCCGTTTTTCAGCATCTCCAAATCATAATTGCATTCCAGCACCAGTGCATCACAGCAGCTTAAAACAGTTTCGATGTGCGAGGTTGAGCTGCCAGTGTCAGTGAGCACGCCCAAGCGCTTTGCACCGTCGCCGAACACAAATTGCGCGGGCTCGCGCGCGTCGTGCGGAACCGGAAACGGCTCAAGCTCGATGTCGCCAATACTGAAGCGCTGGTGATTAACGATATGGAAGAGCTTAGGCAAGCTGGAAAATTCGTCTTGAAATACACTTGCAGTGCCAAAAGTGAGCCATACCGGCAAATTGAACTTGCGCGCGAATTTGACGACACCGCCGATGTGATCCGAATGCTCGTGTGTCACGACTATTGCGCTTAGCTGTTGTGGTGTAAGTTCCAGGCGGGATAATCTGGAAACCATTTCATTGATGCCGAAACCGCAATCCAGCATCACTCTGGTTTGTTTGACTTCCACCACAAGGGCGTTGCCCTGGCTGCCGCTGCCGAGGGAGGCGAAGCGCATCAGTTAAAAACCGTTCCGTGTTGCGGGTTCCTGGCTCCGGATTTAACTCGGAATCTTGAACATTGAACTCGGAACATTCTGTTCGCTCCTCATTTCAACTGTTCATACAACAGGGTCAAAATTCGATTCCCGGTTTCAGATTGTTCCGGCACGCCGTCCTTGCTTAACACATTAATCTGGCTTTCTTCTCCCTCGCCACGCACCATGATGCGGTAGCTCTCGTTCTTGGGAATTTTTTTCTCATCCGATTTCCAAAATGCCAGTTTGTCAAGCCATCCCTTCTTATGATACTCGGTGGCGTCTGGATCGGCGTAACGAACGAAATATAGGCCTTGGGAGCGGTCGCGGTCTTCCACGGTGAAGCCGACGCGGTCAAGCGCCAAGCCCACACGCCGCCAGGCTCGGTCAAAGCTGTCGTTAAGAGATAACAACCCGCTGCCGTCCGGCCGCTTGCTCAGGCTGGCGCGGGTAGTCGCGGGGGCAGCCGTCGCTAGATCCTTGGCCTGCGCCTCCTCGGTGCCGAAGCGCACCATCAGCCTGGACAGCATTTCGGCTTCGAGCTGGGGATCCGGCGGGCTCGGCTGCCAGATCGTGTGGTCCTGGTATTCGTTTTCAAATACTTCGACCATGCCGCGGTGGCTGATAAATATTTCCGTGGTGTCAGGGTCGTTTCCGCGCTCAAGGCGGGTGCGATATTTGTCGCGCTGCGATGTCGCGGTGACCGTGGTAACTACCTTGTTGATCAAGCCGCGGATTCCTCCTTCAGGCACCTTCTCGCGATGCTCCTCCCAATCCGTTTCCATCACGCCGGCTTCAGGCATTTCCGTTTTGAGCTCAAACCCATTGTCCAGCCAGAACTGCCTGACCATGGGCCACACTTTTTCCGGTTTGGCGGGCACCACCAGCCAGCGCTGGTTGCCTTCGCGCTCAATGCGCAACCTCTCGTCAAACACCGGCAGCACATTTTCTGCGCCGGTCTGCTGACCTTTTTCTTTGCTGAATTGGGAGAAAGTTGCGCTGCCCTGTCCCTGGGCCGCGGCATTGCGCTCGCTATCGCCGGGTGAAGTAAGATCGGGCGGCACTTCCAGCGGCTTCGTTTGCTGCGCCGACTTGTACTCGTCCTTCTTTAGAAAAGGAATGTAGTCGCAACCGCCCAACGCGAGCGCGACTACCAACATCACGATAACCTTCTTGGCAAAACTCCTCATGTCCACTTTTCCCTGTCTGCCTCGCCCTACACTTTGATCCCCGCCTGCTGCATGGCATTTCTTACCGTTTCATGGTGGGCCGGCGAAAGCGGTGTCAAGGGAAGACGTATTCCCGGTGCAATCAAACCCATTTGTGCAACCGCCCATTTCACCGGAATTGGATTGGCCTCGATAAACAAATTCTTGTGCAAATCAAACAGTTTGTTATTGATGCTCCGCGCTGCAGCCACATCCCCCTTGAATGCGGCAACGCACATTTCATGCATGAGCCTGGGTGCGACATTGGCAGTTACCGAAATCACCCCATGCCCGCCGAGCACCATCAGTGCCAAGGCGCTGGCGTCGTTGCCATCGTAAACCGCGAAATTCTGCGGCACCTGACGCACCAGGTCGGTGCTGCGCTCGATGCTTCCCGTTGCGTCCTTGATGCCGACAATGTTATGCACTTGCGCAAGCCTCAACACGGTTTGATTCTGCAAATCGCAGGCAGTTCGGCCCGGTACGTTATACAGGATTTGCGGTATGTCCACGCTTTCCGCAATCGACTTAAAATGCAGGTATAAACCTTCCTGGGTCGGCTTGTTGTAATACGGCACTACCGAGAGGCAGTAATCGGCGCCGGTTTTTTTTGCGTAGCGGGTAAGCTCGATCGCTTCAGTGGTAGAATTGGCGCCGGTACCGGCAATCACCGGAATTCGTTTTTTGGCATGCTCGACCACGACACTGATAAGCTCACAATGTTCCTCGACATCCACGGTCGGCGATTCGCCGGTAGTACCGACCACCACGATGCCGTCCGTGCCCTCGCGTATATGCCAGTCCACCAAGGCGCGCAGCCGAGGAAAATCGAGGCTACCGTCTTCCAGCATCGGGGTGACAATTGCCACCAGACTGCCTTTTAGCATTACCTGTTACCTGATAATTAAGAGACAGTATTTTACATTAATTTCCCGACTGCCTTTAAACGTTATCACGCCGTGCGCAGATTCGCTGCACCATGGCGGGCTTGGGATGCGAAACAAACACATCCTCGTAGGCAATTACCCGTAATTGACCACGCACGACTTCCAGCAGTTCCCCGGGTTTAAGCAGAAAATCCGGATTGCTTGGCTTGCCAAAACGCTCGTTGCCCACTGCAAATGTTTCGTAAATCAAAACACCCTCCTGCTCCAGTGCTTCCAGCAAACGGGGAAAAAGCGGACGATGCAGATAATTGCACACGGTAATTCCGGCAAATTGCCGACGGGCGTAGGGCCACGGACGGCTTTCCAGGTCGGCGAGCCTAACAGTCACCCCCTCGACGCCGCGCAATGCTTGCAGGTGAGATTCATCCCTGTCCACCGCCTCAACACGGTATCCCAGGCCTGCGAGCAGCCGCGCGTGGCGGCCCGTGCCGCAGGCCAGATCGAGCACGGCTCCACCCGCAGGAATCAATTTCACAAAACGGCACACCCAATCGGAAGGCGCTGTCAATTCATGTTGCGGCTGCATAATACCCGGCTCTCAACCAAAATTCTGGCTCATGCCAGATAATACAACCAAAACACGCGGTGCATGGGACGCGAATTTCATTTGACCCGAAGTTGAAGCGCGCAATCAATCCGGCGCAGTCGCGATCTGGCAAATGTCAATCAAGCTCGTCGTTATTTAAAAGCGGAAGAAAAAACCAGGCAACAATCTTACGTCAGTCATACCGAAGAACAGGAAACCTTGACCTTGCTCGCCATCGCTACGGGAAAAATTGACATGAGCCGTGCCAAGCTCTGGAGCAGGCAGATGGTGCAGGCCGGAGCATTGGTGCGAAACGAAAAATCACATCCTAATTATTCGCTGGACGGGGTCTATGGCGATCCAACGCATGCACCAAAGGAAAATGCGAGTTACTCCTTAAAGCGATGATTGAGGATTTCTGGAATTGCTAAATGCTCAATGTTGAACAGGCAATTTCTCGTCGTTCCACTCCAGCATTCCGCCGCGAAGATTCGACACCTGCTCGAATCCCAGGCTGGTAAGTATCGCAGCTGCTGTGCTGCTGCGCACGCCGGCGCGGCAAATGGTGATGATATGCTTGTTCTTGTATGCCTCCAATTCGTTTGCGCGGTCGGCGAGGTACTTTAGCGGGATCAGTTTGCTCCCGGGAATATGCCCCAGTTCGCCGCTGTATTCGTTGGGTTCGCGCACGTCGAGAACCAGCGGCGGTGAATCGCTGTTAACCAGCACCTGCACCTCGAGCGGACTCAATTGGCGCACCTGACTGAGTTCGGCGATGGCGGGAAATGCTATGCGGTCGTCATCGAGCGCGGTTTGGTTGGGTTGCAGCACTTCCTGGATTTTGGTAGGCAAAGGCAACCCGAGTCTTGCCATTAATTCAACGTATTCTGATCTTGAGCATTTTGCAATGCGGGGATTCAAGCGCTTCTCTTCGCCGATGCTGGATTGAGTGTTACCGCGGTAGTCATGCGCAGGATACACCAGCGTGTCATCGGGTAAAGTAAACAGCTTTTCGGTAATGCTGTCGTACTGCATCCCGGCATCGCCGCCGGCGAAATCGGTGCGACCGGTGCCGCGAATCAGCAGCGTATCTCCGGTGAAAACCTTACCATCGGCATACAGGCTCATGCTATCGGGAGTATGGCCCGGAGTCGCCAATACCTGCATCTGAATTTCACCGCAAGCCAGGGTCTGCCCGTCCTTGACATGGATGTCCACGTGCGGGGCGGGAGCGCTGCGGTGCATCACCACTTTGGAGCCGGTGAGTTCCTTCAGCTCAAACACCGCGGTGCGGTGATCGGCATGCGTGTGCGTATCAATCACCAGCTCGAGAGAACAGCCGTAATACGCCAGCGTAGCCAGGTAGCGGTCGGTCTTCTCCCGGATAGGGTCAATCAACAAGGCCTTGCGGGTCTTTTCACAGGCCAGCAAATAAGTTTTGCATTTGCCCTGGTTGAGTTCGCGAAATAACATGCCGTACCCGATGGAGTTGCTCCATTATAGGGCTTA
>DATHDD010000077.1:0-3022 GCA_035319205.1 Burkholderiales bacterium | reverse complement strand
GCGAATGATGGGTCCAGAAGGCATCCATTAATACATCTCCAAAGACTTGTGATCTGGGTAAGCCATACTACGACAGGCTGGTCGTTGCAAACTCGGCGCCTGTTGCGGTCAAATTAAACAGCACGTGCCTAGTCCGGTCTGTTGCGGCCGTGAGGGAAAATAAGAACTAATTAAATCTAATACTTTTCGCCCTTCACGAGTTGATTCAGGTCAAGGGATAGCATACCTGTGGCGCCATCGAGGGAGAAAATGCTGCACCAAGTTTGATCTGGATCAATCCGAAGCTCTTTTCTTGGGTTCATATTATGCACAACTTGTGGGAATGATGTCAGCGACAGAAATGGTCAATTTCATACCAGACCCTATGGGTGTGGATGCAGATTTGCTGTGGCGTCTGGAGCGCAGCGGACCCCGCTATACGTCCTATCCCACTGCGGATCGTTTTGTTGAAGCGTTCGGGCCCGATGCTTACCGGAACTGGACGGCAAAACGCAATATCGGTGGCATTATCCGTCCGCTTTCGCTGTATGTGCACATCCCGTTTTGCAGCAGTCCCTGCTTTTATTGCGCTTGCAACAAAATTGTTACCCGGGACCGTAGCAAGGTGGCACACTACCTGCAGTATTTGCTTCGGGAAATAGCCATGCAAGGCGAGTTGTTCCGCAGCGATCCGAATGTGGTTCAACTTCACTGGGGCGGCGGCACGCCCACTTTTCTCAAACATGATGAGATGCGCCAGTTGATGTCGGCAACCCGCAGCTATTTCCGCATGGTTGCGGAAGGTGAATATTCAGTGGAAATTGATCCGCGCACCGTGGACGAGGAAACGATGACAGTGCTCGCTGAGCTAGGATTCAACCGCGCCAGCTTTGGCGTGCAGGACTTCGACCCGGTTGTGCAAAAGGCAGTGAACCGGATACAGACCAAGGAAGAAACTTTGCGCGTAATCCGTGCAGCGCGCCACGAAGGATTCAAGTCCATAAGCATCGATCTGATTTACGGCCTGCCGCACCAAAATGTTGTGAGCTTCAACAATACGCTTGACAGTGTAATCGCGATGGACCCTGACCGGGTTTCAATATACAGCTACGCGCATCTCCCCGCACGATTCAAGGGACAGCGCAGGATCCATGAAGCCAACTTGCCCGATGCCGGAGCCAAATTGCAGCTTCTTGGGCTGGCCATCAAACGCATGATCGATGCGGGATTCATTTACATCGGCATGGACCATTTTGCCAAGCCGCAGGATGAATTGGCGCAAGCCCAGCGCCAGGGACGTTTGCATCGCAACTTCCAGGGTTATTCCACTTACGCCGATTGCGACATGGTGGCGCTGGGAGTATCCGCCATCGGCAAGATCGGGCCCACCTATTGCCAGAACTTCAAGGAATTGCAGGATTATTACGACTGTCTTGATCGCGGGCAATTACCCATCATGCGTGGCATTGAGCTGACGGCCGACGATCTGGCGCGGCGCGCAGTAATCCAGGCCCTCATGTGCCATTTCGAGTTGTCCAAGGAAGCTATAGAAAAAGCTCATGTGCTGGAATTCGACCATTACTTTGCACCGGAACTGGAGGAACTCAAGGGATTTGAGCGCCAGGGATTGCTTACCCTGGAGGACGGCTGGATCAACGTGTCGCAGCGGGGCCGGTTCGCCATCCGCGACATCTGCATGGTGTTTGACAAATATCTGCGCACCGACCGGGAACACCGCCGCTATTCCAAGCTCATATAATCGCAGCGCCGGTTATTCGCAGCGATTTACAGCCGCTTAACCACATGCATTAGGTTTTGGTCATCAGGGCTGGAGGTTATATCGAAACCCAGCGCTTTTACCAGCTGCAGCATTCCAATATTCTCTTTAAGCACCCATCCTTCGATGAGTTTGATTCCTTTGTCGCGAATGCATTCAATAAGCTCAGCGAGGAGCCTCGAGCCTATGCCTTTGCGCTGCCAATCATCCGCAACGACGACGGCAAATTCGCAACTCTGCCCATCCGGGTTGATGTTATAGCGCGCCACGCCGATTTCCGTTTCTCCACCTGCCGCCGGGATTGTGACAATCAGTGCCATTTCCTTGTCATAGTCAACCTGGGTCAGGCGAGCCAGAAACTCGGGTGACAATTCGCGGATCGGGTTGAAAAACCTGAAATACCTTGCCTGGGGTGAAAGCCTGCGGACGAACTGCTGCTCGATTTCCGCGTCTTCGGGGCGTATCGGGCGGATGGTGATGCAGGTGGCATCGGGCAAAATCCATTCCTTCTTGAGATAGGACGGGTAGGGATGAATGGCCATATGGGAATACCGGCCCGCCTTGGCTTGCCGCGGATAATCCACCACAACTCTTGCATCGGCAGCTATTGCGCCCGTTTCGTCCAGGATCAGCGGATTGATGTCCATTTCCCTGAGGTTGGGCAGCTCACAGACCATTTCAGAGACGCGCAATAACACATTTTCCAGCGCAGCCCGGTTGATCTCGGGCAGGTTCCGGAAATTGCCGAGCATCTTCGCGACACGGGTGCGGCTGATGAGATTCTCGATGAGGTGATGATTGAGGGGTGGCAGCGCAAGCGCCTGGTCCTGTTCGATTTCAACGGTGATGCCGCCTGCGCCAAAGGCAATTACCGGCCCAAATAGCGCATCGGTGGTTACCCCGATCATCACTTCTCTTGCGTGCGGTTTGCTCAACATCGGCTCAATCGCGATGCCATCGATGCGAGCTTCAGGTTGGATCTTGTTCACCTGGGCAACGATGTTCTGATAGGCGGCCAGCAGATCCTTTCCGTTGTTGATATTCAACCTGACTCCGCCGACGTCGGATTTGTGCACGATGTCGGGGGAATAGATTTTAATTGCCACCGGGAAACCGATTTGTTCGGCGAGGACCAGTGCGTCTGCGGGTGAGCGCGCGACAAGAGTTTGCGCCACGGGAATATGGAACGCGGCAAGCAGCGCCTTGGCTTCCGCTTCATTGAGAACCTTCCTTTTCTGCGCCAGCGCGCTTTCAATCAGGGTTTGC
>DATHDD010000076.1:0-2423 GCA_035319205.1 Burkholderiales bacterium | reverse complement strand
GGAATAGTTGCTACTGGTGCATCTGTGCCTGAGTTCCAAGCCAAGCTAAGTTATGACTTCAAAGTGAACGAGGATATAAAAAATATCCGTATTTCAGGTAGCGGCATCTGGCAGAGAACCACCGTGAATTCCGCCGCCGGTTTCAACACCAACCAACCCGGGGTTACTGCAATGGCGGGTGATGTGTTAATCAAGGGCAATGTGTATGACTTCGAACCTGTGCTCTATTACTATCAGGGTATAGGCGTAGGCACCACCGGCCTGTTTCTCAATGGTTTCTCTGCTACCGGCAACCGGCGCGTTTCAAACGGCGGCTATGCCCAGATTAGCCACGCCTTTGGCAAGTGGAAACCTTCGTTCAGCTACGGCTTGAGCCGTCTGAACTTGGCTTCAGGTGATGTCAACTCCGCTGTGGCCCAGGGAACACTGGTTCACTTTAACCGCATGCGGACGCAGCAGCTGCAATACAGCCTGACCAAATCGGTGACCCTGGTGGAGGAATTCTCCACGATCCGCGACCAAGGCCAAGGAGGAGGAGTCCAGAGTTACAACTATGCAACAGCCATCTCTCTTGGCGCGATTCTGTTCTTCTGATCAAAGCCAGGTTCTGTAACTTGAGCGGCGCCCACAAGGCGCCGCTTTTGTTTTGTACCCCTGAACTTTTCCCGAACTAATTGTCGTATTATTGGCGCGGCTGGTGTTATTAGGCTGCGCGTCTGTTTTTAACTCAAGGATGTACGAAATGATGAAAAAACTCGTGTTTCTCGCTTTATTCTTCGCCATTCCGGCTTTCGCTGCGCCTTTTGCCTATGTCTCGAATCAACAAGGCGGCGTTACCGTGATTGATCTCGATAGCCTCGAGCCTGCCGCGACTATTGATATTCAGGCGCAAGAACCGCGAGGAATTGGTATAACAAGCGACGGGAAATACGTGCTCACCGCGAATAAGGACAGCGGCAACATATCGGTGATAGACACGGCAACGCTGGAGGTCGCGAAGCATATAGCAATCGGCAAAAACCCGGAGTTCATCCGCGTGCACGGCAATCGCGCCTACGTGAGCTATGAGCCCAGCGCCCCGGAAGGAAAGCCCGAGGCCGAACAGGGCGACAAGTCCGAAAAGGAGGAAAAGAAATTGCCTGCCGGGATTGCTGTTCTCGATCTCGACAATTGGCGCGTCGTCAAAACCATGATCAGCGGACCTGAAACCGAAGGCATCGAGTTTTCCCCTGACGGGAAGCTGATGCTGGTGACGAACGAGGGAGACAATACCGTTACTATCTACAATCTCTCGACCGGGAAGCTGGTCAAGACTATCAATACCACGAAATATGGCAATCGCCCGCGGGGCATCAAGGTATCCCCAGACGGGAAAACCTACGCCGTCACTTTGGAGTTCTCGAACAAACTTCTCCTTATCAATCGCCAGTTGAATGTGTTGAAGACGGTGCCGACCGGCGACGCCCCGTACGGGCTCGCTTTCGACCGCAAGGGCGAGCGGCTGTTTGTGGCCGCCGCCCGCTCCAAGCAGCTGCAGGTCTTCGATGCGAAGAGCTATGCGCTCATCAAGAGCATTCCGGTGGGAGCCCGTTGCTGGCACTTCAGCTTTACTCCCGATGATTCCCGGATTCTGGTCGCGTGCGGCAAATCGAACGATCTTTATGTAATCGACGCAAATACCTACGAGCCGGTGAAGACCATTTCAGGACTGAATACACCCTGGGGTGTGGTGACGAAGCCGAAAGCAGTCGGAAGCCTGGATAGGCCATAACTCGATATGTCCGGCTCTTGTGATACGCTAGCGAGCGGCATATGAATAATCACCAATCCCGATACGCGCCGACCGCCATAGCGCTGCACTGGCTGCTGGCAGCGCTGGTGTTCGCGCTCTATGGCCTCGGCTGGTACATGGTTGAAATTCCCAAAGGCACCCCACCGGTAACCTATTTTTATAATTTGCATAAATCCATCGGTCTGGTTGCTGCTGTTCCCATAGCGTGGCTTTTTTGCTGGCGCGTAACCCACGATGTGCCCGACTTGCCTGCTACGATGCCAAACTGGCAGATCAAGGCCACCGAAGCCAGTCATGTATTATTTTATGTGTGCCTGGTGGTGATGACGCTGAGCGGCTTCATCGAATCGAATTTCACCAAATATGGAATAAAGTTTTTTGGCTATCAGTTGCCATTGTTGGGATGGGAAGACAAGACCATCTATTACCTGTTCAACCGCATCCACGTCTATACTTCTTATTTTTTCGCAACCTTGATTGCGGTGCACGTTGCCGCAGCGCTGCAGCACCTGTTGCTTGTAAAAGACGGCGTGTTCCAGCGCATGCTTCCCTAATCGCGCTGAAATCAGCGAATGGTCGTGTAATGTTACAGTCCGTTAGAAAACCAGCTTTTCTCTTGTCTTGCCTGTTA
>DATHDD010000075.1:0-2797 GCA_035319205.1 Burkholderiales bacterium | reverse complement strand
CGCGTTGACCGCGTCTTCCGATTCGAGCTCGATCCCGAGTTCCATGAGACGATTCTTGAAAGCGTTGCGTCCGGAATGCTTGCCCAATACCAGCTTGTTTGCGCCCCAGCCTACATCTTCGGCGCGCATGATTTCATAGGTCTCGCGGTGCTTGAGCACGCCGTCCTGGTGGATTCCCGATTCATGCGCAAAGGCATTCGCCCCGACGATGGCTTTATTGGGCTGCACGGTGAAACCGGTGATGCCCGCAACCAGGCGGCTTGCCGGGACGATCTGAGTAGTATCGATGCGAGTATCGCAAGGGAAAATATCCTGGCGCGTGCGCACCGTCATGACGATTTCCTCAAGCGCAGCGTTGCCGGCGCGCTCGCCGAGGCCATTGATGGTGCATTCCACCTGGCGCGCGCCCTGCAATACCGCGGAAAGCGAGTTCGCCACCGCCAGACCCAAATCGTTGTGGCAATGCACTGAAAACACCGCTTTGTCCGAATTGGGAATGCGCGAGCGCAACTCGCGAATCAGCTTTCCAAACTGGTCGGGCACGTTGTAGCCCACGGTATCGGGTATGTTGAGCGTTTTTGCCCCGGCCTTGATCACCGCTTCCAGCACGCGGCACAGGAAATCCACTTCCGAGCGCCCGGCGTCTTCCGGTGAAAACTCCACATCGTCAGTATGCTTGCGCGCCCATTGCACCGCCTTTACCGCCTGCTCCAGCACCTGTTCAGGTGTCATGCGCAGCTTTTTTTGCATGTGAATGGGAGAGGTGGCGATGAAGGTATGCACGCGCGTGGCTGCGGCTCCCTTGAGCGCCGCGCCCGCGCGCTCGACATCCGCCTCGATGGCGCGCGCCAGCGCGCATACGGTGCTGTCCTTGATGGTTTTGGCAACCGCCTGCACCGACTCGAAATCCCCGTTGCTCGCCGCCGGAAAACCGGCTTCTATGACATCCACGCGCATGCGCTCGAGCTGCCTGGCGATGCGCACTTTTTCCTCGCGCGTCATGGAAGCGCCGGGGCTCTGCTCGCCGTCGCGCAAGGTGGTGTCGAATATAATCAAACGTTCTTTCATGTCTTTCTCCGCTAGAAGATGCTGGAAATCACAATTCAGAAACCGGCCAGCGGTTTCTGAAGCTCAAAGCAAAACTAAATGGATAAGTAGAGTATTTAGCGCGCAAGGCGCAGCAGCAGACCTGCCAGCAGGAAGCCGGCAAGGCGGGAAACGAAGCTAATGCTGCAAATGGAACTCATGGTGCAGGAAATATAATGCCTTTTTGGCGAATATGCAAGAAGCGGGCTTAATGGGGCGCCGATTTATTTCCGGAAGAAGCGTCAGCCACGTGCTTATGCTTTCTCAACTCCCAGAACCACATGACATAGCCTGAGAGCGCGTAGGCAACGAAGACGCTGAACAAGACAGTCGGCGGGTCGACGGAAATCAGGACAAACGACAGCACCAGCAGCAGCATGAAAACGAAAGGCACGCTCTTGCGGAGGTTGATGTCCTTGAAGCTGTAAAAACGGAGGTTATTCACCATGGAAAGCCCGGCGAACACCGTTAAAAACCACGCCAGCCAGCGCACATCCCCGCCTCTTATCTGATAGTCATTCATGACCCACACCAATCCCGCGATCAGCGCCGCGGCGGCGGGGCTCGGCAATCCCTGGAAGAAACGCTTGTCCGCCACTTCGGTTGTAGTGTTGAAGCGGGCGAGCCTGAGCGCTGCTCCCGCGCAGTAAACGAAAGCGGCAATCCAGCCCAGCCGGCCCATGGTCTGCAGCGCCCAAACGTAGGAAACCAGCGCCGGCGCAGCGCCAAAGGACACCATGTCAGAGAGGCTGTCATACTCGGCGCCAAAGGCGCTCTGGGTATGGGTTAGCCGCGCTACGCGCCCGTCCAGCCCGTCAAGCACCATCGCGATAAGAATGCCTATTGCAGAATATTCGAACCGGCCGTTCATCGCCTGCACAATCGAATAGAACCCGGCAAACAGCGCCGCTGTGGTAAAGAGATTGGGCAACAGGTAAATCCCGCGCCTGGGGAGCTTGCCCTTCAGCAGCCATTTGTTAGGTTGTTCCGGATCGTACATTTCCATGAATCACCTCTTGGGTAATTCGGCCAGCACGCTTTCCGCCGCATATACCTTATCACCGATGCTGGTTTTGACCAAGACATCCGGCGGCAGGTACACATCCACCCTAGAGCCAAAACGGATAAAGCCGTAGCGCTGGCCGCGCGCGAGCCGGTCTCCGCTATGCACATAACAAAGTATGCGCCTGGCAATCAATCCCGCAATTTGCACGCAAACAACGTCGAAGCCGTTCACGGTTTTGATCCACAACGCTTTGCGCTCGTTTTCGCCGGAAGCCTTGGATAGCGCGGCATTGAGATACTTTCCCGGATGATACCAGTCTTTCTCGACCACGCCGGCCACCGGGCTGCGGTTGGAATGCACGTCGAAAACATTCATAAACACGCTCACTTTCAGCGCATCGCGCTGCAAATACGGGTCTTGAGTGCGCTCCACCGCAACGATGCGGCCGTCAGCAGGCGACACTACGGTGCGGTCGTCACCCGGTATTTTGCGCGGGGGATCGCGGAAAAATTGCAGGATGAATAAACTTGCCAGCCACAAAGGCAGGCTGCAATACCATGGCGCGATAACTGTCACCACCAGTGAAGCGATGACGGCCGCCGCAAGGAACGGCCAGCCTTCGCGGGCGATGATGGGATACGGGTAATTCATCAGTGAGGCGTGATGTGCAGGGATTAAAGCGCGAACCTGCTGTAGCGCCTCTCA
>DATHDD010000074.1:0-2074 GCA_035319205.1 Burkholderiales bacterium | reverse complement strand
GCAGGCCAGCGTTTCGCCGGCCCGTATTCCGCGCCCGGACAAAACACCGCAACGGATTTCTGTATATCAAGCCCCATTTTTTTCAGAATGTTTTCGCGATGGCTTGCCGATACTTGCAAAGAGGGATTTGCAAGCGGGCGTTGCAGCATTGCGCCGCGCGGCTCGCCGAGCAGCGCGAATCGCTCCACCATCAAGGGAAATTGTTTTTTGTCGAGTGGCCTTGCATCGTTGAGCAGGCCGAAGCGCATTTCCCCGGTGAATCCGGTGCGCAGTGGGATGCCCGCGAAAAACGGCACCAGCGCGGATTTCCACGAATTGGGGAGAACAATGGCTTGATCATAGCCTGTGTTCGCCAGCGAGCGCCCCAGCTTCCAGCGCTGCGCAAGTTTGAGCTCGCCATGCCGGAAAGGGCTTAATATTGTCTGGTTGACTTCGGCCATCCGCTCAAACATGGCAGCGACCCAGGGCGGGGCCAGCACGTCCAGAATCAATCCCGGGAATCGCTGGTGCAGCCGTCTGAATATGGGTTGCGCAAGAACGGCATCGCCTACCCAGGAAGGAGCGACGACGAGGATCTTGCGGGCAGGCACAACTAATGCCCGGATTTAACGGGTTCGCCTGTGAGGATATAGCGCGTGCCGCAGTAAGGGCAAAGCGCTTCGCCGGTTTCCTCTATCGGCAAAAAAACGCGAGGATGGGAATTCCACAACAGCTGTGAGGGCATCGGGCAATGCAACGGCAGATCCTTGGCCGTGACTTCGATAAGGCGGGTCTTGTTGACGGTCTGTTCTTGCGGCATGCAACCCTCCTCAAACCGGAGTGAGCCAGTCGCGGTGTTTTTTCGACTTACCGGTCACGCAATCGAAAAACATCGCCTGCAGCTTCGCGGTGACCGGGCCGCGCTTGCCTGAGCCGATTTTGCGGTTGTCCAGTTCGCGGATCGGGGTCACTTCAGCTGCAGTGCCTGTGAAAAACGCTTCGTCGGCTGTGTAGACATCGTCGCGCGTGATGCGCTTAGCGGAAACTTCGTAACCCGCCTCGCGCGCCAGCGTAATAACCGCATCGCGGGTAATGCCGATGAGCGCCGAAGTGAGTTCCGGTTCGTACAGCCTGCCGTTTTTGACGATGAACAGGTTTTCCCCGGCGCCTTCGGCGACAAAGCCGTCCACATCCAGCAACAGCGCTTCGTCATAGCCCTGCTCGGTCGCTTCATTGTTGGCGAGGATGGAGTTGGCGTAGGTGCCGGAGTACTTGGCACGGCACATGGTCACGTTGACATGATGGCGCGCAAAAGACGAGGTCTTGACACGGATGCCTTTTGCCAGCCCTTCAGTGCCCAAATACGCTCCCCAAGGCCAGGCGGCAATAGCGACATGTACTTTAGCACCTTTGGGGGAAACCCCCATTTTCTCCGAACCGTAAAACGCGATCGGCCGGATGTAGCATTCGGTAAGCTTGTTGGCGCGCACCACTTCTACTTGTGCTTCAAAGATGGTTTTCTTGTCGTAAGGAATATTCATCATGTAAATGTGCGCCGAGTTGTACAGCCGCTCGATATGTTCCTTGAGCCTGAAGATGGCGGTGCCGGTAACGGTCTTATAAGCGCGCAGGCCCTCAAATACCGCCAGGCCGTAATGCAGCGAGTGGGTAAGCACGTGGGTGGTGGCTTTGCGCCACGGCACCAGCTTGCCGTCATACCAAATCTGACCATCGCGGTCGGCCATGGACATGGCATTCTCTCCATAAATTAGACGCGCTATTTTAGCGCATTTTTTTGCCGAGGGATGATAAGGAACCTCGGATTAAGTCCCACGCGATTGCGACGGGGCTTTCCGGGAAGGGATGCGCGAACTTGCCTTGACCGGCATATAGTCAATAGATTAACCTAGAAACTACATTACCCTATTCTCGATTAACAACAACTCTAATGCCCGATCAAGCACAAGCAAAGAGCAATTCCGGCGGTTTTCTGGATCGGCTTTTTCAAGCATTCATCAGCCCGTCTGATTCAGAAGATGAGAAGTGGCGCAAGAAATGGCTGCTGATGTTTTGCCTGTTGATGAACGTGGTCGCA
>DATHDD010000073.1:0-2474 GCA_035319205.1 Burkholderiales bacterium | reverse complement strand
TCTTGTCGAAGCGGTACAAGCGGTGGCACAAGATCAATTGTATATAGACCGCGGCATCACGCAGAAACTTGCAGTGCAGCACCGCGGCTCCGAACATGTGCTGAAGTTGCTGTCTGCGCGAGAGTTTGAAGTATTCCGCCTGCTGGCTATTGGGCATTCGGTCACGGAAATTTCCGAGGCCCTGAACCTGAACTGGAAAACGGTGGCCAACTATCAGTCCATTGTCAAACAGAAGCTTGGCGTGGAAAGCACCGTACAATTAGCACGCATCGCGCTATCCCACGGACTCATCGGAAACGGGTAACCCCATCCATAAATCCGGTCAACTAAGAGGACGCAACACCATGCCTTATGCAATCCGCATCCATGAAACGGGCGGACCCGAAAAAATGCGCTGGGAGGAAGTCAGGGTCGAAACACCCGGATCCGGGCAGGTGCTGGTGCGCAACACCGCAATCGGGCTCAATTATATCGACACCTACCATCGCAGCGGGTTATATCCCGTGGCGCTTCCCGCCACGCTGGGTATGGAAGGCGCGGGAATAGTTGAAGCGGTGGGGCCAAAAGTAAGCGGGTTCAAAGCCGGCGAGCGCGTCGCTTATGCGCAGCCGGTCGGTGCTTACGCGGAATGGGTGCTGCGACCTGCCGACCGGCTGGTTAAAATCCCCTCCGGCGTCGATGAAAAAATTGCTGCAGCCATGATGCTTAAGGGCATGACAGCTCAGTATCTGCTCAGACGCACCTACAAAGTGAGAGCGGGCAATATGATTTTAGTGCATGCAGCAGCTGGAGGTGTGGGCCAGATCCTCTGCCAATGGGCAAAACACTTGGGTGCCACGGTGATTGGCACCGTCGGCAGCGACGAAAAAGCGAAGCTTGCGAAAAAAGCCGGGTGCAGGCATGTAATCGTCACTACTCGTGAGAAATTCCCGGAACGGGTCAAGGAAATCACCAAGGGCGCAGGCGTACCAGTGGTTTATGACGGCATCGGCAAGGACACCTTTATGGGTTCGCTCGACTGTCTTGCGCCTCTGGGCTTGATGGTGAGCTTCGGCAACGCCTCGGGCGCGGTGCCGCCTTTTGATCTCGCCATTCTTTCCCAAAAGGGCTCGCTGTTTCTGACGCGCCCGACCCTGATGACTTACACCGCGAAGCGGGAGGACCTACTGAAGAGCGCAGCCGAGCTTTTTTCGGTAGTGAAGAAAGGCGCGGTCAAGATTACCATCAATCAGACCTATCCTTTGAAAGAAGCAGCACAGGCGCACCGCGACCTTGAGTCGCGCAAAACCACCGGCTCCACAGTCTTGTTGCCTTAGCTACCCTGCGTATCAGGAAACTTTCATCGGCAGAATCACCATTTGCATGCCACGCAAGTGGAGCCGGTTTTGCATGGTGAGTGCAGTCTGGTTGTGCAGCATGCGTGTGAGGAAATTGTCGTGCTGGAAAATAAGCTTGCTGGCGAAAAACACACAGTTGGGAAATTGCTGCGCCACTTTTTCCGTCAGATGGGTGAGTTCATCCACAGGATCACAGCCGAATACTTGATAGGTGGCTGCAGCAAGCCCATGACTGTGGCAGAAGCCGGTGTAGTATTTGAGTGAGTTGCTGATTTTTTGTTGCAATTCAGACATCGTTTCTTTTGCAACGTAGCTTTGCGCGTCGACTTCGCCAGCGGCAACGAAGATAAAATTTTTGAAATGTCTGGGGAAAAGCCGCTGCACCCATAACAAAGTATGCATTCCCACCCCAAGGTTTTTTCCTACCAGGAATACAGCGGTGGGTTGTGAGGGGTCGATTTGTGGCGCGGGCGCTTTGTCATCCCAAGTGGGTACTGCAACAAACAGTTCGTCAATTTTGCGCAACTGTTCGCGCACTTCGTCATAGTGCATTCTAATCAGCAGGCATATACCAATTACCATGCCGGTAATCAGCAGCGTCACCCAGCCGCCTTCTCCGAACTTCTCGATAACCGTAACCAGCAGAATGCCGCTGGTAACCACCAGGCCGGAAATCGAAAGCACGAATCTACGGCGCCAATGCTCGAGCGACTGGCGGTTGCGCCACCAGTGGACGCACAAACCCAGTATCGACATCGAAAAGGTCAGAAATACATTGATGCTGTACAACACCACGAGAAGATCGACACTGCCGCCGGTCCACATGAGAATAGCGAGTGCCGCGAGACCCATCAGGGAAATCCCGTTTTGCGTCACTAGTCGGCTCGAGAGCTGGCGGAATTGGCGCGGCACCCAGGAGTCTGCGGCCATGTTGGCCATCACCGCAGGCCCACCGAGAAAACCGGTATTGGCGGCGACCAGCAGCAATCCTGCTTCCAGCGCCAGTACCACCGCCAGCGCAAAGTGGTTAGCCCATTCACTTCCTCCGTCAAAGCTGATGATGATGGACTGAAAGACCACTGCATTCAGCGTTTGGCCTTCCACAGGTTTGGTGTCCCACAGCAGGTAAAGCAGAAT
>DATHDD010000072.1:0-4464 GCA_035319205.1 Burkholderiales bacterium | reverse complement strand
TCTTTGCCTGTTGCAGCACCGGCATGTAATCCAAGGAAACCAGCCCGCCACTGAACAACACCCCGCTTGCGCGGTCAATTACCACAAGGTCTCCTTCGGTATGTCCCCAGCCGTAATTGAGCAGGCTTAATTCACGCCCCGCTACGGTCATGTCGCTGCTCTCATTCACGGTCATATTGGGATAAGCAATGACGGTGCCGGCCATGATTTTTTCGCCCAATACCTTCAGCATGTTCTCATAGCACATCTCGCAGCGGCTGCGCATCGCTTGCAGGGTTTGGCTGTGCGCTAGAATAGTTACGCCGCGTCGGGCGAAGAAATCGTTGCCCAGAACATTCTCGGGATGCGGATGGGTGTCGATTACCAGCAGCACCGGCTTGGTGGTAATTTTACGTATCGCAGCCAACACCAGTTCGGCGTGCGCATAATTTGGCCCGGGATCGATCACGATCACGCCGGTTGTGCCGACGATAAATCCGCTGTTAAGGATATTCCCGCGGTTCGCCTGGGACAGCGCTTCCTGTTTGCCGACCAAAGCATAGATGTCGGGGGCAACTTGCTGCGGTGTCAGCCCGCGCGCATGCGCGGCCGGTAGCAGTCCGAAACCGAGAAACAACAATGGGTAGATTATCAGGCGGATTATTTTTCGCTCAGTCGTAGAGCTTGAAAACAATCGGCACCATCACGGTAAATTCGCGACCTTGCAAGGCCTCCGGCGGCTGCGGTAAGGGTGTCGCCTGCCGCACCATTTCCAGCGCCTGATCGTCAAGCACTTCAAAACCGCTGGAGCGCACGATGACGACATTGACCATTCTCCCCGCCGCAGAAATGGAAAGCTGCACTTGTGCAGTGCCCTGCCAGCCGCGCAGCTGCGCAATACGCGGATAGCGCTGGTATTTGGCGATTAAACCGGAAAGTGTTTTACCGTAACTGTCGAGCAACGTGCTGTCCGGGGCGGCCTTCGCAACAACTACGGGCACGGGAGCAGGAGCGGCTGGCAGCGGGGCAACAGGCGGGATTTCCGCCGGTTCTTCCCGAGGTTGTGGAGCGATACTGGTTTCAATTCGAGGCGGTTGCGGCAGCTTGAATTCGCTGCGCGCGCGCTCGGTGGCCATAGGAACGGCCTTGGGTTGTGGCTTGGCAGGTGGCGCGGCAGGTGCAGGCTCAGGGCGGACCAACTCCGGTAACTGGACGTTCAGCACCGGCGGCGGATTGAAGACATTGCTACGCCATCCTGGAACCAGCGCAAGCAATACACCGTGTATCAGCATGGAAAACACCAAGGCCAGGACAACCCGGCGCGGCTTGTACCATTCGATATGAAAGTGAGGGTTGATCACCAGAAGCTCAGGGGCAACAAAGACGTTAACAAGGTATCAAATTAAAGATTAGTGCAAAGTGCCGCTCTAGGCAATTCAACCCCGCTAAACTCATGATAATCATGAGCCGCAATTGGTGATTTTTCCGATGTGAAACAAAAAGCTGTAGACCAGAATAGTTGCAGAATCTCGGGCTGTAAGCATACGCCAAAGCTTAAGATTTCGCCAGGCGATGCAGTCCTGGCCTGAGCTCAAAAACTTTTAGGAGATTACCATGCAATGGAGCAAACCTGAATTCAGCGATATGCGTTTTGGCTTTGAAGTCACGATGTATATTGCTAATCGGTAATTCAAGCCCGTCCCGGAGGCCTTGGAAACGGGGCTTCCGGTTTCCCCTTTTGAGATTCACCTGCTAGAATTTTAAGCAAAGGGTTTAAATCGAAATTTCGAGATTAAAATCCTTTCCTTAGTTAGCCCCGCCATAAAACATGAAAATTCGAGTTCTTGGCGCCTCTGCCGGCGGCGGATTTCCGCAGTGGAACTGCAACTGCCCCAATTGCGATGGTGTGCGCAAGGGCAAGATTAAAGCCAAGCCGCGCACCCAGTCCTCAATCGCGATCAGCGAAAACAACCTGGACTGGATACTGTTCAATGCTTCGCCCGACGTTCTTGCTCAAATTAAAGCTTTTCCAGCCCTGCAGCCGGCACGCTCAATCCGCGATACAGCCATCAGGGCAATCATTTTGATTGACAGTCAAATCGACCACACCACTGGCTTGTTGATGTTGCGCGAAGGGAAACCTCTGGAAATCTACTGCACCGATATGGCGCGCGAAGACCTCACTACCGGGAATCCATTATTCAATGTTCTCGGACATTATTGCACAGTCAACTGGCACAAACTGCCCACCCATAACGGCAATAGTTTCAGCGTAATCGGGGCGCAACACTTGCGCTTTACCGCAGTGCCGTTGATAAGCAAGGCGCCGCCGTACTCGCCCCATCGCAAGGATCCTCAAGAAGGCGACAATGTCGGCATACGCATCGAAGACGGGCGCACAGGCAAGAACCTGTTTTACGCGCCGGGCCTCGGCAAACTCGAGCCGCATCTCGAACCTTTTTTGAAAAATGCAGACTGCCTTCTGGTGGACGGCACCTGCTGGACCGATGACGAACTGATCCGTTTCGGCATCTCCAAGCAGAGCTCGCGCGACATGGGGCATCTGCCGCAAAGCGGCGAAGGCGGCATGATCAGCGTGCTGAAGCCGCTCGCCAAACCGCGCAAGATTTTGATCCACATCAACAACACCAATCCCATACTGAATGAAGAGTCGCGAGAGCGCGCCGAACTCACTGCCAACGGCATAGAGGTGGCGTATGATGGTATGGAAATAGACTTATGAAAATCAGGAGCTGACGATGGGCGCAATGGAAAAATTACCATGGAGTAAGGAGGAATTCGAGCGGCAGCTGCGCGCCAAGGGCGACCGCTACCACATTTATCACCCGTTCCAGGTGGCGATGAACAAAGGCAAGCTCAGTCGCGAGCAAATCCAGGGCTGGGTATGCAACCGCTTCTATTACCAGATTTGCATCCCGATCAAGGACGCGGCGATTCTCTCCAATTGTCCCGACCGCGATGTGCGCCGCGAATGGATCCAGCGCATCATCGACCACGACGGCACCAAGGGCGACGAAGGCGGCATCGAGGCTTGGACCCGGCTCGGGGAAGCAGTGGGATTGAAGCGCGAAGAAGTCACTTCGCTGAAGCACGTTTTGCCGGGCGTGCGCTTCGCAGTGGACGCGTATGTCAACTTTGCCCGCACCCGCCCCTGGCAGGAAGCGGTGACTTCCTCCCTTACCGAGCTTTTCGCCCCGGAAATCCACAAGAGCAGGCTCGAGAACTGGCCGCAGCATTATCCGTGGATCGACAAGGAAGGCTACCAGTATTTCCGCAACCGTCTGGCCCAGGCGCGCCGCGATGTGAAGTTCGCGCTGAGCTTCACCCTGGATCACTACAAGACCCGCGAGCAGCAGGAGCGCGCGCTGGATATTCTGCAATTCAAGCTGGACGTGCTGTGGACAATGGTGGATGCGATGCAGATCAATTATTGCAAAGAGGGAATCAAACCATGAGCGTGGAAACGCGGTTGAACCTCGATGACATCGTGGAAATCGGCAGGCAGTTCCGCCTGCAGTGGGAGCAGGCGCAGCAGGCTTATGTGCTGCTCTACCCCGAAGGAATGGTGAAGCTTTCGCAGAGCGCGGGCGAGATACTGAAACGCATCGATGGCAAACTCCCCATCGCTGACGTTGTCAAAAATCTGGAACAGGCATTTCCCGGCGCCAATCTGCAACAGGATGTATTGAAATTTTTAGAGGTAGCTTATGAACGCGGCTGGATCCACCCCAAACAAGCAAGCTAAGCCCGTCGCCAACCCCTTGTGGCTGGTCGCGGAAATCACTTACAAGTGCCCGCTGCACTGTGTGTTTTGCTACAACCCGGTGGACTACACGCGCTACGGAAAGGAATTGTCCACTGATGAATGGCTGCGCGTGCTGCGCGAGTCGCGCGAACTGGGCGTCACCCAACTCGGATTCTCAGGCGGCGAGCCGCTGGTGCGGGACGACCTCGAAATTTTGATCGCCGAGGCGCGCAAGCTGGGCTATTACAGCAACCTGATTACTTCCGGAGTCGGGCTCAATGAAAAACGCATCGCTGCCTTCAAGGAAGGCGGCCTCGATCATATCCAGCTTTCGTTCCAGGATTCCACCCGCGAGCTCAACGACTTCCTGTCGAGCACCCGCACTTTTGAACTCAAGTCGAAGACTGCGAAGCTGATCAAGCAATACGAGTACCCGATGGTGCTGAACGTGGTGCTGCACCGGCTCAACATCGATCACGTCCAGCAAATCCTGGAAATGGCGGAAGCCATGGGTGCGGAGTATGTCGAACTCGCCAATACCCAGTATTACGGCTGGGCTCTGCTTAACCGCGACCATCTTTTGCCCAGCAAAGAGCAGCTGCAGCGCGCCGAAGAAGTCACCAACAAATTCCGCGAGCGGGTCGGCAACAAGATGAAGATTTACTTTGTGGTGCCGGACTATTACGAAATCCGGCCCAAGGCGTGCATGAACGGCTGGG
>DATHDD010000071.1:0-33605 GCA_035319205.1 Burkholderiales bacterium | reverse complement strand
GCGCGAACTGATGATCAGCTACGAATCCTTCACGACCGGAACACCCGTCTCAACGATCATCGCGGAGCAAAACGCATCCAGCGGAATGTGGGCGTTTGGCGAAGGCCTAGAGGAATTCTACATAGTGGTATTGATTTACCTGCTTTGGCCGATTTTCTTCAATCTTGCAGGTAACTATTTCAAGCGGCGCTCACATTCAACTCATCAAGACCGGAGCCATTCGGCCGACTGACGGCTACGTGTCGTGTGCCGATGTATGGAGTTATGTCTGGAAAAGAATCTCTCAATCGGCCAGCGTTCTAACCCGCGCGTGAATTGGACCCCGCCCGATGGAAAAGTTACACTGACCTCGTTTTTCTGCTGCTACTGGCAGGCTGGCGCGGCGAGTCAAAACTCCAACGGATCCACATCCAAAGCCCAGCGCACTTTTTTGCTTGAAGCTTCCATGAGTTTGCTGTGCCAGTCTGTCAAAAACGCCTGAAGTTTTTTACGCGAGGCGCATTGCACCAGCAATTGCCCGCGTTCACGGCCGGCAAGCCGCGGCATATGCGCCGGAACTGGATCATAAATCATCACTTCACGACTGATGCGCGAAGCCAGCCTGGCTGCGTCAGCAAGATAACTCATTACCGTGCTGGAATGCGTCGCTTCGGCGCGCAGCAGTGCTTGATGCATGAAAGGCGGTAACCCGGCGTGTCTGCGTTCAGCAAGCAAGGTTTTCGCAAAAGCGTCGTAATCATGCCGCCGCAGGGCTTCAAACAAAGGGTGATCAGGGAATTGCGTTTGAATCAATACTTCGCCGGGAATTTCGGCGCGGCCCGCGCGCCCTGCCACCTGCATGAGCTGTGCAAACAGTCGCTCCGAGGCGCGGAAGTCGGTGCTATACAAGGACGTGTCCGGGTTCAAAACACCAACCAGGGAAAGCCTGGGGAAATCGTGGCCTTTGGCCAGAATTTGCGTTCCCACCAGAATATCCACTCGATGTTCCTGGATGTCTTTCAACATTCCAGGCCACACCGCCTTGCGCCGCGTGCTGTCGCGGTCTATGCGCAGGATGCGTGCGCTTGGGAACAAATTCGACAAAGCGCTTTCTACCCGCTGCTTGCCTTGCCCCAGTGGAATGAGGTCTACGTTGCCGCAGCTCGGGCAGGCGACAGGCACGCGTTCCTCGTGCCCGCAGTGGTGGCAGCGCAGCTTTTTTTCCCGCAAATGCAGCACCAGTCGGCTTGAGCAGCGCGAGCAGCCGGAAATCCATCCGCACGCGCTGCACATTAGTACCGGAGCGTAACCCCTGCGGTTGATGAAAATCAGGCTTTGTTCGCCCCGCTGCAGTCTTTCCTTGAGCGCTGCAATTAAAGGCTCGGACAATCCTTCATTCAGTTTGGCGCGGCGGATATCAATACAGCGCAGGGTAGGAAGCTCGGCATTTCCCGCTGCGCGCTGAGTAAGAATTGCCATGCGGTAGCGCCCTGATAGCGCATGATGGTAACTTTCCAAAGCGGGTGTGGCTGAACCAAGAATTACCGGCACGTCGGCTTGCTTGGCGCGAAAGATCGCGACATCCCGCGCCGAGTAGCGCAATCCCTCCTGCTGCTTAAATGACGCGTCATGTTCCTCGTCCACAATGATAAGCGCAAGATTTGGCGCGGGAACAAACACCGCAAGCCTCGTGCCGAGAATAACCTGCGCCTCGCCGGATTGCGCAAGCAGCCAATTTTCCAGCCGTTCGCCATCGTTTAACCCGCTGTGCAGGCACACCACGCGATGTTGTGGAAAACGCCCCCGCAGCAGCGCTTCAAGCTGAGGGGATAGATTGATTTCCGGGACCAGCAGCAAAGCCTGTTTCCCCTGCTCCAGGACTTGCGAGATCAGACTCGTATAAATCTCTGTTTTGCCGCTGCCGGTGATGCCGAAAAGCAACCAGCAAGCGAATTCGCCCAAGCAGATTGGTCGCAAGGCATTAGCCTGTTCTGAATTGAGTATTGGTGCTGAAGTTGCCGGCGCGGTTGCTTCGGAGCTGATGGTTTCCTTCACCCAGCCCAGCGCCATGATTTCGTTCAGCGTTTTTTGCGCTCTTGCAGAAACTTTACACAGTTCTTGTTTGCTGAGAGTCCCTGCTACTTTAAGGTGCTCAAGTAGTTTGCGCTTTACCACTGCTTTTGCCGGCAAGTCAGAAAGATCAAGCTTGCGCCCCGTCTCAGTTAGAGCAAACCAGTTGCTGGATTTTTGAGTGACGGGTTTTTTACGGCGCAGCAGTGACGGGAGCGCGTTCATGACGACTTGCCCCAAAGGATAGTGATAGTACTCACTGCAAAACCTGAACAGGCTCAGCGTTTGCGCGGAGACGGCAGGGATATCCTGAAACAGGAATGAAATTGGTTTGATGCGTTGTGGGGAAATGCTTGGTTGACTTGTTATGTCCATTACCATGCCCACCATTTGTTTCTTTCCGAACGGTACCAACACGCGCATGCCGATATGCTCGCGGGTTAAACCGGGCGCGGCATAATCGAACAGGCATTCAACCGGGACATCGAGTGCAACGCGAGAAATAATCATGCAAAACCAAAAATATGAAGCTTATGTTCAGATGTAATTTGCAAGGGGAATTCTACCGGGTCATGAAAAGACACGCGCAAAACAAAATTTTTTTATGCACAAATTCAGTGGACAACTTTGTGAATAAAAATTTGAATCTGCATTTAACCCCGCTTTACACAAGGGTTTTATTATATTGCTCAAATTTTAAGCTTCACAAAATGTTTCAAAATCATAGGGTTGACGATATAATGAAAAATCCTTGCTGGGTAGAGAATTAGGCTCGGGCGAGACTATTCCCATGTGCATAAAAAAGACCCGTAAAAGGGCGGCCAAATTTTCTGTGAAACCTTTTTAACCCTTGTTTCAGTGGCGGTTTCGGCTCAGGTCGTGCACCGCGTCCACCATGACTGCGACATTTTCGGGAGGCGTTATTTGCATTACACCATGTCCGAGATTGAAAACGTGACCGTTGCCCGAACCGAAGCCCTGCAATATTTTTTCCACTTCCTTGACAATGATGTCGGGAGTTGAAAGCAGCACCGCAGGATCGAGATTTCCTTGCAGTGCGACTTTATGTCCCACGCGTTTGCGGGCGAGCCCGATATCGGTGCGCCAATCCAAACCAATGGCATCGCAACCGGTGGCGGCGATGCTTTCCAGAAATTCTCCTCCGCCTTTGGTAAAAACAATGGTGGGTATTCGAGAGCCAGCATGCTCTCGCTTCAGATGGCTTAATATTTGCTCAATATAGTGCAGCGAGAACTCGCGGTATGCAGCGTTTGTAAGAATTCCACCCCAGGTATCGAAAACCATCACCACTTGCGCACCGGATTCGATTTGCGCGTTGAGGTAAGCGGTCACTGCGCGGGCATTGGTTGCCAATACCTGGTGTAAGAGATCGGGACGCCGATAGAGCATGGATTTGAGTTGGATAAAGTCAGTACTTGCTTCACCTTCAATCATGTAGCAGGCGAGGGTAAATGGACTACCCGAAAAACCGATGAGCGGCAGTTCATTATTCAATGCCTTCTTGATCTGGCTCACCGCATCCATGACATAACGCAAATGCGAGCCGGGATCCGGCACCCGCAGTTTTTCTATATCCCGTTCATCGCGCAGCGGCTTGGCGAATTTCGGGCCTTGATTTTCTGAGAAATAAAGTCCAAGCCCCATGGCATCGGGTATGGTAAGAATGTCTGAAAACAGGATGGCGGCATCCAATTTAAAGCGCGCGAGCGGTTGCAACGCAATTTCAGTGGCAAGGTCGGGGTTCCTGCACAAGGCCAGAAAATCTCCGGCGCGTTCTCTGGTTTGTCTGTATTCTGGTAAATAGCGCCCGGCCTGGCGCATCAGCCAAACGGGCGTGTAGGAAGTAGGCTGGCGCAGCAAAGCGCGCAGCAAGGTGTCGTTTTTAAGATTTGGCATAGTTATTTAGCCGCAGAGGACGCAGAGAGCGGGAGGGATAGCAAATTCAAATAGGCAGGATTTACAGAATTACGAAGAATTAACAAGATTAAATCCTGCGAATTAAGTTTTTTATTCTGCGTCCTCAGCGTCCTCCGTGGTGAATGTATTAACGGGGGAGGTCGGAACTGCCCATCAGGTACTCGTCCGCCGCACGCGCTGCTTGGCGCCCTTCGCGAATGGCCCACACCACCAATGATTGGCCGCGGCGCATGTCGCCAGCGGAAAACACTTTGGGAATCGAAGTCTGGTAACGGTCTGTATCGGCCTTGACATTCCCGCGCTTATCAAACTCCACACCCAGTTCATTGAGCATCCCCTCGTGCACGGGATGAAGATAACCCATCGCCAGCAAAACGAGGTCGGCCTTGATTTCGAATTCAGTGCCGGATATTTCCTGCATCTTCCCGTCTTTCCACTCCAGCCGCACGGCATGCAAGGTCGTGACCTGTCCTTCCTTGCCCGAAAAGCGCCGGGTAGCGATGCTGAAGTCGCGATAGCAGCCTTCTTCGTGGGAAGATGAGGTACGCAATTTCATCGGCCAGTCGGGCCAAGTCAAGGGTTTGTTTTCTTCCAGCGGGGGCTGGGGCAGGAGTTCGAAATTGGTCACCGTGATTGCTCCCTGGCGGATAGACGTGCCGATGCAGTCGGAACCAGTATCGCCTCCACCGATCACCACTACATGCTTGCCTGTGGCGATAAGCTGGTCGGCAACCTTATCCCCAGCGTTCACCTTGTTCTGCTGCGGCAGAAATTCCATAGCAAAGTGAATGCCGCGCAATTCCCTTCCCGGCACCGGGAGGTCGCGCGGATGCTCGGAGCCTCCTGTCAGCACCACAGCGTCGAATCTGTCGAGTAACTCCTTTACCGGCACGTTTATGCCTATGTGCTGGTTTACCCGGAATTCCACGCCTTCAGCGCGCATTTGCTCCATGCGGCGGTCAATATGGTGTTTTTCCATCTTGAAGTCGGGAATGCCGTAGCGCAAAAGGCCGCCGATGCGGTCGCTTTTCTCGAACAGTACGACGTCGTGGCCGGCGCGTGCCAGTTGCTGCGAGCAAGCCATTCCGGCTGGACCGGAACCGACCACCGCAACCCGCTTGCCGGTTTTGCGCGTGGGGATGTGCGGAGCAATCCAGCCCATTTCCCAGCCTTTGTCAATTATGGTGTGCTCAATGGACTTAATGGTGACCGGATCGTCGTTGATGTTGAGTGTGCACGCCGCCTCGCAGGGCGCGGGGCAAATGCGCCCGGTAAACTCGGGGAAGTTATTGGTCGAATGCAAGACATCCAGCGCTTCACGCCAGTTCTGGCGGTAAACCAGATCATTCCAGTCGGGAATAATGTTGTTGATGGGGCAGCCGGTCTGGCAGAAAGGGATGCCGCAGTCCATGCAGCGCGCGCCCTGTTTCGCCATCTCGGTATCAGGCAGATGCAGGTAGAACTCGCGGAAGCTGTGCACCCGCTCTTCCACCGGGAGGGCGGGCAGATCGTGCCGCGCGATCTCCATGAATCCGGTGGTTTTACCCATGCTGTGCGATTCCAGCCTTGGGTTGTGCTCCTTCCTGAGCTGCAGCCATCTCCTTCAGGGCGCGCCGGTACTCGGTCGGCATCACCTTGACGAACTTAGGCAGGGATTTTTCCCAATAGTCGAGGATTTTTTTCGCCCGCTGGCTGCCGGTGTAATGCAGATGCTTCTGAATCAGAACGCGCAGCAGCCGCTCGTCCGACTGCCCCAGATGTTTGACATTGACGCGGCCATGACTCTCCAAGTCGCCGCCGCCGAGTTCTTCCAGAGCCCGTGCTTCCTCGGGCACAGCTTCCAGTTCCACCATCGCCAGGTTGCAGCGGCGCTCGAAGTCACCCTCTTCGTCGAGGACATAAGCTACGCCGCCACTCATGCCCGCCGCGAAGTTGCGGCCGGTATAACCCAGAACCACAATAGTGCCGCCCGTCATGTATTCGCAACCGTGGTCGCCCACACCTTCCACCACGGCAATAGCACCGGAGTTGCGCACCGCAAAACGCTCTCCTGCGACGCCGCGGAAATAACACTCACCGGAAATCGCTCCGTACAGCACTACGTTGCCGACGATGATGTTATTTTCCGGCGCGATGGGGCAGTCGGCAGGGGGATAAATCACCAAGCGCCCTCCAGACAGTCCTTTGCCTACGTAGTCATTGCCTTCGCCTTCAAGTTCCAAAGTCACTCCGTGGGCGAGGAATGCGCCGAAGCTTTGGCCGGCGGTACCTTTGAGCTTGATGTAAATCGTGTCATCCGGCAGGCCTTCATGGCCATAACGCCTGGCCACTTCCCCGGAAAGCATCGCTCCCACCACACGGTTGGTATTGCGAATAGCGCTCTCAATCGCCACCGGCTGCCGGTGCTCGAGCGCGGCTTTCGCTTCGGTGATCAACTTGTGGTCGAGCGCTTTTTCCAATCCATGATTTTGTTGCTCACAATGGTATCGCGCCACGTCCGAGGACACGTCGGGCCGGTGGAAGATTTTCGAGAAATCCAACCCCCTGGCTTTCCAGTGGTCCACCGCCTTCTTAGTATCCAGCATGTCGGAGCGGCCGATCATCTCGTTGAAGGTGCGGAATCCCATCTTCGCCATGTACTCGCGCACTTCCTCGGCGACGAAAAAGAAATAATTCACTACGTGCTCCGGCTGGCCGGTGAATTTCTTGCGCAGTTCCGGATCCTGCGTGGCTACTCCCACAGGGCAGGTGTTGAGGTGGCATTTGCGCATCATGATGCACCCTTCCACCACCAAAGGCGCGGTGGAAAAGCCGAACTCATCCGCGCCAAGCAATGCGCCTACCACAACGTCGCGGCCGGTCTTCATCTGGCCGTCGGCCTGCACCGTAATACGCCCGCGCAGTCGGTTCAACACCAGCGTTTGCTGCGTCTCGGCCACACCCAATTCCCAAGGCGTGCCGGCGTGCTTGATCGAACTCCAGGGGGAGGCGCCGGTGCCGCCGTCGTGGCCGGCAATCGTCACATAGTCGGATTTGGCCTTGCATACCCCCGCGGCAACCGTGCCCACGCCGACCTCGGAGACCAGCTTGACGCTGATGGCAGCCCGGGAATTGGCGTTCTTCAGATCGTGGATGAGCTGTGCGATATCCTCGATGGAATAAATATCATGATGTGGAGGCGGTGAAATCAGCCCCACCCCCGGCACGGTATGCCGGACCTTGGCAATATAGGGGCTTACCTTGTAGCCGGGGAGTTGTCCGCCCTCGCCCGGTTTCGCGCCTTGCGCAATCTTGATTTGCAGCTGGTCAGCATTCACCAGATATTCGGTGGTGACGCCGAAGCGTCCTGATGCCACCTGTTTAATCGACGAGCGCAGTGAATCGCCGGTTTTCACTGGAATATCCACCAGCACGCCGTGCACGTAATCGGCGAGCATGCCGTCTTTGGTAATGGGCTTGTAGCGCTGCGGGTCCTCGCCGCCTTCGCCGGTGTTGGATTTGCCCTTGATGCGGTTCATCGCAATCGCCAGCGTGGTATGCGCCTCCTGCGAAATCGAGCCCAGGGACATGGCGCCGGTAGAAAATCGTTTCACGATTTCCTTGGCCGGTTCGACTTCCTCAACGGGAATCGGATTCGGCGATCCCTTGATATCAAACAGGCCCCGCAGCGTCATCAGCCGCTTGGACTGCTCGTTAATCAGCTCGGCATATTCCTTATAAGTCTTGAAATTGTTGGCGCGGGCCGCATGCTGAAGCTTCGCAATCGAATCCGGCGTCCACGCATGTACTTCACCGCGCACCCGGTAGGCGTATTCGCCGCCCGGATCAAGCGCATTGCGGAACAGGGGATGATCGCTAAACGCAAGTTTGTGCATGCGCACGGATTCTTCAGCAACTTCGAGAATTCCAATTCCCTCCACTTGGCTTGCAGTGCCGGTGAAATACTTCTGCACGAAGCTGCTGTTCAGCCCTACCGCCTCGAAAATCTGCGCGCCGCAGTAGGACTGGTAGGTGGAAATGCCCATCTTGGACATTACCTTGAGCAAGCCCTTGTTAATCGCCTTGCTGTAGCGCTTGACCGCCTCCTTGTAGATCAAATCCTTTGGAGCGAAATCACCGAGATGCGCGAGCGTTTCAAATGCGAGATAGGGATGAATCGCCTCCGCACCATAACCGGCAAGCAGGGCATAATGATGCACTTCGCGCGCCGAGCCGGTCTCAATCACCAAACCGGTGCTGGTGCGCAGCCCCTTTCTCACCAGGTGGTGATGCACCGCCGAGGTGGCGAGCAGCGCAGGAATGGCGATAGACTCCGCCGCAATGTCGCGGTCGTTCAGCACTAAAATGTTGCAGCCTTCGCGCACGGCTTTCTCCGCTTTGTCACACAGGGTATCGAGCGCCTTCTCCATTCCCGCCGCGCCGTGAGCAACGGGATAGCAAATAGAGAGTGCACAGGAGCGGAACGCGCCTTTTGTGTGTTCGGCAATGTGCAGGATTTTGCCCATATCCTCGCTGGTAAGCACCGGCTGTTTGGCTTCCAAACGCATCGGCGGTGTGGCGACGTCTATCCCCAGAAGATTAGGACGCGGACCGATGAAGGATACCAGCGACATTACCGATTCTTCGCGGATAGAGTCTATCGGAGGGTTGGTCACCTGCGCGAACATCTGTTTGAAATAGTGATAGAGCGGCTTGGGCCTGTCGGAGAGCACCGCCAGCGGCGAGTCATTGCCCATGGAGCCTACCGCTTCTTCGCCTACCGCCGCCATGGGAGCCAGAATAAACTTCAAATCTTCCTGGGTGTAGCCAAACGCCTGCTGGCGGTCCAACACCGAGGCTTTGGCTTCTATTTGGTATTCCTGAACGGGGAGTTCTTCAAGTGCCACTTTGGACTGGTTGATCCATTCGCGATAGGGTTTGGCTGTGGACAATTGCGCCTTGAGCTCAGCGTCGTCAATAATGCGACCGGCTTCGAGGTCAATCAAAAAAGTCTTGCCCGGCTGCAACCGCCATTTCTTTACGATTTTGTGCTGCGGAACGTCAAGCACGCCCATTTCTGAAGCCATCACCACGATGTCATCGTCGGTTATCAGATAGCGCGCAGGGCGTAAACCGTTACGGTCTAGAGTGGCGCCGATTTGCCGACCGTCGGTAAAGGCCACTGCTGCCGGGCCATCCCACGGCTCCATCAGCGCTGCGTGATATTCGTAAAATGCACGGCGGCTCTCGTCCATCAAAGGGTTGCCTGCCCAAGCTTCGGGAATCAGCAGCATCATGGCGTGCGCAAGGGAGTAGCCGCCGGCGACTAAAAGCTCCAGGGCATTATCGAAGCACGCGGTATCCGATTGGTTTTCGATAATCAGCGGCCACAGCTTCTCGAGATCTTTGCCGAGCAAAGGCGACTGCATCGCCTGGCGCCGCGCTGCCATCCAGTTGATGTTCCCACGCAAGGTGTTGATTTCGCCGTTGTGGGCGATCATGCGGAACGGATGCGCCAGCTCCCAGGTGGGAAATGTGTTGGTGGAAAAGCGCTGATGCACCAGGGCGAGCGCAGAAACCATGCGCTGGTCCTGAAGGTCCCGGTAATAAGTGCCTACCTGGTGCGCAAGCAGCATACCTTTGTAGACCAGCGTACGGCTCGACAACGAGGGTATATAGAACATTTTCCCATCGCTGAGACTGAGCGTACGCACTGCGTGTTCGATGCGCTTGCGAATCACGAACAGCTTGCGCTCGAAACTGTCCTGGTCGGGGCAGGCAGAGCCGCAGCTTACGAAAACCTGCCGCACCAGCGGCTCCAGGCGCTTGGCGTCTTCGCTGATGCCGTTATTATCGGTGGGCACATCGCGCCAGCCGAGGACCGCCTGGCCTTCTTCTACTATCATTTTCTCAACCACATGCTCACAAGCCGCACGGCTATCGGACGTGCGCGGCAAAAAAACCATCCCAACGCCATAGCTGCCCAATTTCGGCAATGGGATTCCCGGCTTTTTGCACGCCGATCGCAAGAAAGCGTCGGGAATCTGAATCAGAATGCCGGCACCGTCGCCCAGCAGTGGGTCCCAGCCGGTCGCACCGCGGTGGGTGAGGTTGTTGAGGATCTGCAAACCTTGTTCGATGATGGTATGGGTTTTGTTGCCCTTGATGTGAGCAATAAAACCCACACCGCATGCGTCGTGCTCGCGGGCGGGGTCATACAGTCCCTGTTTTACAGGCGGTAGGCTCACTTTTTACTCTCGTGAATATGCAATCAGGACGGCCAGCAGGGTTACGTCTATCGGGCAAGTATCCTGTGCTCTTGTGAAACAGAATAATCAGAGCGAAAGCATTTAAGTCTACATCTTTCAATAGCCTGCTTCAACTTGAGTGCGGCGAGGCCCGGACCAGAGCGGCAGAGTTGGGGAAACCGTGCCCGGGAATACCTGAACCAGAATGGCTTACGACCATAACTCTTCCACGGCGAACAAGCGCCGGTGCTCGCGAATGGCATAGCGGTCGGTCATGCCTGCAATGTAGTCGGATATCGCTCTTGGCTTGTCGCGGCGGGCTTTTTCCTGGAATTGCAGTGGCAGCAGCTTGGTGTTCTCCATGAATGCGTGAAACAAGTCGGAAATGATGCGTTTTGCCTTCACGCTCATGCGCGTAACGCGATAGTGCTGGTATAGATGCTGGTGCAGAAACTGTTTCAATTGCTGCTGCTCTTCGCGGATTTTCGGGCTAAAAGCAACCAGCGGCTCCGCCACACGCACCTCATCGGGATTTTTCGGCGAGAGCTGCCGGATTTTTTGCAGGCTTTGACGGGTAACATCGGAAACCAGGGTGTTGATCATGCGCCTGACTGTTTCGTGGATCAATCGCCGCTCTGGTAATGAGGGATACTGCTTTTTCACCGTCTGCAAATGGCGCCTGAAAATTCCGACTTCGGAGAGGTGTACCAAGCTGATCAATCCTGAACGCAGGCCGTCGTCCACGTCATGGTTGTTATAGGCGATCTCATCAGCCACATTGCACAACTGCGCTTCCAGGGAGGGTTGCTGTTTGTTTAGAAAGCGTTCGCCCAGCTTCCCCAAAGTTTTTGCGTTTTTGCGCGAGCAGTGCTTGAGTATGCCTTCGCGCGTCTCAAAGCACAGGTTCAAGCCGTCGAATGCCGCATAGCGCTCCTCGAGCACATCCACTACGCGCAGCGATTGCAAGTTGTGCTCGAAGCCGCCATAGTCTTTCATACAGGAATTCAGGGCGTCTTGCCCGGCATGGCCGAAAGGGGTATGGCCCAGGTCATGCGCCAGTGCAATTGCTTCCACTAGGTCTTCGTTGAGCCGCAGACTGCGGGCGATTGAGCGCGCGATCTGCGCTACTTCCAGGCTGTGGGTGAGCCGTGTGCGGAAAAGGTCTCCTTCGTGGTTGACGAATACTTGGGTTTTGTATTCTAGGCGGCGAAATGCCGTGGAATGAATGATGCGGTCGCGGTCGCGCTGGAATTCGCTTCGTCCATGGGGCACTGCTTCCTGGTAGCGCCTGCCACGGGAATGTTCAGGGCAGGTGGCGTACACCGCCAGTTCAGGCATTTGCGGCGATTCCGCTGAGGGTGGCCGTGACAAGTTCCTCGGGAATGTCCGCGGTGATGAAGGCATCGCCGATTTTTTTCAGCAGAATAAAGCGGATTCTGCCGCGCTCCACCTTTTTATCCAGACCCATCAATTGCAGGTAGCGCTTCGGCCCGAGGTCGGGTGCTGATGTGGGAAGTTTTGCTTTGCGGTAAAGGCTTGTGATTCGTTCAACCTCGGTTTCGCCTATCAGACCCATGCGCAGTGACAAGCGCGCTGCAAGCAAAGTGCCCGCAGCGATTGCCTCGCCATGCAGCCAAGCCCCATAGCCCTTGCCGGTTTCAATCGCGTGTCCGAATGTGTGGCCGAGATTCAATAACGCTCGTAATCCGCTCTCGCGTTCGTCTGCGGCTACTACAGCCGCCTTGATTTCGCAAGAACGCTTAATGGCATAGGCCAGCGCCTCGCTCTCGTGCTTGATCAGCTTTTCCATGTTGCATTCCAGCCAATCAAAGAATGCCTCATCTCTGATCAGCCCATATTTGATGACTTCCGCAAGCCCTGAGCACAACTCGCGCTCGGGCAGGGTATTCAGAGTGGCGGTGTCCGCCAGCACCAGTTTGGGCTGGTAGAAAGCGCCGATTAGGTTCTTCCCTTGAGGGTGATTAATAGCGGTTTTCCCTCCAATGGAAGAATCGACTTGGGCAAGCAAAGTAGTCGGAATCTGGATGAAAGGAACTCCGCGCATATAAACTGCAGCGGCAAACCCGGCCAAATCGCCTATGACTCCCCCACCGAGCGCAATTACCGCGCTTTTTCGTTCACAGCGGTGCGAGAGCAGTGTGTCAAATATCAGGTTCAGCGTTTCCCAGTTTTTGTATTCTTCGCCGTCAGGCAGAACCACCGGAACCACCTCCACCCCCTGCTTGACAAGCATTGCAGTCAAGGGCTCCAGGTAAAGCTCAGCTACTGTGGTGTTGGTTACAACTGCGGCTTTTTTTTGCGCCAGTCCGGGCAACAGCAGTTCGGGGCGAGACAATAGGCCGTCACCGATGTAGATAGGATAACTGCGTTCACCCAGATCCACATTTAAAGTTTGCATAGATAAAATTCAGGAAGTGTTTTTTGCACGCAAAATTAAAGTTTCGCCAGTTCCTGTTCGATCTGCTGTATCAGAACGCGCACGCTCTGTTTGCTGGTGTCTATTACGAGGTGCGCCACTTCGCGGTACAGAGGGTCGCGCTCCAAATATAATGCGTTGAGCTTGGCGAGGGGATCTGCGGTTTGCAAAAGCGGGCGGTTTTTATCGTAGCGCGTGCGTTGCAACAAGTCAGCTGCGACGGCGCGCAAATAAATTACCGTGCCATTTTGCGCGAGGATATCACGGTTTGCCTTGCTTAATACCACGCCGCCGCCGGTAGCCAGCACTATATTATTCCGCTTTGCCAGCTCTTGCAAAATGGCATGCTCGCGGGCGCGGAATCCCGCCTCGCCCTCGATTTCAAAAATTACCGGAATATTGACACCGGTACGGCGCTCGATTTCGTGATCGGTATCGTAAAAGGACTTGTTGAAGCGCTTGGCGAGCAGCTTTCCCACCGTGGTTTTCCCGGCGCCCATCAGGCCCACCAGGAAGATCCTGTCGGGAATAGAGCTGGGTGCGCCGTCTTTGAGGTGATCTAGGCCCCCGCTTTCCATGAGCGGGATTGTAGCGGAATTCTGTTGCGCGCCGTAGTGCTGGCTGATGACGCAGGAAGCTTGCAGCACAGGCGGGCCGGTTCAACCGACCGCCTGTGAGTTGCCTAGCGAATGGTCAAGCTTTCCTTGAGGATTCGGGGTGTTATGAATACCAGTAATTCAGACCGGTTGTCCTGATCGGCGGTGTTCCTGAATAATGCCCCAAGAAAAGGTATATCACCTAAGAGAGGTATCTTATTTACTGTGGTCGTTTTGTTTTGGATATAAATTCCGCCAATTACCACGGTGCCGCCGTTTTCCACCAGCGCTTGAGTTTGAATGGATTGGGTGTTAATGGGCGGGCCGGCAACGGTAGTGGGAGACCCTACCGAGTCGTTGTGGATATCAAGGTTCATAATAATATTGTCATCTGGCGTGATCTGCGGTTTGACTTTAAGGCTGAGCGTTGCATTTTGGAACGCGACACTGGTCGCGCCACTAGAAGTCGCCTGCTGATAAGGAATTTGGGTACCCTGCGAGATCGTTGCCTCTACTTGGTCGGCAGTCACCACTTTCGGGCTGGAAATGATTTTTCCTTTTGCGTCAGCTTCGAGCGCGCTCAACTCGAGATTGAGAAAGCGGGTAAGGCCGCTGTTGAAAACAATAAAGGAGAGCGCCCCAGGTGCTGCTCCGGCTATGCCGCCTGCAGGCAGGTTGACGTTTAGCGATTCGGGAATATTGATCGCAGTTGTGTTGGGCTCCCCGATATTAGCGCCGGTGGTGCCTATTTCACCTCCTGCTGTAGTCCGCGCGGAACCGGGTCCACCGACGCCAGTCTTGGATTGTACGCCGAACTTCACTCCCAGATTTTTGCTGAAATTGTCGGTTGCGTTAACAATCCGTGATTCAATCAATACCTGCCGTATTGCCACGTCAATCTTCTTTATTAGGCTGCGCACCTCTTCGAGCTTGGCCGAGGTGTCCTGCACAAAAAGCGTGTTGGTACGAGGATCAGCCACTACGCTCCCGCGCTTGGAGAGGATTCTTTGCTGTGGGTCAACCAACAGCTTTTGCACGGCATCAGCTTTCTGGTAATTCAGCTGAAAACTTTCAGTGTGGATCGGCTCAAGATCGGAGATTTGCTGCCGTGATTCAAGCAGGAGTTTTTCCTTGGTAGCCAATTCATCGCGCGGGGCAATCCACACCACATTGCCGGTTTTGCGCATATCCAGCCCTTTGCTCTGCAAAATGATGTCCAGTGCTTGGTCCCATGGCACGTCTTTCAGGCGTAACGTCAAATTGCCGGTAACGGTATCGCTGGTAACGATGTTGAGGCCGGTAAAATCAGCAATAACTTGCAGTACCGCGCGTACTTCGACATTCTGGAAGTTCAACGACAGTTTCTCGCCGGTGTAACCCGGTTGCACCAGCTTATTGGGATCCTCTACGACCTGCTTCAATTCCAAGATGAAGCGGTTGTCGGTCTGATATGCGGATTGTTGCCACAGCCCTTTCGGCTCAACCACAATACGTACGTTTTCGCCCTCGGTGAAAGCGTCTATCGTTTGTACCGGGGTTGCAAAGTCGATGACATCGAGGCGGCGCTGGAGGTTGCTCGGAAGCGAGGTCTGGATAAGATCAATTACGACATTTTTCCCTTGTTGCCGCAAATCTATGCCGGTAGAAGTGTCCGTGAGGTCTATTATTACGCGGCCCTCGCCGTTTGGTCCGCGGCGGAAGTCAATGTCACGAACGCTGTGCATCGTTGCGCCAGGTTTGGCTTCCGCAAAACGCGTAGTGACCTGAGCGGCAACCCCGCCGATTTCAGTGGCCTGGAGTGTTACTAGAAGGTCCTTTCCATCTAATTTTGTGTCGTAACCGAAAGGCTTGGCCAAGTTCATGACCAGTCGTGTGCGCCCGCCTGCCTGTACGATGTTGATGCTGCGCAAACCGGACTTATCAAATTCCTGGGTGGTTTTACCGAGCGCATTGGCGGTGCTGGGGAAGTCGAAAGCGATTCTAGGCGGATTATTAAGGCTAAACCCGGCCGGAGGATTGGTGAGCGCTTGCTTTAAAGTAATCTTGACCGCTACTTTGCCGCCTTGCATGGCGGTAACATCGATCGCTTCGATGCTGTTTTGAGCCGTATCTTCGCTGCCTGCGCCGGGCGCAGGATCAGCAGCATAACTGGCACAATACAACATGGCGCCCAAAGCAAGAAATAAACACCGGTTAAGCAAAACAATTGATTTAATCATTTTTTCCGCTCCTGTTCGTCCAGCAACTGCAAGTTGCTTTCCCGCTCAGCCCAGTCGCCAACGCCGTCCTGAACCAGTTCCCTGAGTTTCAATGAAGATTCGGATACGTCGGTAATAAGTCCAAAATTTTGGCCCATATAGTTGCCGGTCTTGACCCGGTAAAGATTATTATCGGGAGATTTGATCAACGCGTAGATGACCTTGCCTTGCTCCAAGGTTCCAACCATTCTCAGGTTTTCCAGGGGATAGGCTTCTAGTGCTTCCTTGCGGCGGTTTAAATCTGGCTGCAGTTTGCTGTCCCCGGCGCCTTTAGCGACCTCGGTTTTACGCGGCTTGAAAGGGTCAGGAAGATCGAATGCATTGTAGATAAAAGGCTCGTAAGGCTTGACTTCGGGCAAGGGTTCGACCCGACCTTTCAATCCCTTATCCGATTCCTTGATGAAGTCCTTAATATCCTGGAATTCTTCGCTGCATGCTGCCAGCAAGAAACCCAGCAATAAGATAAAGATAATCCGCTTCATTTTTTCCCAGCTCTGGCCGCCTGTTTCTGTTTAATAATCTCCTCTTCATCGAGGTAGCGATAGGTTTTTGCAACCGCATCCATTGCTAAGCCATCTTTGATTGGATTGATATTTATGTCGTTCAAAGTCACGATTCGCGGCAGTTTGGCGATATCGCTAGCGAACGCGCCGAGTTCGTGATAATTGCCGGTAATGCGTATGTTGATCGGCAGTTCGGCGTAAAACTCCGACACCGTTTCCTGGGCGGCCGGCCTGAATAATTCAAACTGGAGACCGCGCCCGAGGCCAGCTTGATTAATATCGGTTAACAGCCCATCCATTTCCGATTTATTGGGCAACTGCTTGAGCAAATTGCCGAACGCCTGCCCGATATCACTGAGCTGTTTCCTGTAGATTTCAAGATTGACTGCCTGCTTCTTTTTATCGAGAAATGCCTGTCTTAGTTGTTCTTCTTTGTTTTGGCTTGTCTCGAGTTCCTCAAGCTGACCCTGCCAATCGAACCAGTAGCCTGCGAAAACTATCAATATCAGCCCTATGAGCAACAGCCCCAACTTGGGCAGGGGTGGCCAGTTGCCTATATTATTAGGGTCAAGCGCTTTTAAGTCATTCAATGTCATGCTGTTTTATGCTCCAGGTTTGGGGCCGGGTTTGGGTGATGGTTTGGCTTCTTGTTTTGCCCGCGCGAGGCGAAAGTTAACATTGAATTCGCTTAGTCTGGTGGTACCTTGGGTTACTGCCTTGATTTCCACAAGATTTGGAGACTCGAACCACGGCGTTGACTCAATATTGCGCAACAAAGTGGAAACCCGGGCATTAGTTTGGGCGTAACCGGTGAGTTCGACCCTGTTTCCAGTTTCTTTGACGCCTTTTAAATACACCCCATCAGGCAGCTGCCTCACAAGCTGATCAAGTAAATGGACGGCCTCCGATCGGTCGGTTTGCAATGCTTCAACCACTTTTTTGCGCGCAAGCAGCACCTGTATTTGTTCTTTGAGTTTTTTGATTTCATCAATCTGTAGATCCAATGCCGCGATTTCCTTTTCCAGGTAGCGATTGCGCTCAGTCTGGTAGGAAATTCGGGCGCTAATAACGCCATGCACAAAAAACACGATAAGCAACCCCAAACCTGCAACCATGCCGGCTTGGATGTAAAAATGGCGTTGCCTCGCGATACGCTTAAGCTCGCGGTGCGGCAGCAGGTTAATACGAATCACTAGTCAAACCTCCGCATAGCAAGACCACAGGCGACCATTAAAGCGGGTGCGTCAGTACTCAACTGCCGCGGCCTTACCTTGCTGGATAGCGCCATGTTGGCAAAGGGGTTGGCAACCATTGTATTTACCTGGGTACGGTTTGCCACTACGTCGTCAAGTCCAGGAATCATAGCGCAGCCTCCGGCAAGAAGAATATGGTGGGCCTGGCTGAATTGGGTGGAAGTAAAGAAAAATTGCAGGGCACGCGTGACTTCCAGTGCCAGTGTGTCCATGAAAGGCTGCAATACGTCAGATTGGTAATTATCTGGGAGCGATCCATCTCGTTTTGCTTTTTCTGCCTCTTCAGCGGAAAGATTGAAACGGCGCTGGATTTCCTGGGTCAACTGATTTCCTCCGAACGGCTGCTCGCGGGTATATACTGACTGGTTGTTATGCAGCACGTTGATATTCATGATCGAGGTGCCGATGTCTACTATCGCCACCACCTGGTCCCTGCCGCTATCTGGCAACTGCGGCTCGATCAACTCAAAAGCAGTTTCCGTGGCGAAGGAATCCACATCCATGACGATTGCTTTGAGGCCGGCGGCCTCGGCAGCCGCTACGCGATCCTCGACTTTTTCCTTGCGCGATGCTGCAATTAGCACCTCGACTTCATCAGGACTATTAGGCGCAGGCCCCAATACCTGAAAGTCCAGATTAACTTCATCGATGGCAAAAGGAATGTATTGGTTGGCTTCGGCTGCAACTTGTTGTTCCAGATCTTCTTCACGTTGTCCACCGGGAAGAACGATTTTTTTAGTAATTACCGCGGCTGCAGGTAACGCTAAGGCAACGTTTTTTATACGCGTGCCCATGTTTCTCCATCCGCGCTTGATACCATCACTTACTGCTTCCAGATTGGAAACATTACCATCCACCACCGAATCTTTGGGCAATGGCTCTATGGTATAGCGTTCGACACGGTAACCGCTTTTGCCTGCTTCGGAGATCTCAACCATCTTTACTGCGGACGAGCTGATATCCACTCCGATCAAAGGCGGAGTGCGTGCTTCAAAGAAGTCGAATTTCCCTTTGGGCATAGACTGGTTAGAGTCAATACATATAATTTACATTAAATGCTAGCAACAAGCCTAAAGTAAGTAAAGTGATTTTTTCACAAATTTCTTTCGCGTCCTGGTGCACCTATAATTCCCAAAATTTTATAAAACTTACCTTTTAGAAGAAAACCTTATGAAATTTGTCCGTTGGCTAAGCTACCTGTTGTTCGCATTACTTGGGCTTGGCCTTTTTGGGGCGTTGCTTATAGTTTTTGTCGCGATTACGGTTTATCCAAGCCTGCCGTCGTTGGAAATGCTGACTGAATACCAACCCAAGATCCCGTTGCGGGTATACACCGCCGATAGTTATTTGATCGGGGAATTTGGAGAGGAGCGACGTAACCTGGTTAAAATCGAATCTATACCGAGGTTAATGCTGCAGGCAATACTGGCCGCCGAAGATGAGCGTTTTTACCAGCACGGTGGCGTGGATTATCTTGGGGTGTTGCGCGCCGCGTATTCCAATTTTTCTTCAGGAGCCGCCCGTCAGGGGGCAAGCACCATCACTATGCAAGTGGCGCGTAATTTTTTCCTTTCCAAGGAAAAAACTTTGGCGCGCAAATTTAGTGAGGCGCTGCTTGCCTTCAAGATTGAACATAATTTAAGCAAAGACCAGATCCTCGAGTTGTACGTCAACCAGATCTATCTTGGACAACGTACCTATGGATTCGCCGCCGCTGCTCAGGTCTATTTTGGCAAACCCCTGAACAAATTAAACCTCGGGGAAATAGCCATGCTTGCCGGTTTGCCGAAAGCGCCCTCGCGCTATAACCCGATAATCAACCCAAAACGCGCCAAGCAGCGCCAACAATACGTGCTACGGCGCATGCTGGAACTCAAGCTGATTACTGAGGAAGATTACCGAGTTGCAGACAAGCAGCCTGTGGTGGTGAAGCAAGAGCAGCAGGAGTTCGCGGTGAAAGGCGAATATGTTGCTGAAATGGTGCGCCAAGCCATGTACGAGCGTTACCAAGATGAAGCTTATACTAAAGGCTTCAATGTTTATACTACGCTGCTTAAATCCCATCAGGACGCTGCATATACCGCTTTACGCAAAGGTTTACTCGAATACGACAGGCGCCAGGGCTATCGTGGCCCGGAAGGGTATATCGAGTTGCCGCAGGACCCAGCTGAGGCAGAGGATATCATTGAAGACGCGCTTTCAGATGTGAGCGAAAGCGATGATCTCATGCCGGCCGTGGTTTTGGAAGCGAGTCAGAAATTGGTGAAGGCCTACCGCAAGGGCGGAGAATTAGTGGAAATCAGCGGCGAGAAGCTCAAGTATGTGCAGAAAAATATTGGAGAAAAAATCAGGTCGAACCAGCGTATCCGCAGGGGAACGCTAATTCGCCTGCAAAAAGATGAAAAGAATCAGTGGCAGATCACGCAACTGCCGGCTGAAGAGGCCGCGCTGGTCTCATTGAATCCGAATGATGGAGCGGTTGAAGCGCTGGTTGGGGGTTTTGACTTCAACCGCAATAAATTTAATCATGTTACCCAGGCTTATCGCCAGCCCGGCTCAAGTTTCAAGCCGTTTATTTATTCCGCCGCACTGGAAAAAGGATTTACACCCGCTACGGTGATCAATGACGCCCCTCTAGTGGTGGATCCTGCTCAAACGGGCAACCAAGATTGGGAACCAAGAAACTTCGATAACGAATATTCTGGGCCGATCCGGCTACGCACTGCATTAGCTAAATCCAAAAACCTTGTATCAGTTCGTATTTTGCAAGCCATTACCCCGCAGTATGCTCAGGATTACATTACACGTTTCGGCTTCGATCCAGCGCGTCACCCACCTTATTTGACGATGGCGCTGGGCGCGGGAACTGCTACTCCTTTGCAGATGGCGGTTGGATACGCAGTGTTCGCCAATGGAGGGTATCGAATTTCACCCTATTATATCGAGCGCATTCAGGATGAGCGTGGCAATGTGCTGGCGCAGGCCAAGCCAGAACGCGCGGGAGAAGGAGCGCAGCGTGTGATTGATGCACGCAATGCTTTTGTTATGACCACCCTGATGCAAGATGTGATCCGCCAAGGAACAGGGGTACGCGCAATGGAACTTAAGCGCGGAGATTTAGCAGGCAAAACTGGCACCACTAATGAGAACGTGGATGCCTGGTTTGACGGTTTTCAACCTACTTTAGTAGGGGTGGTTTGGATAGGTTTTGATCAGCCCCATAGTCTCGGAGAGCACGAAACCGGCGCAGTAGCCGCGTTACCCATCTGGATAGCCTATATGGGCAAGGTACTGAAAGGCGTGCCTGAAACAAAATTTTCAGCACCGGATGGTGTGGTTACCGCGAAAATCAACCCCGATACCGGTTTGCGGGACCCGCAAAACAAAGATGGCATCATAGAATATTTTTATCAGGAAAATCTGCCCCCTGAACAGGAATATAGCTTCGGTGGATCCCCGCTTGATACGGGCCGACCTGCGGAAGAAATCAAGAACCAGTTATTTTAGGCAGTGGACATAATGTCGAGAAGTCCTGTCTTAAAGCGACAACACCTGCGAGAGCATATTGCTCATCAAGCGGCGCGCCTGATGGCCGAAGGCGGCATAGCCGACTTTGCCTTGGCAAAACGCAAAGCGGCGCGTCAAGCAGGAGCTTCCGATCTGCGCGAGCTTCCCACCAACGAGGAAGTGGAGCAGGCGCTGCGAACGTATCAGAAGCTCTATCAAGGTGAAGAACAGCGCGCCGTTCTCGCGCATTTGCGCAAGCACGCGCTTGCGATAATGCAGCTGCTAAAAAGTTTTAATCCGCATCTTACTGGTTCGGTGCTCTCAGGCACAGCAGGCAGGCATTCCGATGTCAATTTGCAGTTATTCGTGGACAGCATCAAGGACGTGGAACTATTTTTGTTGAATCATCAGATATCTTACCGAAGGGCGGAAAAACGCATGTATGTCGGCAATTCCTGGCGTGCGATCCCGATCTTTACCTTAGAAAGTGATGAGGCAGAAGTGAAGATCGCAGTTTTTTCCACTAACGACCAGCGGCATGCGCTTAAGACTTCAATAGATGGGAAACCCATCGAGCGAGCCAGAACCGAGATAGTGAAGAACCTGTTGCAGCAGGTTTAAGCGCAGTGCTCTAGCGACGATCTTTGGACAGCCACTTGGCGGCGTCCAGTGCGAAATAGGTCATGATCGCATCGGCACCGGCGCGCTTGAAGGAAAGCAAAGCTTCTAGGACGCATTCCTTTTCGTTCAGCCAGCCATTTTTCGCCGCAGCTTTCAGCATCGCGTATTCACCGCTTACCTGAAAGATAAAAGTCGGCGCTTTGAATTCTTCTTTCACCCGGCGCAAGACATCTAAGTACGGCATTCCCGGCTTGACCATCACCATATCAGCTCCTTCCTGCAAATCCAGAGCGACTTCCCAAAGCGCTTCATCGCTGTTAGCGGGATCCATTTGGTAAGTGTATTTATTGCCGCTGAGATTGGCTGCAGAACCTACTGCTTCGCGGAATGGGCTGTAAAAATTGGAAGCATATTTGGCTGAGTAAGCGAGAATGCGAGTATGAATGAAATTTTTTGCATCAAGCTCCTTGCGAATAGCACCTATGCGACCATCCATCATATCCGAAGGCGCGACGATGTCTGAGCCCGCCTGCGCATGGGTGAGCGCTTGTTTGGTGAGCGCCTCCACGGTTTTATCGTTCATCACATAACCGGTAGAGTCAATTAGCCCATCCTGGCCGTGGCTGGTATAGGGATCCAGCGCGATGTCGGTGATGATGCCCAGTTCCGGAAAGCGTTTTTTCAGGGCGTTTACCACTCTGGGTATCAGGCCTCGGGGATTGAATGCTTCTGTTGCGTCCGGAGTCTTCAATTTTTGCGCGATTACCGGGAACAGGGCAATCGCGGGGATTCCCAGCTTTACACATTGTTCCGCCTGATACAGCAACTTGTCTAAAGTCTGCCGCACAATTCCCGGCATAGACGCCACCGGCTCTACCCGGTTTTTGCCATCGAGTACGAATACCGGATAGATCAGGTCGTCGATAGAGAGACGGTTCTCGCATACCAGCCGGCGCGAAAAATCGTCGCGGCGAAGCCGCCGCATTCTTTTGTTTGGATACTGCCCCAGAGCCCGCATTGGTGAGTAATTTATGGTAAATAGTTATATTGACACAATATTCTGTGAGACGGAAACCGCATGCAGGCCCATTTTAAGTTATACAAGGCTTTTATAATACGCATTAAGGCCAGGCTTTTTGAGGTATAGCCTATTGATAATAATAACAATAAATTTTTCGCAGCAAGTGGAACTTATCGCATTGACTAATAATCTGATTACTGGACGATGTTTATCGTCTCCCGCTTCTCCTCCCTGAGCGGGTGCCTTAATCCTATTTAAGGCGTTTTACCCCCGGTTTGCTCCCCTTTAGCCGGGGGTTTTTTATTTTTGAAACAGCCACTAAACTTGGGCCGAACCAAGCTGTGATGGCAGCTTCGGCTTCCTCTAGCCCTAATTTGGAGACACTGGAAAAAAGTTGCACCGTGCATTGGGGATAACAAAGCGATAAGGTTTCAGTAACGTGGTGAAGAGTATTATTTGCCTGCTGTTTGTTTAGTTTATCGGCTTTACTGAGAAGGATATGCACTGGTTTCCCGGTGGGCAGGAACCAGTCCAGCATCTGTTTATCCAGCGCCGTGATAGGATTGCGAGCATCCATAATAAGTACCAATCCACGCAAATTTTTTCTTGTTTGCAGATAATTGCTTATAAGCGTTTCCCAATGTTGCCGCATGGTTCCGGGGACTTTGGCGTAGCCATAACCTGGTAGATCCACAAGATAACGCCCATTTCCCATGCTGAAAAAATTGATTTGCTGGGTACGCCCGGGTGATTTAGAGATGAAAGCAAGTCGTTTACGCTTGGCAAGCGCATTTAGTGCGCTGGATTTTCCAGCATTGGAGCGGCCGGCAAATGCGATTTCCTCACCTTCTGGCATGGGCAGGTCGCGCCAGTCGGCGACTGAGGTAAAGAAGACGACATGCTGAAGCAAAGACATGAATTAAGCTGGCACAAAGAGGTTAACAAGTAGCACGATTGATAACAGGTGATATAAAATGTACGGCTTATTCGCACAGCATTTGTCAAAGAGCTAATTCTAAAGATGAAGCAAACCATGATGCTGCTTGTAGCAGCAGGGATGTTGTATCCGTTATTCACCGCCAATTCAGCACAAGGTGATACGGAAAAAGCGCAGTCAATCGTGACCCAAATATGTGCGGCGTGTCACGGCACTGACGGCAACAGCACGTTACCGGCGAACCCCAATCTTGCTGGACAATATTCTGAATATCTTACCAAGCAATTGCTGAGTTTTAAATCAGGAGACCGCAAGAGCGCGGTGATGAGCGGTATTGTTGCCACTCTTACTCCAGATGACATGAGAAATCTCGGTGCCTATTATAGCAAGCAAAAACCCAAAATCGGCGGCGCTAGCGATAAAGAGCTGGTAGCGCTTGGACAAAAAATATATCGTGGCGGCAATGCTGCAACGGCAGTTCCGGCATGCGCCAGTTGCCATACACCTGACGGTGCCGGTATTCCTTCCCAGTTTCCGCGCCTTGCCGGACAGCACGCAGAATATGTCCTCGCACAGCTGAAAGTCTTTCGCAGTGGCGAGCGCGCCGATGACAACAGCAAGATGATGCGCTCTATCGCTGTGAAATTAACCGATCAGGAAATGCGTGCAGTGGCGGAGTACGTCTCAGGGTTGCATTAACATTGTCAACTTGTTTCTTGCCGTCCTGACCGACAACTGTCTGGTGAGCGCCGTTATAAACTTGAAAATACTTGTTCAGCAGCTACAAGAGTTGCGGCAATTTCCTTTTCGCCATGCGCCATAGATACAAAGCCCGCTTCAAATGCAGAAGGAGCGAAATAAACGCCCTTCTGCAGCATCGCATGAAAAAAACGCTTGAATAATGTTTGGTCGCATTGTATGACTTCAGCGTAATTTTGCGGCGGGGTTTGGCGGAAATAAATGCCGAACATTCCGCCCACCTCTTGTGCCGAAAATGCGATCCTGTATTTCCGGGCAGCCGTGCTCAGGCCTGCACACAGTTTTTGGGTAGCTGCGGCGAGCATTTCATAAAAACCCGGGGACTGCACCAAGCGCAGTGTTGCCAAGCCTGCCGCGACCGCCACAGGATTACCCGACAGCGTGCCGGCCTGATATACCGGGCCTACGGGAGCAACGCATTGCATAATATCGCGCCTGCCGCCGAACGCGCCAAGCGGCATGCCGCCGCCAATTATTTTGCCCAGAGTGGTGAGATCAGGAGCAATCCCGTAGAGTCCTTGAGCCCCACGCAGCGCGACGCGAAAACCGGTCATTACTTCATCGAAGATCAGCAGCGCGCCATGTTTCGTGCACAGGTTTCTCAGCAACCGTAGGAATTCCATCTTGGGTTTGATCAGGTTCATGTTGCCGGCAACCGGCTCTACGATTACCGCGGCGATTTCGTTGCCTATTTTAGTGAAAGTCTGCACCAATGCTTCGCTGTCGTTAAAGTCACGCACCAGGGTCAGGGCAGCGGTTTCCGCAGGCACGCCGGCGGAATCAGGCTGGCCTAAAGTAAGCGCCCCAGAGCCTGCCTTGACCAGCAACGAGTCAGCATGGCCGTGATAGCAACCGGCGAACTTGAGGATGCGGCTCCTGCCGGTGAAGCCACGCGCAAGGCGTATCGCGCTCATCGTCGCCTCGGTGCCAGAACTCACCAGCCTTACTTGTTGTAGTGACGGCAGCAGCCTGCACAGAAGCTGCGCCATTTCCAGTTCACTTTCAGTAGGCGCGCCGAAACTCAGGCCACTCGCTGCAGCGCGCTGCACAGCGGCTACGACATCAGGGTGTGCGTGGCCAAGAATCAGCGGCCCCCACGAGCCGACATAATCTGTATAAGCCTTGCCGTCCGCATCCCAAACCGTGGCGCCTTGGCCGCGGGAGATAAAAAGCGGTGTGCCGCCGACAGATTGGAATGCGCGTACCGGCGAATTTACCCCACCCGGGATGAGCATTTGCGATTGCTTGAATAATTCCTGGTTACGCGACGCCATGATGCCTATCCGCAAACAACGCGTCAAAGCTTTTTGCTGTTTCCCTAATGTCTTTGGCATTGAACAGCGCTGAAATGACCGCAACCGCGTCCGCACCCGCGGCGATCAGCGAGCCTGCGTTTTCCAAATTGATTCCTCCGATCGCCACGATGGGCACTTTCAGCCGCGCTTTCGCTTGACGCAACAATTTCAATGGCGCTGTTAATGCATTGGGTTTGACAGCGGAAGCAAAGAAACTGCCAAAGGTTACATAGTCCGCTCCCTCCGCTTCGGCACTAAGCGCCCGCTGCAGGTCGTCGTAGCACGAGGCGCCGATGAGTTTATCTGCGCCAAGCTTGCTCTTTGCGTCCGAAATCAGGCAGTCTTGGGCTCCAAGATGGACACCGTCCGCATTGATTTCCAGCGCCAGTTCTAAGCTGTCATTGATAATCAGTGGCACAGCGAACCCGCGGCACAGGCAAATTAGCGCTGTTGCTTGTTGCAACCTGAGTGATTGATCGGCGCTCTTGTTGCGGTACTGCAGGTAGCGCGCGCCGCCTTCGAGCGCCAGCCGCACGTGCTGGATTAATTTTTCAGTATCGGCCAGATCGGGAGTTATGGCGTAAAGACCGCTAATCCTGCCGTTCATCTTCTTCGCGGGCCCAAAACAGGCGGTCGGGAATGTGTTGTCCCATCCCGGGGCGGAATGCTGATTTCAAAGCATGCCAGGTGTATTCCTGTGCGTCTCTGACGGCTTCGGATATGCTCAAACCGTTGGCGATGGTTGCGGTAACTGCAGCTGCAAGCGTGCAGCCCGAGCCGTGGTAACTGCCCGGCAAGCGTTCCCAGGAATCATTGCGTAAAATGCCATCTTGCGTATACAAGGTGTTAATCACCTGCGGAGTGTTTTCATGCGCGCCGGTAATCAGCACGTATTCGCAGCCCATGTCCAGGAGCCGTTTAGCACAATCGCTTAAACTAGGTTCATCATTATCATTGCTCTCATCCAATGCCAAACGCCTTGCTTCCACACTGTTGGGTGTAATTAAAGTCGTTTGCGGAATCAAAAGCTCGCGCATCGCCGCAATCATTTCATCAGTGACCAGCTCATCGCCGCGTCCGGAGGCCAGCACCGGATCAAGCACCAAAGGTATGTCCGGATAGTCCGACACCACTTCGGCGATCGCGGTGATGATTTCCATGCTGCCCAGTAGACCGATTTTGAAAGCGGACACCGCCATGTCCTCGAGCACACAACGCGCCTGATCGGACACCCATTCCGGATCGAGCGCTAACAAATCTTCCACCCCCGCGCTGTCCTGGATGGTGACTGCGGTGACTACCGAAAGCGGATGGCAGCCCATGCTTGAGAGGGTCATGATATCGGCTTGCAGACCTGCGCCGCCGGAAGGATCGGTGGCAGCGAAGCAAAGAACTATGGGAGGGGGTTGAGGCATGTGGAGTTTCGTTATAATAACGGCATTTTAACTTAAACCTAGAGCTACATGAAAACTTATATGTGCCTGATTTGCGGTTTCATCTATGACGAAGCAGCAGGTTTGCCGGAGGAAGGCATCGCTCCTGGGACTAAATGGGAAGACATGCCGCCTAATTGGACTTGCCCCGAGTGCGGAGCGCGCAAGGAAGATTTTGAGATGGTCGAAATATAGCAGCCCTTGAGGAGAAACCATGCGCATTATGCATACTATGTTGCGAGTCGGTAATCTCGAACGCTCGATTTCGTTTTACACCCAAGTACTGGGCATGAAGGTGCTGCGCAAGCAAGATTATCCCGATGGCAAATTTACTCTGGCTTTTGTCGGTTATGGTGATGAGTCTTCCCATGCCGTGCTTGAACTTACTCATAATTGGGAGACGGGTTCATACGATCTGGGCAACGGCTACGGTCATGTGGCGATCGAAGTGCCGGATGCGTACAAAGCGTGCGAGGAAGTGAAAAAACGGGGAGGTAAAGTAACGCGTGAAGCAGGGCCAATGAAGCACGGCACCACCGTAATCGCTTTTGTCGAAGACCCAGACGGCTATAAGATCGAATTCATCCAGAAAAAAGCAGTCGCATAATTTCTTTACTGCGTGGTTTATGCTCAAACGGTTTTGGAGGGTTCTTCGGCGATCATGAGGCGGTTACGGCCTGCCTGCTTGGCGCGGTAAAGTGCGGCATCTGCAGCTTGAATTAATTCCTCCGTGGTGTGCCCATGCTGCGGGAACAACGCAAGACCCAGTGAAATGCTGACCGGACCCAGTGTTTTCCCGCCTGAGGTTATGTGTATGCTCTGTGCGGCTTCTCGCAGCAATTCACCGCGCTGGCGCGCGATGTTTAAAGAAGCTTCGGGCAAGACCAGAATAAATTCCTCACCGCCATAACGGCAGGCAATATCACTACCGCGAATCTGGCGTTCAATCAGTTGCGCCAGGCTGCGCAGCACCGTATCCCCTGCCTCGTGCCCGTACGTGTCGTTGAAACGCTTGAAGTGGTCCACATCGAGAATAATAACCGCAAGCATGGTTTTTTTGCGTTCGGTGCGGGCCAGCTCGCGCTGCATTACTTCCTTCAAGTAGCGCCGATTATGCAGGCCGGTTAGCGGGTCCAGTATGGATTGCTGGCGCAAGGTTTCACGCAGCCGGAGATTAGTCACAGCTAGCGCCACCTGGTCGGCAAAAGTTGCAGCCAATTGTTGCACAACTTCCAGGCGCTGCACCGCTTCGCTGCGAATTGAATCCGTGTCCAATTGCAAATGCAAGAGACCCACTGTTTCCGAGTGCACCACCATGGGTACGCACATATAGGGCAACTGCGGTACGCCGGCTGCTTTCACGTGATCGCACTGCAGGCCAATGCGCGGATCGTCCACCAAGTGCAGCCGGCCGCGTCGCAGTGCCCAGCATTCCTCGGGAGCAAACAGCGGCCCGCCAATTTCGGGCTCACCCCAAGTTGCAGTGGCTTCCAGATATTCGCGCGAGTCGTGCATCACGAAGAAGACACCGGCCTCGCCTGGAAACAGGCGCTTGCCGAACTGGGCGATGGCGTTATAAGCCTCTTTGACGTTCATGCAGGACTGCAGCACTCCGTTCATCTGGCCCAATACTACTTTTTCGTGCTCGCGCTGCTGAAGCAGTCGCGTGCCGTTTTCCAGCTTGTCGTGGTAGTCCTTCAAGGCTCGCTGGTCTTGTGCGCGTTGGCTGAGACTACGGTAGGCCGTATAGAAAATCGATGCCAGCAATAACAGGTTGAGCAGCGCTCCAACTGCAAATGCCATGTACATATTGCGCGAACTCATGTGCGCAGTTTCATTGCTATTAGCAAGCAGGTCCTTTTCCCGTTGTTCGATTTCACCGATGACCTGGCGGATAGCGTCCATGGAAGCTTTCCCTTTATCTGTCAGAACCGCTTTCAAAGCGGCTTCAAAGCCGGTCTTTCTGCGTAGTGAAATGGTTTCATTAAGTTCGCCAATCTTGACGTTTACCAGAGTATTGAGCGAATCCAGATTTTGAACGGCAACAGATTGATGGCTCGAGTTCAGTTGCTTGAGCTTATTGGACATGCTGGCGATAGAGACATTGTAAGGCTCGAGGTAGCGTTCTTCGCCGGTGATGAGATAGCTGCGCTGGGCGGTTTCGGCACCGCTGAGCAGTTGCATAACTTCGCCAGCAGTGTTCAGGGTCTTGTGCAGCTCGACTGCATCGTCGCGGGCGGAGACAAGTTTAACGGTGTTCTGATAGGCGACTACCAAGAGGGCGGTATTGGCGGCGATAAGCAGGATCGCCAATCCGTAACCAAGCAGGCTTGTTTTGTGTGAGAACCACTTCATGCGGTCGTCAAGGCGTGCGACTGCAAAGCGATTTACCTTCCAACTTTGTTGCCGAGATAGTTTGCGATGCGCACAAAATCACCAGAGGCCAGATTTTGCGCGCGCTGCCCGGGATCAATGCTCAGCGCGGCAAATTCCTCGCGGGTGAGATAACCGCCTAGGGTGTTACGCAAAGTTTTTCTGCGCTGGGAAAAGGCGCTGCTAACAATCCGCGCAAAAAGCGATTCGTCTTTTGCCTGCAGCTCGCCCGGCATGCGCGGAAGCATGCGAATCACCGCGGATTCGACGCGGGGCACCGGCCGGAATGCATGGTTTGGCACGTCCAGCAGTTTTTCCATGGCATATCGGTATTGTAGCATCACCGACAGCCTGCCATAGGCGGAGGTGGACGGTATTGCCACCATGCGCTCCACCACTTCTTTTTGCAGCATCACATGCAGGTCACGTATACGGCTGGCGAAGCGGGTCAGATGAAACAACAGCGGCGAAGAAATATTGTATGGCAGGTTGCCGACCACCCGAAGGTTTTCGCCCAGCGCAGAGAAATCAAAACGCAGGGCGTCGGTAACGTGTACCGTAAGCCGGGACGCGGGAAATTCGCCAATCAAGCGCGCCGCGATGTCGCGGTCGATTTCCACTACATGCAGATGTTCAAGCCGTTCCAGCAGCGGGCGAGTCAGCGCTCCCATGCCGGGCCCGATTTCCACCATGCGATCCGAGCCTTGTGGTGCAATCGCAGCGATAATGGCGTCTATGATTTCCCGGTCAACCAGAAAATTCTGGCCGAACCGTTTTCTCGCGGTATGGTGCATTGTTGAATAATGGTACGAGTACTAGCGCTGCGTGCGGGGTAATTTTTTAACATTGGCTGGCAGGGTCTGAGCCGAGCTTCTTGTATTCTGGCGCTTGGCGTTATTTGAGAGCTGCAAGGCAAGTTTTATTGCAGCCAACATGCTCCCGCTGTCGATATTGCCGGTCCCCGCCAGTTCGAGCGCGGTGCCGTGATCGACCGAGGTTCGGATGATAGGCAAGCCCAGAGTGACATTTACTCCCGAGCCGAAACTTGCATATTTCAGCACGGGAAGGCCCTGATCATGGTACATCGCGAGAACGCAATCGCAGCTTTTAAGGCGCTCATGTGTGAACAAGGTATCCGCGGGAAGCGGTCCCTGCACATCAAAACCCTCGTGCCGAAGCTTCTTCACCACCGGGCCGATAATTTGTGTTTCCTCGTTCCCGAGATAACCGGATTCACCGGCGTGGGGATTCAAGCCTGCCACCAGTATGCGCGGCGCGGCAATGCCAAATCGCATCACCAGATCTTGATGCAGAATACGCAGGCAACGCTCCAAGCCGTTGCGGCTGAGTGCAGCCGGCACGTCTTTTAAAGCGAGATGGGTCGTGGCAAGCGCGACCCGTAACCCTCCTCCAGTGAGCAGCATCACTACCTGCCGGGTTGCCGTCTGCTGCGCCAGATATTCGGTGTGCCCGGTGAAAGGTATTCCGGCATCGTTGATCACACCTTTGTGCACGGGTGCGGTCACCATGGCATCGAAATGCTTTTTCATGCAGCCTCGCACGGCTTGTTGCAGCGTGCGCAGCACATAGCCGCTGTTGGCGGGATCCGGTTTTCCAGGAACCGCGGGCTTGGCAAGCGGCTCATGCAGAACCAGCAAACTGCCTGAAGCACGGCCTGTAGCGTTACCTGGAGTGAAATCCACCAGATGGATATTCTTCTTCAGCATCATAGCGCGTTCGGCAAGCAGGGTTTTGTCTGCAATTACCACGATGCGCGCCGGTAGCTTATGCCACGCCAACAGCACGCATAGATCCGGGCCGATACCAGCAGGCTCGCCGGCGGTCACGGCGAGCGTCGCTAGTGATTTAGTGTGCGGCATTGGTATTATTAAGCTACAGATATTAGTGCAGGGAATGATGCAAGTATTCTCTGCGCATGCGTTGAATTTATTTTTCTTCCAAGCGGTATTCCACGTAGGCGCTGTCGCGCAACTGGCGCAGCCATTCTTCGTGGGCTTCATCGGCCTTGCGTGCGCGCAAGGCCTGGCGCGCAATCAGGCGTTGCCGGTCACGGGTGATATCCTGGTTGCGGCGTTCCAACACCTGGATCAAGTGCCAGCCGAAAGGCGATCGCACCGGATCGCTGATTTGCCCGATCTTGAGTGTATTCATCGCGCGTTCAAACTCGGGTACCGTATCGCCCGGGGCAAGCCAACCCAAGTCGCCACCCTGCGCAGCGCTGCCGTCTTCGGATTGCAGTCGAGCGAGTTCGGCGAAATCAGCTCCATTATCAAGCCGCTCCTTGAGACTGAGCATACGGACGCGAGCCTCGTTTTCGGACAACAGCTCGCTGGTTTTGATGAGGATATGCCGGGCATGGGTCTGTAGCACCTCAACAGCCGAATCCTTGCCGCGCTTTTCCAGCAGTTTGATGATATGAAAGCCGTTGGCGCTGCGCAGTACGCCGCTTACCTCGCCCACCTGCATCGAGCGTAATGCCTCAAGAAAAATCGTCGGCAGCCGGCCTGCTGGACGCCAGCCAACAGCGCCGCCTTGCAGGGCATCAGCTGCATCGGAATAACCTACGGCAATTTGCGAGAAATCAGCGCCGTTTTTAATCTGCGCCAAGGCCTGTTCAACGCGTGCGCGCTTCGCCTGGATTTGTTCCGGGCTCGCCTGCTCCGGCACAAGTACCAAAATATGCGCAAGATTGTATTCGTCCTCCTTGCCTGCCAAGGCTTCCTGGGATTTCAGATAATTGGCTATTTCGCTATCGGTGACTACGATTTTATTGTCCACTTCGCGTTCCTTAAGGCGGGCCATGATGATCTCGTTTCGTATTTCCTCGCGGAAGCGGTTGAAATTGATCCCCTCTTGTTCCAATGCCGCGCGCATGTCCCGCAAACTCATTTTGTTGTTTTCGGCAATGCGCTCAAGGGTTTTTTCCAGCTGAGTATCATCCACTCGCACGCCGGTTTCCTTGGCGTACTGCAACTGTACCCGGTCAATAATTAAGCGTTCCAGCAGCTGTTTTTCCAGAACTTCTTGCGGAGGCAGCGGTGTGCCTTGTTTTTTGAGCTGGCTGACCACCATTTTGATGTGGTCGTTAAGCTCGTACTGGGTGATCACATCATCATTTACTATAGCGACGATGCGATCCAGAGCCACGACCTTGTTGGTTGCGGCATCGGTTTGCGCAGCATTGAGGGAGGCAATGATGCAAGCGTTCACCAGCGCGATCCCGCATGCGAGGCGGAGAAGCATGTTGCGCATCTTCGTTACCGTAGTACTTCTAACATTGTTTTCCAACTTGCTAAGGTTCGTTTCTAATGATTGGCTGATTAGTCTTGGTGTAGCCTGGGATGTCCCGTCTTAGAAGCGTGAGAGGGTTAGAGCCGAGCTTCGAAAGACCGTTCAATTCAAGCTGTATAAACGCCCCGGTGGTCGCCGTCGATGTGGCGGTTGTAAGGCGATGCACTACAAAGCGGAACGTCCAGCAGCAGCTATTATATTCAATTCCGAACAATCCCTCCAAAGTTGTTTTGTCGAAAAAAGAGTAATTAAAGCGGCCCACTCCATACCATCCTCCGGTGATCCGCCATTGCGTACTGATATCTGACTGGCTGATGGAATCGCGGATGTAACGGTAGCCCAAGTTGAGTACTTTTCCCGTTTCGGGCTGATAGCGCGTGCCAACAAATAATTTTTGAATGGCGCTGTGAGACGGGTGATATTCCAGGCCGGAATCAGCCGTCAACTTGGGGATTATCGTGCTGCTGAGGGAGGTGACGATATCCGAAGTTGTGTCGATACCGGTCGTGGTGGTCGTGCCCGGGCCGGTTAGCGAATTCGGGACTGTGCTGTTCAACGAGACTCGTTGCTGCTCGATTAGCAGGCGTTGTCCGATGTTGAAGCGCAGCCGCTCATCGCCGTTATCGGACAGCAGTCGCGACCTGATGCCTACCGTGAGCTGGTTGGCATTATTGATGCGGTCTCCGCCACTGAATACGTTCTCGGTGAATATCCGCCCGTAGCTGACGTCGGCTTGTGCGCTGTCGAAGACAGGAATCTGGCTCTGGTCACGGAAAGGGATGTTGAGGTAATACACCGTCGGTTCCAATGTTTGCTTCAAGTCCTGACCCAAGAAAGAGGTGTCACGCTCGAAAATCAGCCCGGATTCGACGCTTGAAATCGGAACTACCCGGTCGGTATCGGGCGCACTTGAATTCTGGTCGAATGCATAATAAGTATAGTTGACGCCGAATTTGGGCGTGAAGTAGGCATACGGTGTCTGTATTGGGTAGCTGATGCTGGGATACGCTATGAGACGCTGCCCCTTGGTTAGCGAAGCGTGGTAAAAATTGGTGTATTGGCTGGACAGCGACAGGTCAAAGCCGC
>DATHDD010000070.1:0-2831 GCA_035319205.1 Burkholderiales bacterium | reverse complement strand
AAGATTGCCTTTGAGGCGCAGGCGCACATTGCTGAAGGTGCCGGTAATCGAGGCATCGGCCAACCAGGCGCGCAAATCCTTGGTCGCCGTTTGGGGTAGATAGCGGGTCAGGCTTGAGCCCAGTAAGCGGTCCAGGCCGGCGCTCAGATCCGCTACTCCAGGCCCTTGGCTCACCTGAAGGTAAGTGCCCTGAAGGTTTCCGCTTAAATCCGCGTTCGAAAAAGCGGCTTGGGCCACGTTGAAATTTGCATTGCCATCCCGCACCGTCCAGCCAAGCCTTACGTTCAAGTTGTCAAATTTGAGTGCTTCCGCAAACACTTTGGGCAGTAAAACCGTGGCGTTTTTTGCGTCGAGCGTGAGCTGTCCGCCCTGTTCATTGCCTTCGATCGCCCCGCTGACCCCGCTGAATCCTGGCCAAGGATCACGGGGATTCAAAGCGAGATTAACAAAGCGACCTTTGACGCTGTACTGGCTTGGCGTGGGCAAACTGCCAGTCCATTTCAAAGCCATATCATAAATGCTGCCCCGCGGCGAATAATTCGCAAGCTGCTGGCGCAAGTCCTGCGGCAGCGGCAGGTGGTCGGCAAGCACCACCAACGGGAGAAGATCAAATGCATTGGCTTTGATCTCACCGCGAAATGGCTGTTGTTTGTTTCCCGGAAAAAGCCGCACCGTGAAATCCGCCGGCTTCAGGGAGATCCCCCCCTGCGTGGCCAAGCTTAATTTCGTGGCCGACAATTCAAAACCGCCGTTCAGGATTTTCCATCCCAATTTGCCGCGCAACTCGGTCAGATTCAATTCCGGGAGGTCAGAACGAAGCCGCGTTTTCACTTTGTTCAGGTACAGATCGGCATTCGCCGCCTGGATGTTTGCGTCTTTCAAAGTTAGCGATATGTGCAGCGCGCCCGTGCCGCTCTGCATTTCGATCGGATATGGCAACCAGGTGCGCCACGCCGCGATGTCCGCGTAATCGAACTGCGCGGACAACGTGCCCTGCCATTTGGCCAAATCATCCGGTGCCAGACCGTTACCGGTAAAATCACCCTTGACCGCGAGCGGTGCTGCAAGAACGGGTGGCGGAGTCGCTTGCAGGGTGAAATGGTGGTAGTACACTCCGTTGTCAACTCGCAGGGTGACGCTCTTTAATACCAATTGCGGGGCTGCGAGCTTCTCGTCCTTCCAAAGAATTGTCGCATCGTGAACAACAAGGTGCCTCTGTTTCAACAGCCAATCCGCAAAACCCGTTCCAGTATTCTGCTGGCTGAGCGCCACTCCCGCCACGTAAATAACCCCTTGCGCGTCGCGCAGGATGCTTAGATTTGGCTGTTCAAATTCCAGCAGGTGCAAACGCACCTCGCCAGTTGTCAGTGTCAGCCAGGACAAGGTCGCGGCGACGCGGTTGAGCACCAACGCGGGGTGCCCCGCTTGGTCAAACACCTGCACGTCCTCGAGTGAAAGATGTGGCCGCGCCCCATGCCAATCGGCAGTAATCTTGCCGATGGTGATGTGCTGTCCCGAAGCGCTGCTCACCGCCGTTGCAATACGGTCGCGGTAATTCTCGATGTTCGGCATGAACCAGAAGCGCAGCGCGAGCACCGTCGCGATCAGGATCAGGCCTGCCAGTGAAAGGCAGGCAATCAAGAAGCGTATCAGCCAAATATGAAATCGGCCGATCTTGGATAAAAGGGAGGTATTTGTCATCCTAGAATTTGCCAGGTGCGCGCGGAAATGCTCCCGAAACGGCCCAACCGCACAGCAGCACCAGTAATGGCGTTAGTTCGATTCGCTAGTCCGGCGGCTTGGTTGCTCAAAATAATCAGCGAACGAGCTCGCATAAACTCAAAGCACGCCGGCATTATTCTTCGTTGCATATTAACGCTCGCCGCCCCATCAGCTCCTGCGCTCACCGCTTCCTGGCCAGCAACGCGTCACTTGGGTATTGTTGAGATAGCTTCTAGACAATAAAATGTCAAATCGGTTGCAACGATACGGTGACCTGTTTGCGACCGCGCCAAGCCTTGTCCGCAAATCACTCGGTAGAAATTCACATTGTAGCGCGATTCTCATAATGGATATACCGGAAAAGCCTGATCGTGTCCTATTAACTGAAGACGAACGGATGGTCGAGTGCGCGCTGGAATTCAGCCGCTACGCAAAGCAGGTGTTGCTGCGCAAGCCGGAAATGAAAGATGCTTTGCTCAAGAATCTGCACGCACCGTTTACCGCTGAGCGAATGCTGGGCTGCTTGTATCCAGCGCGTGACGAAGTCGAGCTCTACCGCACACTGCGCGATTTGCGCACCAGCGTCATGGTGCACCTCATCGTGCGCGACCTGTGCGGCATGGCGGATCTCAGCGAAGTTACCCGCACAACGTCGGATCTCGCCGAACAAACTCTCAACTTTGCCCTCACTCACCTTAACGCGTGGATGCAACGGGATTATGGTGTTCCGACGGGTTCGGACAGCGGCGCGCCTCAGGAATTACTGGTCATCGGCATGGGCAAACTTGGCGGCGAGGAGCTTAATGTTTCGTCCGACATTGATCTGGTATTCGCCTATCCCGAAGAAGGCGAAACCCGTGGGCCGCGCTCCATCAGCAATTATGAGTATTTTGATAGGCTATGCCGCAAGCTCATTGCCGCGATCAGCACCAGGACCGAGAATGGCTACGTATTTCGCGTGGATACCCGTCTGCGCCCTTACGGCGAGGGAGGGCCACTAGCGGTAAGCTTTGCCATGCTCGAAAATTATTTTATCACCCAGGGACGCGAGTGGGAGCGCTACGCCTGGATCAAGGCGCGCGTGATCTGCGGCAACCGCAGCGCAGACC
>DATHDD010000069.1:0-4530 GCA_035319205.1 Burkholderiales bacterium | reverse complement strand
TCGGTAACAAGCATACCCCATGCCATTGAAATGCTAAATTAACTTCTTTTCTTTTATGATACAAGCCATATGTTCGATTTGGTTCTTTATCAGCCCGAAATTCCCCCGAATACCGGAAACATAATCCGCCTGTGCGCAAATACCGGGGTATGCCTGCACCTGGTCAAGCCGCTGGGGTTCAGACTGAATGACAAGCAATTGCAGCGCGCTGGCCTGGATTACCATGAATTTGCACGTATCACGCTGCATAAAAATTGGGAAAGCTGCAAATCGAACTTTCCCGGGCACCGCTTGTTTGCCGTCACCACCCGCGGCAAGCAGCGTTACGACGAAGTAACTTACAATCCAGGAGACGTGTTTATTTTCGGTCCGGAAACTCGGGGATTGCCGTCATCCCTCCTGGAAAGTTTTCCGGAACAAAATCGCATCCGGCTGCCAATGCTTCCGCAAAACCGCAGCCTGAATCTGGCGAATGCCGCTGCGGTGGTGATTTACGAAGCATGGCGCCAAAACGGGTTCAAATTCAGCAATCAGTAATCAGCTCTCAGCTTTCAACTTTCAGTAAAAAACCAAAGCTGACAGCTGAGCACTAGTATTCCGCTTTAGGATCTCGGTTGAGCAGCTCCTGCAGCGCTGCTTTTGCTGGAACGTTCTCGTACAAGACCTGGTTTACTGCGCGGGTAATCGGTATCTCTACTTTCAGTTCAGCTGCAAGCCGCTGCACTTCGCGCGCAGTGGTCACACCTTCCGCCACGTGACCGAGTTCGGCGAGAATCTGCGGCAGGGGATGTCTGGAAGCCAACATCAACCCGACTTTCCTGTTGCGCGAAAGATCGCCGGTGCAAGTAAGAATCAGATCGCCAGCGCCGGCAAGGCCCATGAAAGTTTCCAGCCTGCCGCCCATTTTAATGCCCAGCCTTGTAATTTCGGCTAACCCTCGTGTGATCAGAGCAGCTCTGGCGTTGTGACCCAAGCCCATGCCGTCGGCAATTCCTGCAGCTATGGCGATAACGTTTTTAACTGCTCCGCCGACGGCGACGCCAATCATGTCGTCGCTGGAGTAAATGCGCAGTTTCTGGCTGTGCAGTTCTTTTGCTGAGACCTGTGCAAACACCTTATCAGTGGAAGCCAGGGTAAGCGCTGTGGGCAGGCCCTGCGCGACTTCCAGGGCGAAGCTGGGGCCCGACAAAATTGCGCAGGAGGTACCCGGTGCCAGTTCCTGCTCGGCGACCTGATGCGGCAGGAAATGGCCGCCTGGTTCGAAACCCTTGCAGGCTAAAACTGCCGGCACACGGCTCGACTTCATCTCGCGCAAAGTCTGCCGCAAGCCCTGAGTCGGCACGGCAACCAGCGCCAGCCCGGCATGCGCGAGTGCGCCGCTCACGGTCGAATGAAGTTCAATTGGTTCCGGCAGGGAAAATTTCGGCAGGAAGTGCGAGATGCGGTGGGACCTGAGGTGCGCAAGATGCCCTGCATCATGTTCCCACAAGTCGATGTTGTGGCGCGAGGACAGGGTAATAGCCAGCGCCGTGCCCCAGGCGCCGGCGCCCAGCACTGCGATTTTCATCCGCCCCACACCTGATTTACGCGCACATAACCGATTTGTCCGTCGCGGTGCCGCACCTTGATCCAGCCAGGATCGGAGAATTCCACGAGTTCGAGCAGAACCGACTGCCCCGCCTGAAACACCAGTGCGGCACTGTCATTGGGCGACTGTCGCACATCGGCAAGCGGCACATTAACCATCACACTGCGCTTATCGCTCAAGGATTTTTTTTCCACCCACGCAAGCTCTCCGTTGGCATCGCGCACCTTGATCCAGTTTTCCAGCACCACCACGACTTCCAACGGGTAATCGCGCCCCAGCAGGTAAAGCTTTTGGGCTTTGAGCGAAGGCGCGTCATACAGCACTGCAAAATCTTCAGCAACTGAACGGAACTCGGCAGCGCCAAGAGAACCTGAAGACAAGCATATTAAAAGGGCGATTAGGCAATAACGCATGGCTGAAAATATCAGTGCGTGGTTTCCACGCTGGGCTGCGGTTGTTGTCGGCGATGCTGGTAGAGGGCTTCGAAATTTACCGGGTTCAATATCACCGGCGGAAAACCTGCGCGGCTCACAATATCAGAAATCACTTCGCGCACATAGGGGAAAAGAATATTGGGACAGGCAATACCCAATATCGGTTCGATTTCCTCTTTTGCCACATTGCGGATGTGAAATATTCCCGCCTGCGCCGCCTCTGCCAGGAACATGGTTTTGTCCTTTAGCTTGGCAGTAATGGTGACGGTCAGCACTACCTCAAAAATGCCCTCGTCAACCGGATTACCTTCAGTGTGAAGCTGCACATCTACCTGCGGCGCTTCACGCTCGAGGAAAATGCGCGGTGCGTTGGGAATCTCCAAAGACAGATCTTTTACGTAGAGCTTCTCGATTGAAAACACCGCTTGCTGTTTTTCGCTCATTGAGCGTTCCTATGGTCAATAATCAAGTGTTACTTTTGCCGGACAGCAATTCGCCCAACTTGCCGGCGTGTTCCAGCGCCGCCAGCTCCTCGTATCCGCCCACGTGATGGCCATCGATATAAATCTGCGGGACGGTGCGGCGGCCGGTTTTTTGCATCATCTCGAAGCGTTTTTCGGGTTCGAGATCAACGCGAATCTTGGTAATCTGCGATACGCCTTTGGCGCGCAGCAGCCGTTCTGCCATCATGCAAAAAGGACATATCCCGGTCGTGTACATGCTTACCGTAGACACCTCATGAACCTTTCTCCACCGGCAAGCTCGCCTGTTCCCACGATGCAATTCCGCCTTTCAGCCTGACCACCTCATTGAAGCCATTCTTGCGCAGCAGGGCGCAAGCTTTCGCGGATATCATGCCATCGCGGCAGCTCACCACGACCGGCCGCGACTTGAACTTCTCAAGTTCACGCATGCTCTGTTCCAGCTGCGCCAGCGGAATATGCTTGGCTTTCGGAATATGCCCTGCTGCATATTCACTGACGTCGCGCACATCCAGCACCAGTGCGTCGCGGCGATTTATGAGCTGAACTGCTTCCAAGGTGCCCACTTCGCTCCCGCCTTGAAGGCGGCTCGAAATCATAGGCCAAATCAGCATTGCTCCGCTTGCCACAACCAGCAGAATCAGCCAGATGTTATTTTGGACGAACTGCAATTCCATATTCTTTGAGTTTCAGTTCAGCTAATTCTAGCAGAGGCTCAAATTCCGCGGGGTGTTGCGCTAAAATGCGGCGCATTACTCCGGTGAAATTTTCGAGTTCCTCCGGATAAGCAACTGCGGCGCGCTCGAGCTGCGCTTTTGCCGCCTGAGCCTGGCCGTTGAGCGCCAGCAGAATCGCCTGCTGATATACCACTAGGCTGACCGGGGCAAAATGCATCACCCGGCTGTTCAATTCAAGCTTGTCTGAGAGGTCATCTTCGTTGAGGACAATGGCACCGGTATAAGCCAGCTCTATGTAAGGCGCAAGCAGCGAATTGCGGTGAATTTGCAGCAATTTTTCGTTGAATTGCCTGAGTCCGGCCGCATCCAGGTCTTCCAGGCCCTTAGCAAAGAGCGTTTCCTCGAGGCTTCGGTAACTGTAAACCAGCGAGATTGCGGACACCCAGCCTAAAACCAGCATCAACGCAAAACAGATTCTGCCCACGCGCTGCAGTTCCAAACGGTAGAAACGCGTTTCTCCTAGACCCAGCAGCAGCGCGGCAATGCCGAGAAAATGCGAATACCATAAGGGATATTCAAGCATGCTGTGAATTCCGATAATGGCCAGCAGTCCCAGCATCCACCAAAGATAAATATCAAAAGCCATGCGCCTCAATCCATTCAGCCAAAATACCGCACCCCCCACTACCAGCGTGGCGCCGACCAGCCCGGTTTCGGCAAGCAATTGCATGACGACATTGTGCGCATGATTGTACAAGCCTTTGAGGCCGGAGCTTTTGAACAATATTCCATACTCGAAATGCTGCCACGTGAACTGGCCCCATCCAACACCGAGCAGCGGAGACTGTAAAAAGATATGCCATGCTTCACGCCACAGCTCGAGGCGGATGCTGCCGCTGGCAAACTCAAATAATCTTTGAAAGGAGGTGACAGCAGGAACCGGAGCGGCAAACCAGGGCAATTGCGCCACCCATTGCATCAAAGCGAAACCGGGGATCAGCATAGCACTGGCTGCCAGCAGTGCGGCGTTCTTTCGGTTTCGCCGGTACCACCATGCTGACAACGCCAGCAGCGCTGAAAGAAAAAGCCAGGCGCTGCGCGAGCCGCTCAGCGCAAGAACAAAAAGCAATAACACAGCGAGTACAGCCGCAACAGCCCAAGCCAGCCTGCCGCTTGCGGAGAGAAAAAGCAGCGAAGCCAAAGCCAGGCAGATGTAGTCGGCGAAATGATTCGGCTGCGCCAGATTGCCATAAACCGCATTGGAAGTTTTAACCGAAATCAGCGGGTCAAAAAAGGTATGAATCTGATAGTGCTGAAGCAAGGCCACAATGGCGCTCAATAGTCCGCCC
>DATHDD010000068.1:0-17581 GCA_035319205.1 Burkholderiales bacterium | reverse complement strand
ACCAGCTTGTCCTGCATCGGATCCAGTCCGGTGGTCTCGGTGTCAATGGAAACCAGGGCGGCGTCATTAATCTTCTTCAGCCATACCTCCAATTGCTGTTCGCTAAGCAATATCTCGTACGTCCTGGGTTGAGATTGCAGTGTTCGGTGTTCGGTCGCGCCGCTGCTTTCCGAACCTTCAAATCCGTACCCTGAACCCTGAACTTTTGCTCCTGACGCCTTGATCTCTTCGAGCCATTTCTTCAAATCAAAACGCTCGAACAGCTCGGTGAGCTTTCCAGTATCAGGAGATCGCGGCGTGAGATCATCGAGGCTTACAGGCAAAGCCACGTCGCATTTGACCGCAAGCAGCTGTCGCGCCTGCGGCAGCCAGTCGAGAGATTTGCGCAAGTTCTCGCCCACGACGCCTGGAATATCACTTGCATGTGCCATCAGGTTGTCAAGGGTTTGATACTGTGACAGCCATTTCGCTGCGGTTTTCGGCCCGACCTTGTTCACGCCCGGCACATTATCCACACTGTCGCCGATCAGCGTCAGATAATCCAGGATGCGCGAAGGCTCCACTCCAAACTTGGCAACTACTCCCTGCTCATCAAGTTTTTCATTGCTCATTTGATTGACGAGCATAACCCGAGGGTTCACCAATTGCGCAAGATCCTTGTCCCCGGTGGAAACGATGCTCTTAATCCCCTCGCGCGCGGCAAGCGTGGTTAGCGTTCCGATGACATCATCGGCTTCCACACCGTCTATGACGAGCAATGGCCAACCCAGTGCGCGGATGCATTCATGCAGCGGCTCAATCTGGACCGCCAAATCCTCCGGCATCGCTGGCCGGTTGGCCTTGTACTGGGGATACTGGTCTTCGCGGAAGGTTTTGCCTTTCGCGTCGAACACGCAGGCGATATAATCCGCCTTGTATTCTCTGCGCAGGCGGCGCAGCATGTTGAGCACGCCGTGAATCGCGTTCGTGGGCTCGCCCCTGCTGCTGCGCAAATCGGGCAGTGCGTGAAATGCGCGGTACAGATACGAGGAGCCGTCGACCAAAAGCAGCGTTTTGCCTGCGCTTGACGGTGTGACGTGTTCGCTTCCGGAATTTCCGGAGTTATTTTTCATTCCTTCCTGCCGCACATGTTAAACTTTGAATTCATTAAACGGATTCCCAATATGAACCTTCCAGAGAAATTGCAACAATCAATTACCCCGGAATTTCTTGAGAAATCGTGGTCAGCGCGCGAATCCTGGCGCGTATTTGCGATTATGTCAGAATTTGTGGAAGCCACAGAACGCTTGGTCGCGATCAGTCCAGCAGTAAGCATATTCGGTAGCTCGCGCTGCACGCAAGATCACCCCTATTACAAGCTCGCTGAAGCCATAGCGCGGCAACTGTCGGATGCGGGATTTAGCGTAATTTCCGGCGGCGGGCCCGGAATCATGGAAGCTGCCAACAAAGGCGCATATTTCGGCAAAAGCCCTAGCATTGGCCTGAATATCCAGCTGCCTCACGAGCAGCGCAGCAACGCCTACCAGGATATCAGCCAGACATTCCGGCATTTCTTTGCGCGCAAAGTGATGTTCGTGAAGTTCGCCAGCGCTTACGTGGTTCTGCCCGGCGGCTTCGGTACGCTGGATGAACTAATGGAGGCGCTCACTCTGGTGCAGACCGGCAAAACGCGCAAGATGCCCATCATCCTGGTGCACGAGCCGTTCTGGCGCGGCATGCTGGACTGGTTTAAGCAGGTGCTGGTCGCGGAAAACATGATGGCCGCCGAGGATATGCATCTCATTAAGGTTATCAATGAACCCAAAGCAGTGGTGGAGGCGATTTTCGAGCATTATGAGAAGCGCGGTTTCGAGCCTTCAGCGCAAGAGCGGGAAGTTCAACTTAACCTGTAGCTGCTTGTTGATGATAAACTGCTGCATTTCGCTTCCAGGCTAACCACTCAATAACGATGCGTCTCATCGCTGCCGCCGTGTTTTGTATTGCGCTGTCCGCGTATGCGCAAAGCAACCGGCCAAAAGATTTGCAGCCCCTGCCCGAACCGCCGCCTCCCCCGCAGCCGCAGATTGACCAGTCGCTGGAGCCGGAAGTAACCATCATAAAGCGAGGTAAAGAAACCATAGAAGAATACCGCGTGCACGGCAGGCTCTACATGATCAAGGTTACGCCAGCCTCCACCGGCATTCCCTATTACCTGATTGATGAGAACGGCACCGGCAAGTTCTCCCGCCGCGACGATTTGGATAACCCGGTCAAGGTGCCGATGTGGGTGATATTGTCGTTCTAAAGCGTCAGCTTCCAGCCTTCAGCAATACCTGATCTCGAAACAACGCCTGCAGCTGAACGCTGACTAAAGGAACCTCTGATTAAGTCCCACGTGGTTGCGACGGTGAGCAATCCGGGTGCAGGGCGAGGCGTGAGGAGCGCCGTTTGGTAGAGGCCAAACCAGCGACAAACAACAAAGACATGCAGCCGGATTGCCCCGTCCCTTCGGTTGCGGCAAAATGCAGCGTCTGCGTCGTTGCGCTCCTCGGCTTCGTAGGCTCAACTACGACCTTCGTCGCGCGCCTCGCATCCATCCGCATTTTGCCGCAACGCAATCCGCGGAGGACTTAATCAGAGGTTCCCTAAAAAACCATGTCCGTATTTACCACCGTCACGCCAGGACAGCTTTCGGAGTGGCTGAAAAACTACTCGCTCGGCACGCTCACCAGCTTGCGCGGCATCGCTGCGGGTATCGAGAATACCAATTACTTTGTGGACACTACCCACGGACGCTACGTGCTCACGCTGTTCGAGAAGTTGCGCGCGGAAGAGCTGCCGTTCTACCTCAACCTGATGTCGCACCTGGCAAGCCATGGCATACCCTGCCCCGACCCGATTGCCAATCTGCAAAACAGCTTTTTAAGTGAACTCAATGGCAGGCCGGCTTGCATTGTCACTTGTCTCGAAGGGGCGGATTTAGAAAACCCCTCTACCGAGCATTGTGCCGAAGTAGGTGAGTTGCTTGCCGATATGCATCTAGCAGGCCAGACTTACCCGCTGAAAATGGAAAATCCACGAGGCACACGATGGTGGAACGCTACTGCCCCGCAGCTCATGCCTTTTCTTTCGCCATCTGAAGCGGAACTGCTTAAGGAAGAACTGCACTTCCAGTCGCTTTACCGTTACCAGGATTTGCCGCGCGGCGTGATTCACGCAGATTTGTTCCGCGACAACGTGCTGTTTCATAATGGCGCCGTGAGCGGCGTCATTGATTTTTACTTTGCTTGCAATGACGTGCTGCTCTACGACGTGGCGATTACCGTCAACGACTGGTGCGTGACCAAAAATTACAAGCTTGATTCCGAGAGCACCCGGGCGCTGCTTGCCTCCTACCAGTCAGTCCGGCCGTTCACAGCGGCCGAGCGCGAGGCCTGGCCGGTTATGTTGCGCGCCGGTGCGCTTCGCTTCTGGGTCTCGCGTTTGTATGACTTTCACCTGCCACGGCCGGGAGAACTTACTCACGCCAAGGACCCCAAACATTTCATGCACATCCTCGAGCAGCACGTCAGCGGAAAATCCGGTGTCGTTTTGCCATGACCCAATCGGCACTGCTTCAAATTTTGCGCAAAACGGAGTAGCTTAGAAGTTCGAACAATAAGTCCTGGGAGGTGCATCATGGAACCACGTCAAGTCGCAGCCGGTCAGGGCTGGCAATGGATCGTCGAGGGGTTTGGTCTCTTTAAAAAAAGTCCGATTATCTGGGTGGTCCTGTTCATCATTCTGTTCCTGTTTGCAATAGCGTTGAATTTTATTCCAATACTGGGACCCTTGGTGGTCTATATCCTCTCGCCGGTTTTTCTCGGGGGATTAATGCTGGGCTGCAAGGCGCAGGAAAATGGCGAAGAACTGGAAATCGCGCATCTATTTGCCGGTTTCAAGAAAAACACCAACTCGCTCATCGCGCTGGGCGGCGTCAACCTGATCGGGCAGATCATCATCTTTGGCGTGATGTTCATGCTCGGCGGCGGCGCCATATTCAGTCTCATGAGAGGCGGCCAGCCCGATCTCGCGGCGATGACGGCGGCAATGAGCGGCGCGATGCTTGCAGTACTGGTTGCGCTCGCTCTCTATATCCCGCTCGTTATGGCGTTGTGGTTCGCCCCCGCGCTCGCAGTATTCAATGACATGCAGCCAGTTCCCGCGCTTAAATCAAGCTTCGACGCCTGCCTGAAAAACATCATTCCGTTTTTGATTTATGGCATCGCGCTTTTCGTGCTCTCTATAATTGCCAGTATTCCCCTGTTCCTCGGTTTCCTGGTTTTGCTCCCGGTGATTTTTGCTTCTATCTACACCGGCTACAAGGATATTTACCACGCCTGAGACTTCAGGCCGCTGTCAGCTTGGCATATTCCAGCGCCAGCCATTTCACCCCGGCTTGGTGAAAATTGACCTGTACCCGGGCATCCGATCCGCGCCCTTCGGCATTGACTATCACTCCTGCGCCAAATTTAGGATGCAGCACATTCTGACCGATGCGCCAGGGTGTTCCGGGTTCTGCGTTCCGGGTTTCAAGTTTCATATTCCGGCCGGGGGTTTTGAACTCGGAACCTTGAACATTGAACACGGAACGGGTGTTTACGCGCTTCACCAGTTCGGCGGGAATCTCCTCAAGAAAACGCGAAGCGATGCTGTAGCGGGTCTGCCCGTGCAACATGCGGTTTTGCGAAAAGCTTAAATAAAGCCTGCGCCGGGCGCGGGTGAGCGCCACGTACATCAATCTTCGCTCTTCTTCCAGTCCTCCTACTTCTACCAGGCTTTGCTCGTGCGGAAACAATCCTTCCTCCAGGCCGCTGATGAACACCGTGTGAAATTCCAGGCCCTTTGCAGAATGCACGGTCATCAGCTGCAATGCATCCGTGCCTACTTCTGCCTGGTGCTCGCCGGCTTCCAATGCAGCATGCGCCAAAAAATCCACCAACATGTTTTGCGCACTTCCTTCAGAGTTCTCATTAACAAAGCTGGCTGCAGCGTTGATGAGTTCGCCCAGATTTTCCAGACGATCAGCGCCGTCTTTCTGCCCCTGGTAATGCTGTTTGAGACCACTGTGTTCTATGACGTGCTCCATTACTTCTTGCAGCGTCAAACCCGCGCAGTCTTCGCGCAGTGATTCAATCAAGGCGACAAAACCCCCGATTCCTTTTATTTGCGCTGTATCTCCACCGCGCACTTTATTCTGCGTTCGGCGCAGCGCCGCCTGCCACAAACTGCCGCGCTGCTCCAGGGACTCTTCCCGCAATTGCTCTAAGCTGCGGCTGCCGATACCGCGCAGCGGAAAATTAATGACCCGCAGCAGTGCGCCTTCGTCATCCGGATTTGCAATGAGGCGAAGATAGGCGAGTGCGTGCTTGATTTCCTGACGTTCGAAAAAGCGTTGTCCTCCGTACACCCGGTACGGAATCGCTGCGGAAAACAGCGCATGTTCCAGCACCCTGGACTGGGCATTGGAACGGTAGAGCACCGTCAATTCGGAAAGTTTTACCCCCTCCGCGGCAAGCGCTTTCACTTCATCGGCGATAAATCCTGCTTCTTCGATATCATTGGCAGCTTCATAGAGGCGCAACGGTTCGCCATGCCCTGCGGCAGTCCATAGGTTTTTCCCGAGCCGCGCCTTGTTGTGGCGGATCAGCGCATTCGCGGCGTCCAGGATGTTGGCGTGCGAGCGGTAGTTCTGCTCAAGTTTGATGACCGCGGCTGTACCGAAGTCCTTCTCGAAACTCAGCATGTTTCCCGCGCTCGCTCCGCGGAAAGCGTAAATAGACTGGTCGTCATCGCCAACTGCGAAAACCGCATTGTTCTGGCCCGCGAGCAGTTTGAGCCAAAGGTATTGCAAATGGCTGGTGTCCTGGAGTTCGTCCACCAGAATATGCTGGAAGCGGCCGCGATAATGCTCGCGCAGGATTTCGTTGCGCGACAGCAATTCATACGAGCGCAGCAGCAGTTCGGCGAAATCCACTTCGCCCTCGCGCTGGCACAGCTCTTCGTAAGCAGCGTAAAGCTCGTTAAGCTTGCGGGAAAAAACATCGGAAACTTCAACCTGGGCAGCGCGCAGGCCTTGTTCTTTTGCGTCGTTGATGAAGTACTGAAGTTGTTTTGGCGGGTATTTCTCATCATCGACATTAAGGTTTTTCATGAGGCGCTTGATCAGGGCCAGTTGATCTGCGCTGTCCATGATCTGGAACAGTTGCGGCAACCCCGCATCGCGATGGTGCGCGCGCAGCAGGCGATTGCATAACCCGTGAAACGTGCCGACCCACATGCCGCGGGTGTTAACCGGCAGCATCGCCGAAATGCGCGCGAGCATTTCCTTCGCTGCTTTGTTGGTAAAGGTTACCGCGAGGATGCCCATCGGACCCGCCTGGCCGGTTTGGATCAGCCAGGCAATGCGCGTGGTGAGCACGCGCGTCTTGCCACTGCCCGCGCCGGCGAGTACCAGCGCAGATTGCTTGGGAAGAGTGACGGCTTCGAGCTGCTGGGGATTTAACCCGGTAAGAATGGACATAACAACGCGGTTTTCTAACCCCGTATTATAAGCCCTATCACCGCGTCAGCGTGTGCTCAGCCGAGCTTTTTCTTTTTCAACAAATCGAGAATCAGCGGCGTGAGAACGAGCTGCATGGAAAGACCCATCTTGCCGCCTGGCACCACGATGCAATTCGGTCGTGACATGAACGAATCGTGAATCATGGTTAGCAGATACGGGAAATCGATGCCCTTGGTGCTGCGGAACCTGATCACCACAAAGCTCTCATCTGCGGTTGGAATGTCGCGCGCGACGAACGGATTGGAAGTGTCCACCGTCGGAACGCGCTGGAAATTGATGTGGGTGCGCGAAAACTGCGGTGTGATGTAATAAACATAATCACGCATCCGTCGCAGTATGGTCTGCGTCACGGCCTCAATTGAGTAGCCGCGCTCTTTCATGTCGCGGTGTATTTTCTGTATCCATTCCAAGTTGACGATCGGTACCACTCCAATAAGCAAATCGACGTGCTTGGCTACGTTGACATCCTGCGTGACTACCCCGCCGTGCAATCCTTCGTAAAACAGGAGTTCGCTGCCTTCCGGCAACGCTTCCCATGGCGTAAAAGTACCCGGCTCCTGGTTGTAGGGCGCGGCTTCTTCATCGTTGTGGAGATATCGCCGCACCTTGCCTGTGCCGGTTTCACCGTACTGGCGAAACAGGGATTCCAGTTCCTGGAACAGGTTGGCTTCCGGTCCAAAATGGCTGATGGCCCGCCGGCCGTTTTTTTCTGCTTTGCTGATCTCGCGCTTCATTTCTTCGCGATCGTAACGGTGAAAGCTGTCACCTTCCACGGTTGCGGCATGGATTTCCTCGCGTCGGAAAATGTGCTGAAAGCTTTGCGTGACTAGGCTGGTGCCTGCTCCAGAAGAACCCGTCACGGCGATGATTGGATGTTTGAGAGACATTGAGACATGCGCTCCGTAAAATCAGCCTTCATTATTCTAGACATTATGCTGGAAAATAGTACAACGAAAAATTATTAGCAACAGTTATATTTCTTTATTATTACGATAAGAGTTTTTTTAGCGCGTTGCGTCAAAATCGCCAAGGCATCGCGGGCTATATGTCGAGCAGGAAGCTCTAGTGCAAGAGAAAAGCCTCTGCGCCGGAATTTTTTCCGAAGTCATCCCGATTTATTGCAGGCGATCAGGTATAATTCCCAAGCAATTTTTCCACCCGGGATTTAATGCTCATGCACGCGCTCTACCAGCCCGAAGAGATAGAACGGGAAGCCCAGCAATACTGGGAGGCGCGCGGAGCGTTCCGCGCAGAGGAACGCCCGGACCAACCCAAATACTACTGCCTGTCCATGTTCCCCTATCCTTCGGGAAAGCTGCACATGGGGCATGTGCGCAACTACACCATCGGCGATGTGCTCACTCGATTCTACCGCATGAAAGGCTACAACGTGCTGCAGCCGATGGGCTGGGATGCATTCGGCTTGCCGGCGGAAAACGCGGCGATGGCGAACAATGTGCCGCCCGCGAAATGGACCTATGACAACATTGCCTACATGAAAAAACAGCTGCAGTCGCTGGGTTTCGCCATCGACTGGCAGCGTGAGTTCGCCACTTGCAAGCCTGACTACTACCGCTGGAACCAATGGCTGTTCCTGCGCATGCTGGAAAAGGGGCTTGCTTACAAGAAAGCCGGCATCGTCAACTGGGACCCGGTGGACCAGACAGTGCTCGCCAACGAACAGGTCATTGACGGGCGCGGCTGGCGCACCGGCGCGCTGGTGGAAAAGCGCGAAATTCCGATGTATTACCTGAAGATTACCGCTTACGCAGAGGAACTGCTTGGAGCGCTGGAACAATTGCCGGGTTGGCCAGAACGGGTGAAGACCATGCAGGCCAACTGGATCGGCAAAAGCGAAGGGGTCGAGATAGCCTTCCCCTATGCCGACGATCCCGGCCAGACACTTAAAGTGTTCACCACTCGTGCCGATACTTTGATGGGCGCGACTTATTGCGCAGTTGCAGCCGAGCACCCGCTGGCGACCAAAGCTGCAAAAAATAATCCCAAACTCGCAGCTTTCATCGAGGAAAGCAAGCGCACGAGTGTAATGGAAGCGGAACTTGCCACTCTTGATAAACGAGGCATGCCCACTGGTTTTCTCGTGGTTCATCCTGTTACCGGCGAGAAGCTCCCGCTGTGGGTGGCGAATTACGTGTTGATGGGCTATGGCGAGGGCGCGGTGATGGCGGTTCCCGCGCATGACCAGCGCGATTTTGAGTTCGCAGCCAAACACGGGTTACCTATAAAGCAAGTAATCAGGCACGGTGTTTCCATTGTGGCCGAGAAAGAGGGTTGGAACGCGAAAGACTATGAGTACTACGAGTTCGACCAGAATAGATGGAAGGATTGGTACGCAGATAAGCAAGTAGGCGTCTGCATCAACTCTGGCAAATACGATGGTTTGACATACCAGGCGGCCGTCGATGCGATTGGTGCGGACCTGGGAAAAAAAGGCCTCGACAGAAAACGCATACAGTACCGGCTGCGCGATTGGGGAATTTCTCGCCAGCGTTACTGGGGCTGCCCGATTCCGATTGTCCACTGCGATTTCTGCGGTGATGTGCCGGTGCCGGACGATCAATTGCCGGTGGTACTGCCGGAAAATCTGGTGCCCGACGGCACCGGCAACCCGCTGGCCAAGACGCCCGCATTTTACCTATGCCAATGCCCTAAATGCGGAAAGCCAGCGAAGCGCGAGACCGATACCATGGATACTTTCGTGGATTCGTCCTGGTACTACTTCCGCTACGCCTGTCCCGACCAGAAGAGCGCAATGGTCGATGACAGGGTGCGGTATTGGCTTCGGGTCGACCAATATATAGGCGGCATCGAGCATGCCATTCTGCATCTTCTGTACTCGCGCTTTTGGACCAAAGTTATGCGCGACATCGGCCTTATCAAAATCGATGAACCGTTCACCAATCTGCTCACCCAGGGCATGGTGCTGAACGAAATTTTCTTCCGCAAATCGGCAAATGGCCGCCTTACTTATTACAACCCTGCCGAGATTGAAGTCGAGGTGGACGAGCATGGCATACGCACGGGCACAAAGCTCAAAGCAGACGGGAAACCGGTGGAATCAGGCGGTATGGGAACCATGTCGAAATCGAAGAATAACGGGGTCGACCCGCAAGCGCTGATTGAAGAATATGGCGCCGACACCTCGCGGCTGTTCATGATGTTTGCCTCGCCTCCGGAACAGACGCTGGAGTGGTCTGACAGTGGCGTAGAGGGCGCGTCACGCTTTCTCAAACGGCTGTGGATGTTCGCGCGCCAGTGGCAACCAATAATCGTTGAAGAATCGAAGCGCAGGGGTGGCGACTTTACACACTATGAATATCCAATCGGTATCGCGAATACCAATCCCTCACTTGCCGCACTGCGCCGGGAAATTCACATGGCGTTGAAACAGGCGAGTTTCGACATGGAACGCAAGCAATTCAACACGGTATCGTCCGCGGCCATGAAAATGCTCAACTCACTCCAGGAGGGTGTCTTGGGTAGTGATTCCGCAGCCCAGGCTGCTGCTGCAGGCGCATTTCAGCGTGCGCTACACGAGACGATGAGCATACTGCTGCGTGTCCTGAATCCGATCACGCCACACATCTCGCATACCTTGTGGCGTGAACTGGGCTATGCGGGGGACGTCCTCGCAGCGCCGTGGCCCGCTGTTGACGAGTCGGCATTGATCGAGGAAGAAATCGAACTGGTAGTGCAAGTCAACGGCAAGCTGCGCGGAAATATGCGCGTGCCGCGCGATGCGGCGCGCGAGGCCATTGAAAAAATGGCGTTGTCCCATCCCGGCGTGCGAAAATATGTGAACGGCCAGCCCATCAAGAAAGTGGTGATTGTTCCCGGGCGATTGGTCAACGTGGTGGTATGAGATAGTGAATAGTGAACAGTAAACGGTGAAAAGAAAGCCGGACGGGGCTTCCAATAACTATTTACTGATCACCGTTCACCCGCCTAGCGAAGTGGAACATGAAGAAATTTCTTGCCATTGCTTGCTGCCTGTTGGTTACGGCTTGCGGCTTTCATTTGCGTGGCCAGGCCACCCTGCCGTTTGAAACCCTGTATGTCAACGCTTCTAATGACTCCCCTTTTGTGGCGGAACTAAAGCGCGCATTGCTTTCCGGCACCAACGCACGTCTAAGCGATAATCCCAAAGACGCAGAGGCTATTTTTCAGCTGGTGAGCGAGACCAGGGATAAGCAAATCCTGAGCGTTAACACCGGCGGCACCGTGGCTGAATATGAGCTGCGCATGCGCGTCTCCTTCCGCCTGTATGACAATAAAGGCCAGAACTGGATAGCACCAACCGAAATCAATCTGAAACGCGAGGTTTCGTACAATGACACGAATGTGCTGGCAAAGGACTACGAGGAAGCTCAATTGTACAAGGACATGCAAAGCGACGCCGTGCAGCAGGTCGTGAGGCGTCTGAGCGCAGCCAAAGCCCCTCTCTAAATCCTCTATCCAATAATGCGCCTCGACACGGAACAGCTCAAACAGCATTTGCAGCGTGGATTGAAGTCCCTCTACACGGTCTACGGCGATGAGCCGTTGCTGGCACTGGAAGCCGCGGACTCGATTCGCGCGGCGGCAAGGCAGACAGGTTTTGCCGAGCGTGAAATTTTTACTGCCGATTCCGGATTTGACTGGCAGCGCCTTGCGTTGAGCAGCAGAAGCCTGTCGTTGTTTGCCAGCAAGAAATTGATTGATCTGCGAGTCCCTTCCGGAAAACCCGGCAACGAGGGCGCACGGGCAATTGAAGAATTCTGCTCTGCAATGGGGCCCGATCTGATGGGCCTGGTATCGCTGCCGAAGCTCGACCGACAATCACTGAACTCAAAATGGTTTGGGATGCTGGCGAGCCAAGGCGTGGTGGTTAGCGCCAAAGCGGTGGAACGGGCACAGTTGCCTCAGTGGATAGCGGGACGACTTGCGGCACAGGGCCAGAGCGCCGATGCCGATGCCTTGCAGTTTATCGCTGATCGCGTCGAGGGCAACTTGCTCGCCGCATATCAGGAAGTGCAAAAGCTTGCGCTGCTGTTCGCGCCCGGAAAACTGGGCTTCGAGCAGGTCAAGGAAGCAGTGCTGGAAGTCGCACGCTACGATGTATTTAAACTCAGCGAAGCGATGCTCATGGCAGACACGGTGCGCATCATGCGCATTCTCGAGGGCTTGCGCGGCGAGGGCGCGCCGCCGCCGCTCATTCTCTGGGCGGTGAGCGAGGATATCCGCGCACTGCTTAAAATCGTAACTGGTCTAGAGCAAGGCAAGGCATTGCAGCAGTTGTTGCGTGAAGTGCGCGTCTGGGGCGCGCGCCAGGAACTCATGCAGCGCGCCGCCAAGCGCTCAAGCAAAAGCGTGCTGGAAGATGCGCTTTTGCAAGCCGCGCGGCTTGACCGCGTGATCAAAGGCTTGGCTCCGGGCAGCATTTGGGACGAATTCCTGAAACTGGGATTGCGTTTCTGTTCCGGCCCAGTCGGGGTTAAAATGCACTAATCATGGATATTCTCGACATCAAAGCTTATATGCAGGGCGTTGGACGCGAAGCGCGCGCCGCCTCCCGTTTCATGGCCCGCGCCGACACCAAAACCAAAAACAAGGCGCTCACGGCTATGGCGCAGGCGATCCGGCGCGAAGCCAAGAGCCTGCTCGCAGCCAACAGCAAGGATATGGAGTCTGCGCGCGCTGACAAGCTGGATGATTCGATGCTGGACCGCCTCACACTTTCGGCAAAAATCATAGACGACATGGCCGAAGGCCTGCAGCAGATAGTGCAGCTGCCCGATCCGGTGGGCGAAATCAGCGGGCTCAGCTACCGCCCTTCGGGAATACAGGTCGGAAAAATGCGCGTCCCGCTTGGAGTCGTGGGCATTATTTATGAAGCGCGCCCCAACGTCACAGCGGATGCGGCCGGGCTGTGCCTCAAGGCCGGGAATGCAGCAATTCTTCGCGGAGGATCGGAGGCGATGCATTCCAACCAGGCCATTGCCGCACTGGTGCGCGAAGGATTAAGAACAGCGGGGCTGCCGGAAACCGCGGTGCAGGTGATCGAAACCACCGACCGCGCCGCTGTAGGCGAATTGGTGACGATGAAGGACTATGTGGATGTCCTCGTTCCTCGCGGCGGCAAGAGCCTGATTGAGCGCATTTCGAGTGAGGCGCGCATACCGGTCATCAAGCATCTGCACGGCATATGCCATGTCTTTATAGACGACCGGGCCGACGTGGACAAAGCGGTGCGCATCGCTGATAACGCCAAGACACAGCGTTACGGAACCTGCAACACCATGGAAACGCTGCTGGTGGCGGAAACGATTGCGCCCAAGGTGCTGCCGAAGCTGTGCAAGATTTATCTTGAAAAAGGCGTCGAATTGCGCGGCGATCAAGCCTCTCGCGTTCTGGTGCCGCAGATGAAAGCGGCGACCGAGGAAGACTGGCATACCGAATATCTTGCCCCGATTTTAAGCGTGCGCGTGGTGAAAAATCTCGACCAGGCGATTGAGCACATCGCCACTTACGGTTCGCAACATACCGATGCTATCGTCACGGAAGACTACGGCCACGCCATGCGTTTCCTGCGCGAAGTAGATTCAAGCTCGGTGATGGTTAACGCCTCGACACGATTTGCCGATGGCTTTGAATACGGGCTGGGGGCCGAAATCGGCATTTCCACCGACAAGTTCCACGCTCGCGGCCCGGTTGGGCTGGAAGGACTCACGTCGCAGAAATTCATCGTGCTAGGCGACGGCCAAATCCGCACCTGAATCACCTCAAGCGCCACTTACTTACATGAGCCAGACCATCGAGGTCCGTGTTCCGGATATCGGCGATTTCAAAGATGTTCCGGTAATCGAAGTCCTGGTGCATTCCGGGAACAACGTAGCCAAGGAAGATCCGCTGATCACGCTGGAATCGGACAAGGCAACCATGGACATTCCCGCCCCGCAGGCGGGAGTAGTGAAAGAGATCAAGATCAAAATCGGCGACAAGGTGTCGCAAGGTTCGCTGATTCTCACGCTGGACACTGCAGCTTCAGCAGCCGCCGGATTTTCCGAATCACTTAAAGCCTCGCCTGCTGTTACGGCTGCCAAACCCGCTGCCGATATTCATGCTGAAGTTGCGGTGCTGGGCGCCGGCCCCGGCGGCTATACCGCGGCGTTCCGCGCTGCCGATCTGGGCAAGCAAGTGGTGTTGATCGAACGCTATCCCAATTTGGGAGGGGTTTGCCTCAATGTCGGCTGTATTCCATCCAAGGCATTGCTGCACGTGGCCAAGGTCATCGGCGAAACGGAGGAAATGGCGCATCAAGGTGTGAATTTCGGCAAACCCAAAATCGAAATTGACAAACTTCGCACATGGAAGCAAAGCGTGACCGGCAAACTGAGCAAAGGCTTGGCGGGACTCGCCAAGCAGCGCAGGGTACAGGTAGTGCAAGGCGTGGCCAAGTTTGCCTCACCCAATATGCTGCGCGTGGAAACCAGGGATGGCAGTAAAACCGTGTCTTTCGATTACTGCATTATCGCCGCAGGATCGCAAGCGGCAAAGATTCCCGGTATCCCTGACCACCCGCGCATCATGGATTCAACGAGCGCGCTGGAAATCCAGGAAATCCCGCAAAAATTGCTTGTGATCGGCGGCGGCATTATCGGGCTAGAATTGGCGTGTGTGTACGATGCGCTGGGTTCGAAAATCAGTGTGGTGGAGTTACTCGATGGTTTGATGCTCGGCGTTGATCGCGATCTTATCAAGCCGCTGCAAAAACGCATTGAAAAGCGCTACGAGGGGATTTATCTCAAAACCAAAGTTGTAAAAATCGAACCGCAAAAAGACATCTTAAAAGTGTATTTTGACGGCGACCATGCGCCGAAACCGCAGCTGTTCGACCGCGTCCTGATAGCGGTTGGAAGACAGCCCAATGGCAATGTCATAGCCGCAGAGAACGCCGGTGTTCAGGTGACTGGCAAGGGTTTTATTCCGGTAGACAAACAGCAGCGCACCAGCGTGCCGCACATTTTTGCGATTGGCGACATCGTTGGCGAGCCGATGCTCGCGCACAAAGCAAGCCATGAAGGCAAGGTTGCCGCCGAAGTTATCGCCGGACACAAAGTGGCATTCGATGCGCGCACCATTCCTTCGGTCGCGTACACCGACCCTGAAGTGGCTTGGATGGGACTTACCGAAACACAAGCCAAAGAAAAAAGCATCGAATTTGAAAAGGCAGTATTTCCCTGGGCGGCAAGCGGGCGCGCCCTCGCGCAGGGACGCGATGAAGGTATGACCAAGCTCTTGTTCGACAAGAGCACCAACAAACTCCTCGGTGCAGGCATAGTAGGGACAAACGCTGGCGAGCTGATTTCGGAAACCGTGCTCGCGCTGGAAATGGGAGCCGACGCGCAGGATATCGGGCTCACCATCCATCCCCATCCAACTCTGTCGGAGACCGTGTTTTTCTCCGCCGAGATGGCGCAAGGCATCATTACCGACCTCTACATTCCTAAGAGGTAACGCTTTACTGCTGAGCGGCGGGTTGTTGCAGCAAGCTCACAAACTGCATGAGCTCGTTCTCCTGCAGGTCGGATACAGCCCAAAACACCATTCCCGAATTTTTCCAATGAATCAGGTTATACCCTTGCTTGGTCTTCGTCCGCACCAGGCTTTTCGCGCGAGACTCTTCGGGCCAGATGAAAAGATTGATGTAATGCTTACGGTGTTTGTATACCAGCGCCGCCACCGGCCTATCGTTGATGTAATCAAGCCGGCCGCCGACCAGCGGAAAATCTTGCGTAGTTAAATCGTGAACTTCAGGCGAGAAATCCAGCTTGCCGTTGAACCAAGGCTTCACCGTATGCTTGTCTGAGGAATCTATATCCGCCAAATGATTAGCCATCAGCGAGCGCACGTGGCCTGAGACAATTTCTTCTGTAAGGAGCTCATCTTCGGAAGCCGCGTTGAAATGAAGCGCTACGCCCCAGGTGATTACCACCGCGAAAGCCATTGAAGCGGCAAAACCCAGCCAACCTAAGCTTGGCTGTCCGAAAACAACCGCTTTTTTGCGTTGCTTCGGCAAAGCAGCGCGTATGCGCGCTTCAAGCCATTGCGGCGCCACGTAATGGCTCGCCCGCTCGCGAATCAGTGATTGCGTGATGTTCTCCCGGTCATAAAGCGCCTTGCAAGCAGCGCAGCCCTCAAGGTGCTTTTCAATTTCTACGGCGCGCACCAAATCGATTTCCTTATCGAGATAGCCGTGCATCAGATTCCGGGTTTCATTGCAATTCATTTTATTTCTCCTGCATATTCCGCTCAAGCGAGACACGGAGCATGTTCCTGGCGCGGGCGAGCCGCGACATCACCGTGCCGAGCGGAATGCCTACCACCGTCGCGATTTCCTTGTAGGAAAGATCTTCAAGCTCTCGCATAATCAATATTTCCCTGAATTCCAGCGGCAGCGCTTCAAGCGCACGGTCAAGCAACCGCTTATCGGCATTTTGCAGCATCAAGGTTTGCGGATCGCTGCTGCTGTCCGCCTCGGCATGCGCCTCTTCATCAAAAGAATCATGCAGCTCCTGGATGCGATTCTGTTTCAACCAGGTGTAACAGGTGTTACGCACGATGGCTAGCAGCCAGGCGCGTCCATCATCGCCCCGGAAGCTGTCAAAAAACTTGAAAGCACGTAAATACGCTTCCTGCACCATATCCTCCGCGTCATGCTCGTTGCGGGTCAGCCAGCGCGCCAGATTATAGGCGGCGCTGAGATGTGGCAGTGCGATTTCTTCAAAGCGCCGGTTCGTGTCGCTCAAGGCTTTTCCTATTATGTATTACCTGACATTTGCCCATTTTATTCCCAATCCCAAATTAAAACGAAATCGGGGAATATTAATTGGGGCTCGCAAGTTATGCAGGGTGTAGACGGTTTGATTGGCAAATCGTCTCAACTAAACCTTCATATAGGAGATTCAAAAATGTTTATGAACAGAAACAAGTTGTCAGCTCTAGCATTGGGCACCCTGCTTTCGATCTCTGCGCTTCAGCCTGCTCTTGCAGCGGAAGACGCTAAAGTAGAAGTCAAAATGGCGCGGAATTCCCAGCAATACGGGGACGTCCCTTGCACGGAATCCCAGAAGCAAGTGATCGAGCCGGCGGACAAGACAAACAGCTCGCCCGATTCATGGCTCGATAGCCAATTGCTTCCCAGCAACCAGGGCGGTTAGTAATACCTCTAGTCTGGATAGTTAATTTCCGGAATTCCCCGAAGGCAACTTCGGGGAATATTTTTAGTGCGAATCCAGTTATACAAGTAAGGACCCTCTTAAATCGATACAAGGAGATTCAAATGAGCAAATACCATCCGGACGAACCTGGCCACAATCCTGCCCGCCGCCAGGCATTGAGTTGTCTAGCCGCCTGGACCGGCGCAGCCGTCGTTTGGACAGTTGCCGGCGGCGTACCGCGCGCGCTCGGAGCGACGAGCACGGGCACCCCAGCAGCGGCCGCGAAGCATGCGCTGACTTTCGTACAGATTAGCGATACCCATATCGGCTTTCACAAAGCGGCCAATCCCGACGTTGTCGGCAGCCTGCGCCACGCGATCGCCGACATCAACGCGCTACCGCAAGCGCCCGCCTTCGTGGTGCACACCGGCGATGTGAGTCATTTGTCGAAACCCGAGGAATTCGGTCAGGCGCGCGAGGTGCTGCAGGAAATCCATGTTGATCGCGTGCATACGATTCCGGGCGAACACGACACGATCGATGAAGGCGTGAACGGCTATCTCAAATTTTTCGATCACGATGGCAATGGCAAGTCCTGGTACAGCTTCGATCAGGGCGGCGTGCATTTCATCGGCTTGAACAATGTGCTTAACTTTAAGATGGGCACGATGGCGGCGCTCGGCGACGCGCAAATCGCCTGGATGAAAAGCGATCTTGCGCGCGTTGCGCACTCAACACCGATCGTGGTGCTCGCGCATATTCCGCTGTGGACGATTTG
>DATHDD010000067.1:0-3808 GCA_035319205.1 Burkholderiales bacterium | reverse complement strand
CCATGCTGCTGCCGTTTCTGCATTTGGAACAGCAAGCCGGATGGGCGGAAACGCTGCCTCAACCGCTCTATGTCATGCTGGGTTCGCTGCTGACGGGTCTTGTCGCGAGTTTCTTCGTGCTGCGTTTCGCCGCCTGGCTGGGCAAGCATGAGGACCGCCAGTTCATCATGCTGATTGGCATGATTGTGTTCACTGCAGGGTTGGCACGCTCTCTCAATCTTTCGGTGCTGGTTACACTTCTCAGTGTCGGGATACTGGCGCGTAATCTCGATTTCCGCCACAAACTTATGGCGGTGCAGTTCGGTCATGGCGGGCAGTTGTTTTTTGTGATTCTTTTTGTAATGGCGGGCGCGGGCTTGCGCTTCGATGCGCTACCGCAGGTGGCGTTCATCGCCGGTATGTATATTGTGCTGCGTTTTCTCGGCAAGGCGCTGGCGATTCTGGTGTTCGGCCGTTTTAGCGGATTGCGCCCCGGCGCGGCGGGCTTGCTCAGCATTGCCTTGCTGCCTATGTCAGGGCTCGCCATCGTCATGGTGCAAGACGCCTCCAGTTTGTATCCGGAATTTGGCACCCAGTTGTCGGCGGTGGTACTTTCAGCAGTAGCAATACTGGAACTTATCGGCCCGCTGGCGACCCAGTTTGCACTGAAGCAGGCGGGGGAGGCTGGAGAACGACGATGACGCTGGAATTCTCACAATCCCCGGCGTTCACCATGGGTGTTGAGCTTGAGCTGCAGCTTCTCAAGTCCCACGATTGCAATCTGGCGCGCGATGCCGCTGACTTGCTGGCGAGGCTTGGCAAAGTGAAACATCCGGGCCAGGTCAAGCCGGAAATTACCGAGAGCATGATCGAGCTCAATTCTTCGATCCACCAACGCTACACGACACTTGCGGACGAGCTGCGGACAGTCCGCAGCGTGGTGGCGCGTCAGGCCGAGCTCCTTAACCTGCGTATTGCCGGTGGAGGCTCGCATCCCTTTCATCAGTGGAGCGAGCGGCGTATTTATCCGACCGAGCGTTTTAAGCATTTGCTTAATCTTTACGGCTATCTCGCCAAGCAGTTCACGGTATTCGGGCAGCACATCCACATCGGCTGCCCGAACGGCGATGACGCGGTCTATCTTATTCATATGCTGTCGCGCCATATTCCGCATTTCATCGCGCTTTCCGCTTCCTCGCCCTTTTACCAGGGCGAAGACACCAGCTTTGCTTCCTCTCGTCTCAACGCCATCAGCGCCTTTCCCTTGAGCGGCACCATGCCATTGGTTGAAAGTTGGGATGAATTCAACGCCTATTTTGAGAAAATGCATCGTTACAAAATCGTGGAAAGCATGAAGGATTTCTACTGGGACATCCGTCCCAAGCCGGAATATGGAACGGTTGAAATCCGCGTTTGCGACACACCCCTCACTGTCGACAAGGCGGCGCTGCTTGCGGCCTTTGCCCAGGCGCTCGCGCATTATTACCTGATTGAACGGCCGCTCGAGGCGACACCTGATCTATATCTGGTTTACAACTACAACCGTTTCCAGGCCTGCCGCTTCGGCTTCGCCGCCAATTTCATCAATCCTTATGATCAGCAGCATGCCAACTTGGGTGATGACCTCATCGCCACTCTCAAGAAACTCGCACCGCATGCCGTGGCGCTGGAAAGCAGTGCGGCGCTCAACCAATTGCTCGACGAGACGGCGACGCGCCGCAATGATTCATCCTGGCTTCGCGAACAACTCAAAAAATCCGGTTCGCTCAACGACGTGGCGCGCTTGCAAAGCAACCTGTGGATGGGAAAACCGGATCGGGCATGAAGCCCGGCCTGCGTTATCCCCACACCCGCATTCTGACTTCGTATTACTCCTGCACAAGCAATCCAAGTTTGCGCGCAAGCCATTTAGTGGTGGTCGCCTGGATCAGGATGGTCATAAGAATGGCCATGAAAGTTATTGATGCGATGATATGAGCCCCAGGCGCTTGCATGCCCACGAGTAATCCGGCGAGGGCGCCAGGAATAACACCGGTTTCCCTGGTCCAGCACATGAACAGCATTTCTTTATAGGCCCATTTGGCACGACGGTCGGGGAGAGCACACAAAAATACAGTAACCGGCCTTGCGACTAGCATGAATAAAGAAACCACCACCACTCCGCCCAACAGATACTGGTTCATGAGATTGAAGTCGACCTGCGCGCCCAGCAGCATGAATATGAACATTCGCATAATGAGTGCAGTGGTCATTACAAATTCCCCCAGCTTTTCCTGTTCGTCCTGCTGCATTTTGAAACCGAAATATTCCTTGTTTCCCAGAACCATGCCAAACACGAATACTGCCATGAACCCGCTGGCCTGGAGATTATCGGCGGCGAGGTAGGCGCCGATGACCGCCATGAGAGTTACTACGGGCGCATGTTCGGACAGAAAGTCGAATTTCTCATGGGCGATCAACAGGGCTGCGAGATACCCCAGAATGCCGCCAGCCAGCATCCCGAAGAAGGATTGTTTGAAGAGGTCTAAAAGGGAAGCTTGGACCGAAAACTCGCCCATTCCCATAGCTACACCCAATACCGCAAACGTCGCAATCGCACCGGTTGCATCGTTGAACGCCGATTCGCTCATGACCGTTTGAGCAACGCGCTCTTTGATTTTGATTTGCCGGAAGACTGGAACCAGTGTGGCCGGATCCGTGGATGCAATGGTAGCGCCCAGAAGCATGGCCACAATAAAAGGAATCCCCAAAATGTAATACGCCGCGACGCTGGTGATTGCGCCGGTAATCAGCACGCCTACTGTGGCGAGGACAGTAATAGTGATCCAAACTTCTTTGAGAATACTGAATCGAAGGGATGCTCCGCCATCAAACAAAATGTAGCAAGCACCAAAGATAAGAATGATCTGGTTGAGTGTCGAATCAGTCTTGATGGACAGAATACCGGCAACTTCGGGTCCCAAAAGCGTGCCCACGATCAAGAGAACGACCACATCGGGAACTTTGAGCTTTTGCGCGATGAGACACGAGAGAGTTCCTGCGACAAGAATGATTCCAAAAGAAAGCAATACGTGCTTTGCTAACTCAACGGCAGCAGATGATTCCACTTTAGTCTCCTCCTAAAAGCTGCTCTATTCTTTATTGGTTGCCGGTGAATTTTATGTGCAAGTGGGCACCAGGGCAAGGATAGCGCTTCCAGGCCATGCTCCAGACTGAGGGGTATTTGCACCGGCCTTTGCGGAACTGGTGGGGTTTAAACTCAGTCCAAAATTGCCGGATTATCCGTGTTGATTTTGCGCAGATACGGGTATAGGATTAAAAATGTGTGTCATGATGCTGAAGGGGAAATATGCATTAATCTCCTGTGCATCAGCGCAAATCAAAAAACGGGCACTCTGCCCAAAATCTTATAAGTATCTACATAAGGAGGAGTTTATGAATAAGCAGCTGAAAGCGGTTTCCGCCGCCAAGTCTGAAACGGTCGTATCACGCCGCAAATTCCTAAAAGGCGCAGCGGTTATTGGTACTGGTGCCGCAACACTTGGTTTTCCCATGATTGCCAAGTCGCAAGGGCCTATCAGCATGCGCTGGCAGAGTACCTGGCCTACCAAGGACATATTCCATGAATTTGCGCTCGACTACGCAAGGAAGGTGAACGACATGACCGGCGGCGACCTCAAGATTGAGGTGCTGCCGGCGGGTTCGGTGGTGCCGGCCTTCGGCCTGCTCGACGCGGTTTCAAAAGGCGTGCTCGACGGCGGTCACGGCGTGCTGGTCTATCACTACGGCAAGCAAAATGCCCTGGGGCTGTGGGGATCGAGTCCCGCCT
>DATHDD010000066.1:0-3299 GCA_035319205.1 Burkholderiales bacterium | reverse complement strand
TTTCATACTCAAATGTCATTCCCTTGGCGTTGTAGGAACGCAGTTTTTCTTTGATGGTGCCGCCATCTTGCAGCGTGAGCACGCGTACTGCGCCTTTGACATTGTCCTTCCCTTTGACAATTTCCGTTTTCTTCACGGCGGGATGCCACTCGCCCATATCACCGAAATCGTCCACCTTGGCCCAGACAACATTGGCCGGCGCATTAATTTCTATTTTTTCCACCACCTTCAAAGTCTTTGCATTCCCCGCGAAAGCCGCGATCGGGAGAGCCAAAGCGACAGCGAATAATATGGAAATAGTTTTGTTCATGAATGGATACCTTTCTTACTGAAATAAAATGGAATGCTGCTAACCCGCGATTTTGATACAACCATTATCTTTATATCATTCCCTTGATTCTGCCGTATTGACTTAGATCAACTCACTAACGAGTCGGCCCGGTTGCCCGGGCCGGATCTCTGGTATTACGTAAGCCCCGTTAACTGGGCTCATTTCTCGTTCGCTTAGCGATTCGCGATGTACATCGTGACTTCAAAACCAAAACGCATATCGCTAAATTCAGGTTTGCTCCATTGCATGACAGTCTCCTTAAGTTGACGTTAGTAAGGAAGGCCCAAAAAAACTTCGCCTTCAGGACAAATTATTCCGGAGGACCTGTTTTTGCATAAGGGATAAAACACTTAAAACAGAATCAGGAAAATCATTAGAATTAGTCTATTCCTTACACTAATTCTATAAAATACCGTGTATTGGGGTTGTGTTCTGTGATATTCGAATTAAGTAATTATTCCTAAATTCTAAAGTTGCTACGATACTAAATGGTCGGATTTTTTCTGCGGAACGCTGAATGTCTGGAATAAATTTTTGACCTTACAAATAATTTATCATTGATGCTTAGCTTCTGCTACGCGAAAGCTATATTACTAGATAGTTTGTGGTACGGTATGCTGGTTGAAGTCGGGTAGCTTAGCAACCTTCACAGACAAGACAAAATGAGTGAGTTCACGGACATCCAGCGCTATCAGAACAACCTTCGGGACGAACTCGATGGTGCCGCGCTGTACGCGGCGTTGGCTGCGGCAGAATCCGATCCGGTTCGCAAGGATCTCTTTCAGCAGCTCTCTCAGGCGGAAGCAGACCACGCCAAGTTTTGGAAAGAAAAGCTGGACGTAGCGGGCATTCACAATGTGCGGTGTGCGCCCACGCTAAAAACCCGGCTGCTGGCGCTGCTTGCTCGCAGATTCGGCCCAAAATTTGTGCTTCCGGCGATCGCTGCCGCAGAGTTCGCTGATCGCAACAAGTATGCAAACCAGGCGGACGCCACAATCTTGTCATCCGATGAGCAAGGTCATGCCGCTGTAGTTCAAGCCGCTATGGGCGAAATGCGCTCAAGGGGCATGATCGGCGCCGATATTGCTAAGGCCGAACGTTGGCATCGCGGCGGTTCGGGTAATGAATTGCGTGCGGCAGTGCTGGGTGCGAACGATGGTCTCGTATCGAATTTCTGTCTGATGATGGGTGTTGCGGGGGCTGGGGTAACGACCAATGCTATCTTGCTCACGGGACTCGCCGGCCTGATTGCGGGGGCCACTTCCATGGCGCTTGGGGAGTGGTTGTCGGTCACTAATGCCAGAGAACTTGCCCGCACCCAAATCGCCAAGGAAAAGGAAGAAATCGAGCAGACACCCGAAGCGGAGCAAAAGGAGCTTGCCTTGATCTTCCAGGCGAAGGGTTTGAACAGAGCCGATGCTCAGAAAGTGGCTGCCGAGCTTATGCGCGACAAAGAAGCAGCACTGGACACGCTGACACGTGAGGAACTTGGCATAGATCCCGCCGAATTGGGCGGAAATCCATGGCATGCGGCCGGCTTTTCGTTTGCCTTGTTCGCGGCGGGAGCAATCTTTCCTGTTGTGCCGTTTCTCCTGATGAAAGGAACGCCGGCCATCGCATTTAGCATTGGGTTGAGCGCTGCAGCTTTGGGCATAATTGGGATTGTGACCTCGTTGTTTAGTGGTCGTGGTCCCTGGTTTTCGGCGGCCCGACAGATTGTGATCGGATGTGTCGCTGCGGGAGTCACCTACGCGTTGGGTGTGCTCTTGGGCGTATCGCTGTCTTGACTATCGTTTGAAACAGCTGCTATTCTAAAAAGTCGTAGTCGAATTTATTCAATTGTAGTTTGTATTACCGTTAACTTTTACACACCCCACTCCCGCCATCCCCCTAGTAAAGGGAAGTATAGACCTAATTTCAGAGGACGATCATCGAGCATGCGCATGAGCGCGGCGTATTGCTCAAGTTGTTTCCGGTAGCGCTCCTGCTCGCGGTTAAGGAATGCTTCCAGGTCGCCGCCTTCATGCGGGCCGGTCTTGTAATCCACAATCCAGCGAATGCCGTTTTCATCCACAAATGTCCGGTCAATCACCCGGTTCACCAGTTCGTCTTCGATCAATCCGGTGAGCCGCCATTCGCAGTGCGCTTCGCGCTTGCTGCCAAGCAGCCAGCGCCCGCGCTTGTCTTCGAGGGTTTGTGAAAGCGCTTTGGCAACACGCTCCACAGCAGCGTTGATTTCCTCCAGCGGAACGCCTTCGCTTTCAAGCTCTGACTTGAATGATGGGCGCAAAGTCTCGATGCGATTGAGATCCCAGCCCTGCTTTTGCTCTTCGCCGATCGCCTGCAGCCAGCGGTGCACTACCGTTCCCACATGTTTCGCGGTTTCGGTTGCCCATTTGAATTCGACTTCATCATGCGGGCTTTTTGCTTCGTAGGCAATTTCAGCGCGCGGCTTCCAGGCCAGGCCTTCAGTCGGCGCGGGAAGCTGCCAACCGGATGCAAAGCGGCGGATTACAGCCTGCGATTCCTGCGCATGTTCCGCTTCAGGCTGAATATCGTGCGGCGATTGAACCGCTTTCTCAAATTCACCCTGCACTACCGGCCACAGGCGCTCGAGCAGCGATCTCGATTTGGGTTTGAGATTTTTTCCATTGCCATCCACCTGCCCGATGAGATGCAGCCGTGATTTGGCGCGCGTCGCCGCGACATAGATGAGCCGCGCTTCTTCATGCTCTTTCTTTACGCCTTCAATCTTTTTCAGGTAGCTATAGATCGGGTCTTCTTGCTGCGACGCTTCCCTGATCGGCGCAAGCAGAAGATCGGAGTACGCCCCCGCGCGCGGGCGCTCGAGCCACAAAAGCAAACTGGGATCATCGCCGCGCAGTTGATAACCCAGCCCCGGCACAATCACGGTGTCGAACTCCAGTCCTTTCGCCTTGTGCATGGTCATCGCCTGCAGCCGCGCATC
>DATHDD010000065.1:0-34922 GCA_035319205.1 Burkholderiales bacterium | reverse complement strand
ACCCGCGCGCTGCTCGCCCTTTACGGCGTGCTGACATGGAACAGCGTGCCGGTCATGCCGGTGGAAATCATGCTGCTGCCGCGCTGGTTTCCTTTCCACTTGAGCAAAGTGTCTTACTGGTCGCGCACGGTGATGGTGCCTCTGGCGGTTCTATGCAGCCTCAGAGCGCGCGCCAAGAACCCGAATCAAGTGGATATTCACGAATTGTTCACCACGCCGCCGGAAGAAGAGAAAAATTATTTCCCTGCTAGATCGCGTTTGAACCGCATCCTGCTGCGCTTTGAGCGCCTGTGCAAGTTCGTGGAGCCGGCTATCCCCGGTTTTATACGCCGCTACGCCACGAAAAAAGCCGAGCGCTGGATTATCGAGCGGCTGAACGGTACTAATGGTCTGGGCGCAATTTTTCCGGCGATGGTCAATGCGCATGAAGCGCTCGCCTGGCTGGGTTATCCTGCCGATCATCCCTATCGCGTGACTACCAAAGAAGCGCTCAAAAAATTGCTGGTGGTGGAGGCAGACTCCGCGCATTGCCAGCCTTGCCTGTCACCGGTATGGGATACGGCATTGGCTTGCCTTGCCTTGCATGAGGCGGCAGGCGAACAAACGACACGCGAAATTGTGCGTGCACTTGACTGGCTGGAAAAGCGGCAACTGCTGGAGGTACGCGGCGACTGGCGCGATTCGAGGCCGCAGCTTGAGGGCGGCGGCTGGCCGTTCCAGTTTGGCAACGATTTTTATCCGGACATTGACGACACCGCCGCGGTAGGCTGGGCAATGCACAGAGTTGATGAAGAGCGTTACAGCGAAGCGTTGCAGCGCGCTGCCGAATGGGTGTGCGGCATGCAATCGAGAAACGGCGGCTATGCCGCTTTCGATGTCGACAATACTTATTATTACCTTAATGAAATTCCATTTGCCGACCACGGCGCGCTGCTCGATCCGCCCACCAGCGATGTCAGCGGACGTTGCATTGCTTTGCTTGCCCCCCTCGGAAAATACCAGGCGGTTTGGAAGCGCAGCCTGGAATTCCTGAAGAGCGAGCAGGAAAACAATGGACCCTGGTTTGGGCGTTGGGGTACAAATTATATTTATGGAACATGGTCGGTGCTGGCGGCGCTGGAATTGGCCCATGAGTCGCCTGACCAGCTCTTTATCCGGCGCGCGGTTGAGTGGCTGAAGCGCATTCAGCGCGCTGATGGTGGATGGGGCGAAGGCAACGACACCTATTTCAATCCGGGGAAAGCCGGGCAGGCCAATTCCAGTACTGCGTTTCAAACTGCGTGGGCGTTGCTTGCTTTGATGGCGGCCGGCGAGGTGTATTCCCCTGAAGTCGGGTACGGCGTCGAATATTTGCTGCGCAATCAACAGGCGCACGGCTTGTGGAACGATCCCGAGTTTACCGCTCCCGGCTTTCCGCGAGTCTTCTATTTGAAGTATCACGGCTACGATAAATTCTTCCCGTTGTGGGCGCTGGCGCGCTATTACAACCTGCACAATCGCCGCGGCGTGTGATTGGCGTCATCGCTGCACTGCCGCTCGAGGCTTGCAGCCTGGTTGGCCGCAAGCTTGCGCCGGGAGAACGTGTTGAACTGCACACGGGATGGATTCAGCTTTGCGGCATCGGCAGTGAAAAAGCGCTGAATGCTGCGCAATCATTGCTGGACGCGGGGGCGACTGCCTTGCTCAGCTGGGGCATTGCTGGGGGGCTCGATCCCGCACTCAGCGTAGGAACCCTGGTGCTGCCGCGAAATGTGATTAGCGCCGATCAAAACGTATTTCCGGTGAATGGCGCATGGCGCAGCCGGCTTCAAGATCGTGTCGCCGGACATGTCGCGACGAGCAGCGGATTTCTGCTGGAAAGCCATTCGGTCATCACCCATCTGTCACAAAAACAGGCTTTGGCAAAACGCATCGGTGCCGCGGCGGTGGATATGGAAAGCGCGGCGGTGGCGAAAGTGGCGCACCAGGCAGGCGTGCCTTTCATGGCGATCCGCGTCATCGCCGATCATGCGACCACCACGGTTCCCTCGAGCGCGCTATCAGCCGTCGACGACTATGGCCGGCTGCAGATTCTGACTCTCGTCAAGTCCTTGCTGGCTCATCCCGCAGAGTTGCCGGCACTGATAAATCTCGGCAACGCATTCCGCACTGCACAGAAGACATTGTCGACTGTGGCAAAACTTGCGGGTCCAGGCTTGGGAGTTGAGTAAGTGTCCATTCAATTGAACGCACATTAAACAAATGGCCGCCGCATTGGTTACAGGGGCGTCGGGTTTTGTCGGCACGGCACTGGTGCGCAAGCTCATCGCCGCCTCGTTTCAGGTGCGGGTGTTGCTGCGACCCGCCAGCGACCGCCGCAATATCGAGGGTCTGCCGGTGGAAATTGCCTTGGGCGATCTTGCCGATAACAACTCGCTTGAACGTGCGCTTGAAGGCTGCAACGCCTTGTTCCATGTTGCTGCGGATTACCGGTTGTGGGCGCGTCATCCGCAGCAGATCTATCAAAGCAATGTCGCGGGCACGGTGAACATCATGCAGGCCGCGCTCAAAGCCGGCGTTGAACGCATCGTTTATACCAGTAGCGTCGCCACTTTAGGATTACATGACGATGGCACCCCCGCGGATGAAAATACCCCGGTCACGATCAACGATATGATCGGTCATTACAAGCGCTCGAAGTTCCTTGCTGAAGTCGAGGTGAAACGCATGATTGCCGGTCAAGGACTTCCCGCAGTGATCGTCAATCCCTCCACCCCGGTCGGCCCGCGCGATATCCGGCCTACTCCCACCGGGCGCATGGTGCTGGACGCGGCATGCGGGCGTACCCCGGCGTATGTGGACACCGGGCTCAACCTGGTGCATGTGGACGACGTGGCGCAGGGACACCTGCTTGCTTTTGAGCGTGGCGTAACAGGCGAGCGTTATATTCTTGGAGGGCGCAACATGACGCTGAAGGAGATTTTGATAGAAGTCGCCAGGATTACAGGACAAAAACCGCCTCGCGTGAGGCTTCCGCATAACCTGGTGTTGCCGATCGCCTATATTTCCGAAGCCTGGGCGTGGTTGACTAATGGACCCGAGCCGCGTGCTACGGTGGACGGCGTAAAGCTTTCTAAAAAATATATGTTTTTCTCGATTGAAAAGGCGCGACGCGAACTGGGCTACAACCCGCGGCCAGTGGAGGAAGCGCTGAAAGACGCGGTGGAGTGGTTCCGCGCCAACGGCTATTGCGGCGGCTAACTGCGCTTCGCGTACCTGGCTTCGACGTAGTCGTCGACGATCTTCTGAAATTCCTCGGCGATATGCGCCCCTTTGAGCGTCACCGTTTTCTGGCCGTCCACGAATACCGGCGCCACGGGGGATTCGCCCGAACCGGGAAGGCTGATTCCGATATTGGCATGCTTGCTCTCGCCCGGCCCGTTCACCACACACCCCATTACCGCCACGCTCATTTTTTCAACCCCGGCATACTGTTCGCGCCATGCCGGCATTTGATTGCGCAAATAGGTCTGAATCTTGTCCGCGAGTTCCTGGAAGAAAGTACTGGTGGTGCGGCCGCAGCCGGGGCAAGCCACAACCATCGGTGTGAATGAGCGCAGCCCCATGGTTTGCAGGATTTCCTGCGCCACGATCACTTCCCTGGCGCGGTCGCCGCCGGGCTCGGGCGTAAGCGAGATGCGTATGGTGTCGCCGATACCACGTTGCAACAGAACGGCGACCGCCGCAGTGGAAGCGACGATGCCTTTGGAACCCATTCCTGCCTCGGTCAAACCCAGGTGCAGCGGAAAATCGCAGCGCTCGGCAATTTCACTGTATACGGCGACCAAATCCTGCACACCGCTTACTTTGCAGGACAGTACGATTTTATCGTGCCCAAGCCCGATTTCCTCAGCGCGCTTAGCGTTATCCAGCGCTGAGACAATCAATGCTTCGCGGGTGACTTCGTTAGCGTCTTTCGGTTCTGAAAGTTTCGCGTTTTCATCCATCATGCGCGTGAGCAGCGCGGGATCCAGGCTGCCCCAGTTCACTCCGATGCGCACCGGCTTGTTGTTTTTGCACGCGACCTCGATCATGGTGGCGAATTGCTCGTCGCGTTTCGACCCTCTGCCGACGTTGCCGGGATTGATGCGGTATTTGGCCAGCGCCGCGGCGCAGTCGGGATATTCGGTGAGCAGCTTGTGGCCGTTGAAATGAAAATCGCCGATCAGCGGCACATGGCAGCCCATCTGGTCCAGCCGTTCGCGAATCGGCGCGACTTGCGCGGCGGCTTCGGCGCTGTTTACGGTAATGCGCACCAGTTCCGAGCCGGCTTTCGCGAGTTCCGCTACCTGCTTTGCGGTTGCTGCTGCGTCGGCGGTATCGGTGTTGGTCATGGACTGCACCACGATGGGAGCGCCGCCGCCGATGGTGATGGGCCCTATTTTTACCCCCACGCTGGCGCGTCTAACCATGGGTTGCATACGGGGTGATGACATATAATGCAGTTTTAAGTGAATCCAAATTCAAATTTTAACGTATTTTGACATTACCGGCACTCGTGCAGACCGCGCGCCTAAGCTGCGAGACCGGTCAACTGAAACCGGCGGACTGCGTTATTTTGTAAGTTATGCCGAGTTTTCTCGACTAAAGCACATTCGAATTCATCAGAATTCATCAATGCGCAGTCCGGTCGCATTATGAACCGGTCCGGCCGCAAGCCGGACTATAAAAACCGGGCATTTTTCAACTTTCAGGAGAACTGGATCATGACCGCAGTTAAAAAGCTCACAGGAATTGCCTTGGCCGCCGCCGCGGCCGGAATGTTTGTCACAGCCGGTATCGGCAGCGCCTTCGCGGCAGAAGACGGCAAGATTCACTGTGAAGGCGTGAATGCTTGCAAAGGCAAGAGTGACTGCAAGACCGCCAAGAATGCTTGCAAGGGCGAGAATGCCTGCAAAGGGAAAGGCTTCACGGCAATGACCGAAAAAGACTGCAAGGCCGCCAAAGCCAAGATCAAAGACAAGGAGAAGCCAAGCTAAGCATACGCAGTTAATCCCTCAACGGACATCTTTGCCTTAGCCGGCGGGTGTCCGTTTTCATTTCCCGCTGTGGGAAGCGCCGTGTTTCGGGGCGAAAGGGCGCGGGCGAATTCTTTTCCCGGCCGCGCCAGTGCTATACTATTCCCAGTTTTTCCTTCCCTTCCCGGTTACCGGCCATGCAGTTGTTTGCCGTTGGCATCAACCACATTACCGCACCGCTTCCGATGCGGGAGCGGGTGGCGTTTCACGCGCAAAATTTGGGCGAGGCTTTGCGCGACCTGGTTAATCACAAACCGGTAAGCGAGGCCGCCATCATTTCCACATGCAACCGCACCGAGATTTATTGCAACACACCCGAGCCCGAAACAGCGGTCGAATGGCTGGCGGATTATCACCATCTCAAGGCACAGCATATCCATCCCTATCTTTATACCCTGCCGCAGGAGAAAGCGGTGAAACACGCTTTCCGCGTGGCGAGCGGGCTGGATTCAATGGTGTTGGGCGAGCCGCAGATCCTCGGCCAGATCAAACAGGCGGTGCGCACCGCGGAGGAAGCCGGCACCCTGGGATTACTGCTGCACAAATTGTTTCAGCGCTCTTTTTCAGTGGCCAAGGAAGTACGCAGCCAAACCGATATAGGGACAAGTTCAGTTTCCATGGCGGCTGCAGCAGTGCGCCTCGCCGAGCGCATTTTTCCCACTATTTCAGGACAGCACGTGATGTTGATTGGCGCGGGAGAGATGGTTGAGTTGTGCGCCACGCATTTCGCATCACGCGCCCCCAAGCGCATTACCTTCGCCAACCGCACGCTGGAGCGTGCCGCAGCTCTGGCGCAACGTTTCAGCGGCGAAGCCATCACGCTCAACGAACTGCCGGAACAGCTGGCGTTGCATGATGTGGTGATTACCTCCACAGCGAGTCCTTTGCCGATTCTCGGCAAAGGCATGCTGGAACGGGCGATAAAAATGCGCAAGCACCGCCCCATGCTGCTGGTTGACCTTGCAGTGCCGCGCGATGTCGAGGCCGAGGCGGGGAAACTGGACGACGTGTTTCTCTACACGGTAGATGATCTCGCACACCTGGTGCAAACCGGAATAAATGTACGCCAGGGCGCGGTGGCGCAGGCCGAGGCCATCATCGAAACCAATGTCATCAGTTTCGTGCATTGGCTTGAAACGCGCGAACTTGTCCCCACCATACGCGCTTTGCGCGACCACGCTGAGCGCGGCCGCCGCCGCGAGCTGCAGCGCGCTTTGCGGCTGATCGAGCGCGGTGCGGACGCCCGGCAGGTGGTGGAATTCTTGAGCCGCGCGCTGACCAATAAATTCCTGCATATACCCACTCACGTGCTGAATCATGCGCACGCTGACGACCGCGAACAGCTGGTGGCCTTGATCAACCGCCTTTACCAGATACACCGACAAGAATGAAACAAAGCATCGCCTCCAAGCTTTCCCAACTCAGCAACCGCCTCCAACAACTCAACCAAATCCTAAGCAGCGAAAACGCCACCGCGGACTTGGATAGTTACCGCAAGCTTTCCCGCGAGCACGCGGATATCGCGCCGGTGGTGGAATTGTATGAGGCTTACCAATCGGGCGAGCGCGACCTGCAGGCGGCGCAGGAAATGCAGTCCGACCCGAATATGCGCGAGTTCGCGGAAACTGAAATCCGTGAGGGACGCGAGAAGCTCGCGCGCATCGAATCCGAGCTGCAAAAGAAACTGCTGCCGCAGGACCCCAATGACGAGCGCAACATTTTTCTGGAAATCCGCGCCGGTACCGGCGGCGACGAGTCGGCGCTGTTTGCCAAAGACCTGTTTCGCATGTACGCGCGCTTTGCCGAGCGACAGCGCTGGCAGGTGGAAGTCATTTCAGAAAGCCCATCGGGGGTCGGCGGCTACAAGGAAATCATCGCCAAGATTATCGGCCGGGGAGTCTATTCCAAGCTGAAGTTCGAGTCCGGCGGCCACCGCGTGCAGCGTGTCCCGGAAACCGAAACGCAAGGGCGCATCCATACTTCTGCGTGCACGGTGGCGGTGCTTCCCGAAGTCGATGAAATTTCCGATGTGGTGCTTAATTCCGCGGAACTGCGCATAGATACCTACCGTGCTTCAGGTGCGGGGGGGCAGCACGTCAACAAGACTGATTCCGCAGTGCGGGTTACGCACCTGCCCACCGGTATCGTAGTGGAATGCCAGGACGGCCGCTCGCAGCACAAAAACAAGGCACAGGCACTGGCAATTCTCGCTGCGCGCATTAAGGATAAGCAACTGCGCGAACTGCAGGCCAAGCAGGCTGCGACGCGCAAATTGCTGATTGGGAGCGGCGACCGTTCCGAGCGCATCCGCACCTACAATTTTCCACAAGGGCGGGTGACAGACCACCGCATCAATCTCACCTTGTACAAAATTGATCAGATCATGGATGGCGACTTGGATGATCTCACCGGCGCGCTGATGGCGGAGCATCAAACCGAGCAGCTGTCGGTTTTGGCCGAAGAAACCTGATGCAGGCGGCTGCCGAAAATTTTGCTTCAGCAACCGGGCCGGTCAGCGTTGAGCGTGCATTGCGCGAGAGCAGACTTGAAGCCTGCGACGCGAATCTGCTGCTGCAAGCGGCGCTGGGTGTGAACCGCGCTTATCTTGCCGCCCATCACGATCAGTTCTTAAATTCACGGCAAGCGGCTGCCTATGCGGAATGGGTGCAACGCCGCAGGGCAGGAGAGCCTATCGCTTACATACTGGGTGAGCGCGAATTTTATGGCCTGAATTTCAAAATAACCCCGGCAGTGCTGATACCCAGACCTGAAACCGAGCTGCTGGTTGAGCAGGCGCTTCAGCGTATTCCGGAAACACAATCCAGCAAAATTTTGGAGCTGGGAACAGGCAGCGGCAACATCGCTCTTGCTCTTGCCCGCTACCGACCGCTGGCGAACATTACCGCGGTAGATTGTTCAGAGGAGGCGCTCGCTGTAGCGGGGCGGAATGCCGGTAAGCTGCCCGGAGCAGAAAGCCGCAACATTGTTTTCAAAAAAAGCGACTGGTTCGGTGCCTTGGGCGGAGAAACATACAATATTATTATTTCCAATCCCCCTTATGTCGCTTCCGGCGATGCACATTTGCGGCAGGGCGATGTACGCTTTGAGCCCAAGCAGGCGCTCAACGGTGGAGCCGACGGGCTGAACTGCATTCGACAAATTATCGGTGGAGCACCGTCGCACCTTTGCAAAGGCGGCTTGTTGCTGTTTGAGCATGGCTACGATCAGGCTGCAGCCTGTAGGGGATTGCTTGCGCAAAGCGGATTTACCCAGGTTTTTTGCAGCAAGGACTTGGCGGGAATTCAGCGCGTTTCAGGCGGTCAGAATGACCGAGTGATGTTATAATATTTCAAGTTGATTTATTTTCGGGAACATTATGAGCACGCAGGAACTTATCAAGAAGCAGGTCACGGAGCACCCCGTGGTGCTGTACATGAAAGGCACACCTGATTTTCCGCAGTGCGGATTCAGCGCCAATGTGGTGAATATCCTCAGGGCGTGCGGAGTGGAGAATATGTTTACGGTGGATGTGCTTTCCAATCCGGAAATTCGCCAGGGCATAAAGGAATATGCCAACTGGCCGACCATTCCTCAGCTCTACGTCAACGGCGAATTCGTCGGCGGCTCGGACATTCTCACCGAGATGTATCAAAGCGGCGAGCTGCAGAAATTGTTTAAATAATTTTCATTAAATGCCAAAAAACCGGCGCGGCCGGTTTTTTTATCTGTTCCATCGGGCGGTGCAAGAATTCAGAGAGACAGTGTGTGAAAATTAAAGCTGCGGTGCTGAATCAGATGAGAGTCAGGCTGCCCTATGCTGTACCCAGGCTGTTGTAATTCGAGAAAGTCGAACTCGATCTGGCCGGGACCGGCGAAGTGCTGGTGTAAATCGCTGCCGTGCCTTTGGATCGGTTTTTTCGGATGTCGCTCATAGTTAAAACGAAGAACCCGCTTCTTTAAGAAAGCTGATTTCTTCTGCAGTAGATTGCCGGCCTAGGATTTCATTCCGGTGCGGAAAGCGCCCAAACCTGTCGATGATGGCTTTGTGCCGGATTTCAAAATCCAGATTGGATTCCAGCCCGGGTTCCTTGAATAGTTTCATAGCGAGTTCATGGATTACACGAGATTCGCTGTGCATGAAAGGCATGTAAAGAAATGCCTTTTGACTTTGGTTTAGAGATTGATTTGCTTTTGCAGTTATCGCTTCCTGCGCCAAAGCCAGTGCTATCGGATCGTAGTTAAACGACAAAGGAGAGCCACGGTATATATTACGGGAAAACTGGTCCAGAACGATTATTTCAGCGAGTCTACCCAACGGATTATTTCTCCAAACATGGAGCTCGCATCTCGCCGCCGCCTTATGTACCTCCAGAAACCTGTCCGCTATCAATCGATCGAAATCACTGTCTTTTTTCCACCATAATTTCGGCTCAATCTCTTTAAACCAAAAATCAATGATTGTTTCGTAATGCATATTGGTGAATACTTATAACGAATGCAATGAATGGGCGTTCCGCTCGACTGTGCAGTTAGATTGCATCGTTTGAGGCTTCACTTTGTTTTTTTCCGCATCAAGTATCCAATTATCAATGCTCCGACCAAAGCCCAGAACACTGATACGAAAAATGCGGTTAGAAAGAATGGGTCGAGATAGCCTAGTTGAATATAGGCAATAACTTGGAACAACAACGTTGCACTTAACGTTGCTAAGGCAGTGGCAATCCAGAAATGATGGATTTTCCAATGACACACGACGGAGAACCTGATAATCAGAGCGGCGAGTATGAAGATCCCAAGGGTCCCTTCGTCCATATGATCGATACAACCTAATGCAAAATAGGCTGCTTAAAAGCGGCTTTATGCTGCAGCATTTTGCACATAGTTTGAACAATTAGGGGCGGAGTCAGAATATTCCCAGCAGCTTGAGTTTTTGTAATACCGTGTGAGTCGCCAAGTGACAAAACCGGCCGATATTTCGGTAATCAGATTCTTCTGCTGTCATAAGCCCAGTGCAGTAGTGCCTGCCTCTGCCTGCGTCGGCAATTCAAGTTACCTTTCAGGCAGTTCTTCTTAATCTGCGCAATATGTCTTGTCATGGCCTTCCATCTTTTGATCTGGCGCTCGTCATCAGGGCATCTACGGCCCATGTAGTACCTGCAATACCACTGAAACCAGCCCCTTGGATCTTCATGGTAGATCCAACCTTTTTCCAGCCAATAAGATAAAGGTTTCGAAGCATTCACCCCAAAGCAGTTCAATTGTTTATTGTGAAATTCGTGGCAGAGCTTTGCTTTCTTAAACCAGTCTTCGGGAAATTCCTGTTTGCAGTCTGTCATGTACTTGCCGCCAAAAACCCCGACAGCGAGCATTTCTTTGGGGGTTAAATTGGGCTTGAAATCGGGGTGAAAATTTCTGCCAACAGGTTCAGTTAAGAAATACCGATAATGCTTCTGCATCAGGTCGTTGACGATTACTTCTCTTCTTTGCATTTGAGCATGTGAATCCAGGGCCGCACTGCACCGACAGGCACATTTCTGATAACCATGTTGTTGAAGGCCTAACCTAAAATATTCCGCCTTGAGATCGTCCTTGCGGCTCATCAAAATCAATGCAGCCGCACGCCGAAACCCAGCGGCAGGCGTCCGCATGCAGGAGGCCCGCTGAAGCAATTAGGTAGGCCGCGCCCGGGCTTTTACATCAGTCAACCGGTTACTTTGTACACGGCGTCATGGTCGCGCGCGTGGTCGGTTACTCTAAGGCCGAATTCCTGTCCCGCGCTGACTTCAGTCACGGGTTGGTGCTCGATCTGCATGGACTCGACCCGCTGGCGGAAGTCGCTGGTGTGGCCCGTGATATGGATTGTGTCGCCGACCCGCATGCTGCCTGAATCCAGCCGCACCACCGCGACAGAAAGGTGACTGAAGTAGTGGATTACGGTGCCGATGCGCTCCTCGCCTGCCAAGGGAGCGGGTGCGCCGGCTGGCCGTGGGGGCATGCGTAGCGGCCGCGCCATTGGGACCCTACGGGCCGCCAGCTTTTTTCTGGGCGCTGCGCGCCGAACCGCCGGCTTTTTCCTTGCAGCCTTTTTGCCGGCCTTTTTTACGCTCTTTTTGCGGGCAGCCGGTTTTCTTGCCGGCGCCTTCTTGCGCTTTACCTTGGTTTTCGCTTTCTTTCTGGCAGCCATGATACCCTCCGTGTTCTGATTGCTTACAGGGACCGCCTAATAATCCTAATCGCCCAAACGGAACATATCAATCGTTATCCAAACAGGCTCCGAAGCAGAAAATGCGTAGGAAGGTAGATAAGCACAGGGAAGCCAAACATCAGCAAACCCAGATAAGCCAATGGAGGCATGATTTTTTGCGGTTTATTTCCGAACCTGAACACCCAGTTCACGTTCAGTTCGGGATCCGTGAGCCAGTAACACAGGGGCAAGACAACCCAGGCCAGGGCAGTTTGCGCAATCCAGGCTTCCGGTTCATATCCAAGCCGGGCAACCATCCAGACCAGCAACGGGGGCAGGATTACGTGGAACAAGGAGAGCGCCCTGAGATACAGCGGCCTGCGTGCGTCGAACATATAGTCGGCCAGTCCGCTTATGCGCTTGCCGGTCACGAGCTGCCCGAAGAAGCTTAAGTTCCACAGCAGATCCGGAAGCAATATCCCAACCGCCACCATGCTTGCCAGGAAAGGGCTCTCGAACCAGAGGGCGGGAACAGCGGCCAGCAAGGCGATGTCGGAAAACCAAAGAAAGTTGCTGCTGCTGTATTTAACCGCGTAGACCGCAACGATTATCGCTACGTAAAGCGTGTAGGCGAGCTTTAGCCAGAGCGGTATCACAAGCTTTCCGGGTACCTACTGCTTGCGGGCACGCAAGATAGCCGCTTTGACCTGCTTGGGCGCAGTGCCGCCGACGTGGCTGCGGCTTTTAATCGAACCTTCCAGGTTGAGGACCGGATAGACGTCTTTGCCGATGAGCTTGGAAAACTGCCTGAGTTCGTTAAGCTTGAGCTCGCTCAAATCGCAACCGCGCTTGGCGGCAAAGCGTACCGCTTTCGCCACCGCTTCATGCGCGTCGCGGAATGGAAGCCCCTTCTTCGCCAGATAGTCGGCAAGATCAGTGGCGGTAGCGTAGCCTTGAGCTGCCATCTTCCTCATCGCTTCGCGGTTGACCCTGATTCCTGGCAGCATTTCGGCGAAAACCTTCAAGCTGTTCACTACGGTGTCCACGGTATCGAACAGCGGCTCCTTGTCTTCCTGATTGTCCTTGTTGTAAGCGAGCGGCTGCGCTTTCATCAGCGTGAGCAGCGCCACCAGATGGCCGTTGACCCTTCCGGTTTTGCCGCGCAGGAGTTCCGCCACATCGGGATTTTTTTTCTGCGGCATGATGGATGAGCCGGTACAGAAGCGGTCGGCTATTTCCACGAAACCGAAACCCGGGCTCATCCACAGAATGAGCTCTTCGGAAAAGCGCGAAAGGTGCATCATGACGAGCGCCGCGCAAGCGGTAAACTCAACCGCGAAATCGCGATCGGAAACCGCATCCAGCGAGTTTTCGCACACTCCATCAAAGCCCAGTTCCTTCGCCACCAGCATGCGATCTATGGGGTAACTGGTGCCGGCAAGCGCCGCGCTGCCCAACGGCAATTGATTCATCCGCTTGCGGCAATCGGTCAGCCGTTCTGAATCGCGCTTCAGCATTTCGAAATAAGCGAGCAGGTGGTGGCCGAAAGTGACCGGCTGCGCGACTTGCAAGTGGGTAAATCCCGGCATCACGGTCGCTGCGTGTTTTTCGGCGAGGTCGAGCAATGCGTTTTGCGCGGCTTTGATGAGCTTCGAAATTTCATCAATCGCCGAACGCAAGTAAAGCCGCACATCGGTTGCCACCTGATCGTTTCTAGAGCGCGCGGTATGCAGCCGCTTGCCGGCATCGCCAACCAATGCAATGAGCCGGCTTTCAATATTCATGTGCACGTCCTCCAACTCCAGCTGCCAGGAAAATTTGCCTGAGGCAATATCAGCGCTGATCCGCTTCATTCCATTTTGAATTGAAGTGAAATCCCTTGCGCTAAGAACGCCGGTGGTATTGAGCATGCGCGCATGCGCAACAGAAGCCTGGATGTCGTATGGCGCAAGCCGCTTGTCGAAATCAAGAGATGCGGTAAAGCGCTTTGTGAGCCCCGTTACCGGTTCGCCGAATCTTCCCGACCGGATTTTGGAGCTGCCGGATTTGGATTTTTTTGTCATGAGTGTTAGCTTGTCAAAAATAGTGCTGTATGTAACCCTTAACAACAGAGATTAGCAGCCGCCGATACCATAAAAATGCCCAGTATAAATCAAATCGCCTATCCAGGCGCTCTACCGAACTTCCGCAACCTCGGCATCCTGCTGCGAATTTTGCTGTTGGTAAACGGCGTGTGCCTGGTTGCGGCGGCGGTGAAAAGCACGTCGATTCAGCAGACATTTCAGGAGTTCACTGACATCGCGGCGCTGGCTGAGCCGATTTTGATTTTAAGCCTTCTGATGCTGATGCTGGCCAATCCCTGGCTGGGCAAGCTGCCGTTTTATCGCGGAGCATTTATTGTGGTGCTGCTTGAGTTGGCACTGACCTTTCTGGTTTACCGATTGGGCGGCGGCTTATTTGGGAGCGGGATGGTTTCACTGGAACGCCTGTTGTTGTTTAGCCTGTTGATTACGGCAGCGCTGATTATCTATTTAAACATGCGCAGTCGCTTGCTATCCCCGGCACTTTCCGAGGCCCGCTTGCAGGCGCTGCAGGCGCGCATCCGTCCTCACTTTCTGTTCAACAGTATCAATGCCGTTTTGAGCCTGATACGCAGCGATACCAAGCGCGCCGAAATGGCGCTGGAGGATCTATCGGATTTGTTCAGGGTGCTGATGGCGGACAACCGTCAACTCTCAAGTTTGCAGCAGGAAGTGGATTTGTGCCGGCGTTACCTAAACCTGGAACAATTACGCCTTGGAGAGCGGCTGCAGGTGGCATGGCATATTGATAACATGCCGCGTGACGCCCAGATTCCGCCGCTGGTGCTGCAGCCGCTTTTGGAGAATGCGGTGTATCACGGCATTGAGCCGCGAACTGAACCCGGCATCATCGACATTAATATATTTCTCAGAAATGACCAGGTGCACATCGTGTTGCGCAACCCCTACCAGCGCGAGGGCGCTCATCATGCCGGCAACAAAATGGCGGTGGAAAATATCCGCGAGCGCTTGAGCCTGCATTTCGACGTGGAAGCGAGCCTTACCGCTACGCTGCGCAGCGATTCATACCAGGTGCAGATCACCATTCCTTATTTGCGCCCGGGAAAATGACCAGCCCCTTGCGCATCATGATCGTGGATGACGAAGCACCGGCACGCAACCGGCTTAAGGAACTGCTGGCCGATTGCGCAGACAGCTTTCCGCACCAGGTGGTCGCAGAAGCCGCGAACGGGCGCGAAGCGCTGGAATTGATGTCAAACAATCCGGCGGACCTTTTGTTGCTTGATATTCGCATGCCGGAAATGGACGGCATCGAAGTTGCGCGCCATTTGCTGAGCCTGCCGCAAATGCCTGCTGTCATATTTACCACAGCTTATGATCTGTATGCGATTCAGGCCTTTGAAGTGAACGCGGTTGACTATCTGTTAAAGCCGGTGCGTGGCGAGCGCTTGCTGGGCGCTCTGCAAAAAGCGCGGCAAAACCGCCCACCGGGGCCGGCGCAACTGCAAAAACTTTCACAGCGGCCCCGCACCTACTTGAGCGTGCAGGAGCGCGGCAAAATAGTGCTGATACCCGTATGCGACATCATATATCTCAAGGCGGAGCTGAAATACGTGACGATACGCACGCATGAACGCGAATACCTGCTGGAAGAATCTTTAACCAACCTGGAGCAGGAATTCAAGGCAAATTTTATTCGCATCCACCGCAACTGCCTGGTGGCGAAGGACCGCATCACGGGATTTGAAAAAGTGGCTGAAGACGACGGGGAAGCACACTGGGAGGTGGTGCTCAAGGGGACTGAAGAAAAACTCCCTATTAGCCGGCGCCAGCAGTATGTGGTCAAAGAATTCGCTAAGTGAAAAGCTGTTGATTGAACCCAGGCTGGCCCCGCACTCAGGAGCGGTCCGTGCTAAAATAAACGCGAAAAATAGGCGTCTGTGATACGCGCGAACGGCTGGAATATATTTTGAGCAACTCTTCGCTTACAGCAGAGCCTGCCAAAATCATCATTGCTTCGCGCGAAAGCACGCTCGCGCTGTGGCAGGCACGCTTCATTCAGGGCAAACTCAACGCGCTGCATCCGCAGCTCCAGGTCAACATATTCGGCATGACCACCCAGGGCGACCGTGTGCTCGACACCCCGCTCGTCAAAATCGGCGGCAAGGGCCTTTTCGTCAAAGAACTGGAAGAGGCGTTGCGGCTAGGAACCGCAGACATCGCGGTGCATTCGATGAAAGACGTGCCGATGCGTTTGCCGCCCGGCTTTACTCTGGCGGCGATTACCGAGCGTGAAGATGCGCGCGATGCGTTTGTGTCAAACCGCTATCCGAGCCTGGAAGCGTTGCCTGAAGGCAGCGTGGTGGGAACTTCCAGCCTGCGCAGGGAAAGCCAGCTACGCGCGCGCTTTCCGCAGATCAAGGTGAATTCGCTGCGCGGCAATGTTGGAACCCGACTGAATAAGCTCGATCAAGGTCATTACGCAGCAATCATACTGGCGGCGGCGGGCTTGAAAAGGCTGGGCCTGGAAGGGCGCATCACTGCGTTGTTGAACCCGGAGCAAAGCCTGCCTGCGCCCGGTCAAGGCGCGCTGGGAATCGAATGCTTAAGCAAACGCAAAGATCTTCTTCGGCTTTTGCAGCCGTTGAACCACCGCGAAACCGCGCTTTGCGTTACTGGGGAACGAGCAATGAGCCGGGCACTTGGCGGCAGCTGTCAGGTGCCGCTGGGAGGCTACGCACAGATGCTGGGCGACGAGATACATTTGCGCGGCTTTGTGGCGACACCCGACGGCAGCCGCCTGGTAAGCGCCCAAGCGCGAGGCAACGCGGAAAAGGCGCAGGCATTGGGTCAAGCATTGGCAAAGGCGCTGCGAGCCAAGGGTGCGGACAAGATACTCGCCCAGCTGGCATCGCAAGGCGCGTGATGGACACCCGGCCCAAGGTATCTACTGCGCCGAAAAAGCGCGCCTTGAACGGCTGCAATATCGTGGTGACGCGTCCCGAGCAGCAGGCCAGGGAACTCGCCGAGTTAATTCGCGCTGAAGAAGGCCGCCCTATCCTGTTTCCGGCGCTGGAAATCATCGAAGCCCAAGACCTGCGCCCGCTGCATCGATTGATCGGCCGCCTCGAACAATTCGACTTGGCGATTTTCATCAGCGTCAATGCGGTGAACAGGGCGATGAGCGAGATTATCGCGCGCCGCGAATGGCCCGAGAAGCTCAAAATCGCGGCAATCGGGGCGGGTAGCTGCAAGGAATTGCAGCGCTTCGGCGTGAAGCAAGTGATTTACCCCGCCTCGCGCTTTGACAGTGAAGCGCTGCTCGAACTTCCTCAATTGCGCGACGTGGCAGGCAAGCGCGTCGTGATATTCCGCGGCCAGGGCGGGCGCGAACTGCTGGGCGAAACGCTGGAAAAACGCGGCGCGCGCATCGAATACGTGGAATGTTATCGGCGCGCAAAACCCGATGCCGACCCAGCGCCGCTCAAACGGCTGTGGGCTGAAAATAAATTGCACGCTGTTACGGTTACCAGCAGCGATGGACTGCGCAATTTGTTCGATATGATGGATGAAACCGGGCGGGAGATGCTTAAAAACACCCCGCTGTTTGTGCCGCACCCGCGCATCGCCGAGGCGGCACGGGGGCTGGGGTTCGTCAATCCAGTGGTGACGGCAGCCGGAGACGCTGGCCTGGTCCAAGGTTTGATTGAATGGTTTGGTGCAAAAACACGATAGTCAACCATGACAAACGAATCGCAAAATGAAAGGGCAGCCGAACCCGACAAGGCGGAAAAGCGGTTCAACTTGTCGCTTTTGGTGTCGCTGGTCATAGCGGTACTTTTGGCCTGGCAGTGGTTTGATTCCCGCAGCCAGATTGAAGAATTGCAGCAGGAGTTCGCCAAGCGATCGGCTGATACCGTAGGCATCGTCAAGGACAACCGCGTCCTTGTCAGGGACAATCAGGAAGCGTTGCGCGAAACACAGGTCAAGCTGGGTTTGCTGGAGAGCAAACTCGCGGAATCGCAAAACCAGCAAATTGCGCTCGAAAGTTTATATCTGCAACTGTCCCGCAACAGCGATGAATGGGCACTCGTGGAAATGCAGCAGATGATCGATATCGCTAGCCAGCAATTGCAACTGGCGGGCAACGTCAAAGCCGCGCTAATTGCGCTACAGGCGGCGGACGCACGCCTGCAGCGCATTGACCGCCCGCAATTCATTCCGCTTCGCAAGATCATCAACAAGGACATCGAACGCCTCAAAGCTGTGCCTTACGTGGACACGGTTGCGATCAGCGTGCGACTGGACAACCTGATATCCAAGGTGGATAGCTTGCCGCTGGCTATGGATGCGCGCCCGCATTCGGGGCAAACCGAAGCAGGAGAGCAAGCTGAGCAGAGCGCATGGCTTAGACTCGCGCGCGAAATCTGGCAGGACATACAACAAATGGTGCGCATTCAAAATACCGCCGAGCAGGAAATTCCATTGCTTGCGCCGGACCAATTGTTTTTCCTGCGTGAAAATCTAAAGCTGCGACTGTTAAGCGCGCGTCTCGCTTTGCTGTTGCATGACGAGATCGGTTTCAGGTCTGACATAAATGCCGCGCAGGGGTGGCTCGCGCGTTATTACGACAACAGCTCCGAGGCGACCAAGGCCGCGCAGTCCAGCCTGCGCCAATTACAGGAAAGCCGTATCAGCATAGAGATTCCCGACATTTCGTCGAGCCTGGATGCGGCGCGCAACTTCAAGTTTGCTCGCGAGAAGGCGACAAAGTGAAGTTCTTCATCTGGATAGTGGTGTTTTTTGCACTTGCGGTAGCGTTGGCCCTGATGATCGGGCATGAAAACGGCTACGTGCTCTTGGTCTATTCCACCCACCGCATCGAACTTTCCATCATGTTGGCGGTGCTGCTGCTGTTGGGCGGGTTTGTTGTTGCTTATGCTTCGATCCGCCTGTTGGTACACACACTGCGTCTACCGGCGCAAGTTCGAGAATACCGCGCGCGCCGGCGCAAAGATAAGGCTCGTGACAATCTTTTTGAGGGATTGCGCATGTTTTTTGAAGGGCGTTACGGCAAGGCGGAAAAAGCCGCCGCGGCCGCACTGGAAATGGGGGAAGCGCCGGGAATCACTGCGCTTCTGGCCGCGCGCTCGGCGCATGAGTTAAAAGCCTTTGACAAGCGCGATGCCTACTTAGACGAGGCGGAAAAACAGGCTCCAGAGGAAAAAGCGGCGCGCCTGATGACACAGGCCGAACTGCTGTTTGACCAGCACCGCAATCAGGACGCGTCTGCAGTGCTGACCGCATTGAGTGAAAGCGGATCGAAAAAGCATGTTGGGGCGCTGCGCTTGGAGCTTGAAGTGCAACAACGCGCAAAAAACTGGGAACAAGTGCTGATTCTGGTTGCGCAGCTGGAAAAACGCGGTTTCCTGGATGCCGGCCAGGCGCAGCAATTGCGGCTCTACGCCACGAAGGAGAATCTTAAGAGGCACGCGAATGACATCGCTGCTCTCCAGGAATGCTGGCGCAGAATCCCCTCGGCGGACAAAAAACTCGGCGGGATTGCCGCCATTGCAGCACGCTGCTTTATCTCGCTCGGAGGCTGCCGCATGGCGCAGGAAATAATCGAGCAAAGCCTGGATGCGCAATGGGACAGCGAACTCATTTGCTTATACTCGGAATGCCTTGGGCAGGATACCTTGAGGCAGATTGAGCGTGCCGAGACACGGTTGTTTGATCATCCTAATGACGCCTGCCTGCTGCTCACCTTGGGCAAGCTGTGCGCCCATCAAGGACTCTGGGGCAAGGCGCAAAGTTATCTGGAAGCCAGCATCGGCGTGGAGCCGACGTTCACCGCGCATCGGGAGCTCGCGAAACTACATGAAAAAATCGGCCAGAGCGAAGCAGCGGATATTCACTACCGGAAAAGCCTCGATTTGGCTGTAAAACAACTGCACGATATTACCGGCGGCAGGCGCAAGGCAGCGCTGTAATTATTTTAGCCGCGCAGGCGCAGGAATTTAACACCAATTCTTAAGCTGTCTTGGGATCATTGGAGAAGGTAAACGAATCGGAGTAGAACTCCTCCATGGAGAGATTGCGCGTGGCGGCAAAGTCGCGCCGTGCGGCTTCCACCATTACCGGCGCGCCGCAAGCATAAACCTGATAGTTGCTCAAATCCGCAAAATCATCCATCACCGCCTGGTGCACCAGGCCGCTGCGTCCCTGCCAGCGGTCTTCGGGCAGAGCCTCTGAGAGTACCGGGATAAATTTGAAATTATCATGTTCCCGCTGCCATTGCTGCGGCAACTGCAGCATGTATAAGTCGGAAAGCTTGCGTGCCCCCCAGTACAGACTCATCCCGCGCCGGCTTTCCTTGTAGAAAGCGTGTTCGATGATGCCCTTGATGGGTGCGAAGCCGGTGCCGCTGGCGACAAAGATGATCGGCTTGTCGGAATCCTCGCGCAGGAAAAAAGTGCCAAGGGGTCCTTCGAAACGCAGGATTTCGCGCTCTTTCATTTTATTGAACACATAGTCAGTGAACGCTCCACCCGCGATATTGCGGACGTGCAGTTGCAAACATTCGTCGTCATGCGGCGGATTTGCCATAGAGAAACTGCGGCGCTTGCCCTCCTTCATGAGGATGTCAATGTACTGGCCGGCAAGGAACTGCAAGCGTTCGTTGGCGGGAAGCTTGAGGTATAGCACCATCACATCGTCAGCCGGCCGCTCCATTTTCTGAACCCGGCACGGCAGTTTCCTGATTTGTATATCCTTGACCGCGTTGATTTCCCGCGCTTCGATAACCAAATCGGTTTGCGGCTTGGCCTGGCAGAAGAGCGCCGCGCCCGCAAGTTTTTCCGCTTCGCTGAGCGCGCTTTCCTGATAGATGCCATAGTCCACCTTGCCTTCGAGGATTTTGCCCTTGCAGGTACCGCAGGCGCCGTTACGGCAGCCGTACGGCAGGCCAAAACCTTGGCGTAATGCAGCTTCGAGCACACTTTCGCTGGACTCAACTGCAAATACGTGATCGCTCGGTTTGATGGTGACTTGAAAAGACATTCAACGACTCTTTAGGACAGGGATACCACTGTAATTCCGGATACCTTAAACTATAAGATATGAAACGTTTGCTGATAATCGGTTGCGGCGATATCGCGCTGCGCATGGTGCAGAAATTGCCCGCAGGCTACCGCGTTTATGCGCTCTCCCACTCCCCCGAGCGCTACCCATTGTTGCGCAAGCACGGCATCACCCCCATACACGGCAATCTTGACGAGCCGGATACATTGCAGATGCTGAGCGGGCTTGCACAGGACGTGGTGCATCTCGCGCCGCCGCCAAGCCAAGGCACGCAAGATACGCGCACCACAAAATTGCTTGCAGCGTTGACAAAAGGGAAAATTTTACCACATCGTCTCATCTACATCAGTACCAGCGGTGTTTATGGCAACTGCGGCGGCGATATTGTTCCCGAAACGCGTCCTTTGCGGCCGCACACCATGCGCGCCAAGCGCCGCTTGGATGCGGAGCGCAGAATTCGGGAATGGGGAAAGCGCAGCTGCGTTTGCGTTTGCATCCTGCGCGTGCCCGGAATCTATGCTGGCGACCGCTTGCCTCTGGAGCGCGTCAAAAATGGCACCCCGGCGTTGCTGCCTGAGCAGGACGTTTACAGTAATCACATTCATGCTGACGACCTGGCACGCATCGTGATTGCAGCATTGCGTTTCGGCAAACCTGGACGGGTTTATAACACCAGCGACGATTCTGATCTCAAGATGGGCGATTACTTCGACCTGGTGGCAGACCGCTTTGGGTTGCCGCGCCCGACACGCATTTCTTACAGCGAAGCACGCCACAGCATATCCGAGAATCTGTTGTCGTTTATGCAAGAATCGAGGCGGCTTGCCAACCGGCGCATGAAGCGCGAATTGCAGGTAAAATTGCGCTATCCGGTGGTGACCGATGGACTCGCCGCGGCAGGGTAATAGCGAGCCGTCAGGTTTGTGGGGACAATATGACAAGCTCGCTGAACTGCTTAGCGGCAATCCTGTCATAGTCGTTATCTTTGAGGGTTTAGCATATGGCACGTAATTTCTTGGTATGGCCTGTGTTACTGGTGTTGCTTGCCGGATGCGCTAAAACACCGGTCAAGCCCGGGAACGGAGAATTGAGCCTTGACCAGCATCTGCCGCTACGCCTGGCGGTGGATATGAACGCGGAGGATCTTGCCCTGCAGACACATCATTTCTACAACGCCTGGGGCTATTTTGAAACCTATCATTGGACCGATGAAGGCAAGTTGGTACAAAATGCGGCGCTTACCGCTTTTGCACCCATGGTCGAGCAGGTTTTACCGCGTAATGAGATGCCCGTGCCAGACATGATCATCAGAGTTCGCGGCAGGAGCATCTTCAATCCCATGGCGACAGTTTGGTATGTAGATGTCACTGCAACCGGTTTTCTTCCAAACGGCACAGAGGTTGGATCATTCCAAGCCGCATCGCAAACCGCGGGCGTCATGGGTTTCTACGACCAGGCTCTTGAAAGCACTTACGTTGCTGCGTTCCAGGACATCGGTAGAAAGTTCATGCAAAGTGGAGCCATGAGCGAAGCAATGCGCCAGCGCGCGACAGAGTAATTGCACTAAAAGGCTTTCCTGACGCATGCTTGCTCAAGCATGCTGCGAATCCGGGTAAAATAAGCACATTACGGTTTATCATGTCCAGCGAAGCGATACTTGTCGTAACCAATCTTCCTGACCGCGAAGCCGCATTGAAGCTTGCGCATAAATTGGTGGAAGCGCGGCTTGCGGCCTGTGTTAACGTTATGGCGGAATGCACTTCGGTTTACCGCTGGAAGGGGAAAATCGATACCGCGCCGGAAGTGCCTGTTTTCATCAAGACGCTGAAAATGCACTTCCCGCGAGTTGAACAAATGGTCAGGCAATATCATCCCTACGAACTTCCGGAGTTGATTGCTGTCCCTATAAGCGATGGATTGAAGGCGTACCTTGACTGGCTTGCCATTGAGACGCAGTCATTGACGATTAGCGGTTGAAAATTCATCTTCCCAAAATGCGCTGGCTGTTTTTTTCGCTCACACTGTTTTCTTTGTTTGCCCGCGCAGGCGAACCGGAGTTGCTCGAGCCGGAAAAAGCGTTCCGGCTATCAGCGCAATGGTTGGATGCCAACAACATTAAAGTGCGCTACCAGATCGCGGATGGTTACTATCTATACCGTGATAGGTTCAGGTTCGAGGTAGAGCCGGAAAAATTTTCCCTGGATAAGCCGCAAATGCCGGCCGGCGAAGTACATCAGGACCAGTTTTTTGGCCGTGTTGAAACGTTTCGCGGCGATTTAATCATAGGCCTGCCGCTGCGGCAAGATGGACCCGGCCAGACTCTGACACTGAAAGCAGTCGCGCAAGGCTGCGCCGATATTGGAGTGTGCTATACACCGCTTGAGCAAAAAATTAGTCTGAAACTTGGCGCCACGAACATGTCGTTGCCTCAGCCCGCCAACACAGTCGCCACTTTGCAAGCCCTGCAATCCGCTACGGCTGACACGCTGCAAAAAACCACAGCATCAGGTGCGCCGCTTAATGACGAGTCTTCTCTGGCGGTTAGCCTGCTGCGAGGGGGCAGCTTCTGGCTCATCGTCGCAAGTTTTTTTGGTTTTGGCCTGCTCTTGTCACTGACGCCTTGCGTGTTTCCCATGATTCCAATTCTTTCCGGAATCATCGTAGGCCAAAAACATCGCGTAACCAAAACGCGCGGGCTGATATTGTCGGCATCTTATGTGCTGGGAGTGGCGATAACTTATGCAGCTGCCGGAGTGGCTGCAGGTCTCACTGGCACGCTGATTTCCACCGCTTTGCAAAACCCGTGGGTGCTCGCAACTTTTTCCGCCTTGTTTGTACTTCTCGCGTTTTCCATGTTTGGGTTTTATGAATTGCAGTTTCCCGCTTCCTTGCAAAGCAAGCTTTCCAATGCAGCATTCAATATCAAAGGCGGCAATCTCGTCGGTGCATTTGTTATGGGAGGGCTTTCCGCAGTTATCATCGGTCCCTGTGTGGCGGCGCCTTTGGCGGGGGCGTTGCTTTATATCAGCCAGACCCGGGATGTGATGCTGGGGGGCTCAAGTTTGTTTTTCATGGCGTTGGGCATGGGAGCGCCGCTCATCGCAGTGGGTCTTTCCGCCGGAGCACTGCTGCCAAAGGCAGGTTCATGGATGAACTGGGTTAAAAAATTTTTTGGCGTGTTATTGCTGGGTGTCGCCATCTGGCTGATCTCCTCACTCATTCCGGCAGAGGTGGACTTGCTGCTATGGACAGCATTGCTTATCGTTTGCGCAATCTATCTTATAGCCCCGCTACCGGCAGCGTCAGCTTATTCGAAATTCTGGAAAGGAGCGGGCATTGTCGCCTTGGTTGCGGGAGTAGCGATTTTAATCGGGGCTTTCACCGATGGGCAAAGTATTTTCCGACCGCTTGCGCAGCTTACCGGTGCAGCAAAGCAAGCGCAGGGGCTTAAATTCCAACGTGTAAAAAACAACGCTGAACTGGACCAGACGATTTCTAATGCTCGCGGCAGGTACGTGATGTTGGATTTTTATGCCGACTGGTGTGTCTCCTGCAAGGAAATGGAACTCTTTACTTTTTCCCACTCTGAAGTACAAGCAAGACTGAAGGATGTGCAATTGCTGCAGGCGGATGTGACTGCAAACAATGCCGATGATGCGGCGCTGTTGAAGCGCTTCGACCTGTTCGGCCCGCCCGGGATCCTGTTTTTTGATAAGCAGGGCAACGCAATAAAAACTCGCGTAATCGGCTACCAAAATCCGGATACTTTTCTGGCGACGCTTAATTCAGTAATGCAATAGCGTGGGCAAGCGTGTCTATCTGGTTGTGTCAGTGGCGCTGCTGGCGCTTGGCGCAGGTTTGTTTGCGGGCTGGCGGGCTCAAACTCCTGATTCCTTGTCGCCTGAACAAGCCAAAAGCTCTGTCGAAACGCTGTATGTAACTACCTTGCCTGACCTTAAAGGCAATTATCAGTCTTTCGAACAATGGCGGGGTAAAGCACTCATTGTCAACTTCTGGGCTACTTGGTGTCCGCCTTGCCGCGAGGAAATTCCCCAGTTCATCAAGGTACAGGAAAAATACCGCACTCGCGGGCTGGTGTTTGTCGGCGTGGCGGTAGACAAAAAGGATGCAGTTCTTGCCTATGCCGAAGAAATCGGCATCAATTATCCTGTTCTCATAGGTGACCTTGAAGCCATTGAAATAACCCGCAAGGCCGGGAATCGAGCCGGGACACTGCCATTTACCCTGATTATTGACCGCACCGGCAAAATCATCGCTACCGAACTAGGCGGGTTGACTCAGGCTAAGCTCGAGACCATAATCGGCCCTCTTCTCGAATAAAGTACTTTTCCCCCCACATTGTTTGTCTAAATTTCGTCGAAATTCTGCGAAAAACTAGACAAATTACGCGATTTGCAGCAAACTTCGCTGTTATGAACAATATCCTGGTCCTACACGGTCCGAACTTAAATTTGCTTGGGACGCGTGAGCCGGAACTTTACGGGCATGATACCCTGGAAAAGATAGACTCCAGCCTTATAGAGCGGGCCAAACGGGCGGGGGTTAAACTCACTTGCTTCCAGAGTAACGCAGAAAATACCCTAGTTGAGCGTATCCAGCAGGCACGAACAGAGCGAGTTGACTTCATTATTATCAACCCTGCAGCTTTCACGCATACCAGCATAGCTATCCGTGACGCGCTCGCCGCGGTAAAAATTCCGTTTATCGAAGTTCACCTGTCCAATATCTTCGCTCGCGAAACCTTCCGCCGCCATTCCTATTTTTCCGACTTGGCGGCAGGTGTTATCAGCGGTCTCGGGGCCAAGGGTTATGAGTTGGCACTTGAGTTCGCCCTGCAATCCTGATCCCCTGAATGCCCGGCTTTAATTCAGCCTAACCGAGGCATTCGATTTCAGGATAACTTGCCAAAGGTTCACTATGGATTTGAGAAAACTGAAAAAACTCATAGACCTGGTGGAGGAATCGGGAATCGCCGAATTGGAGATCACTGAAGGCGAAGAAAAAGTCCGCATTTGCAGGGTAAATCAAACCACTCAAACCAGCGTTACCACCATCCCCCAAGCTACAACTCCTCAAACAATCACCACGACAACTGCGGTTGAAGCAACCCCAGCCATTCCCGTTGCCGAAGCCATAGCGCCTGCAGAATCTGAAGGGCATGTAGTGAAAGCGCCGATGGTGGGTACTTTCTACCGCTCCGCCTCGCCCGGTGCCAAGCCGTTTGTGGAAGTAGGACAGAGGGTTAACCAGGGCGAAACGTTGTGCATCATTGAGGCGATGAAATTGCTCAATGAAATCGAGTGCGATTGCAGCGGGGTAATCAAGGAAATTCTTGCAGAAAATGGTCAACCGGTAGAGTATGGCGAGCCCTTGTTTGTCATTGGTTGAGCAATGAGCAAACTAATATTTTATTGGCTCAAGCTGACCATTTCGGCGGAGGCTAATGCGCGAAGCGCGTTACGCCGAAACCAAAATGGTCAACCGGTAGATTATGGCGAGCCCTTGTTTGTCATTGGTTAAGGAGTAACAGGTGATAAGTGAGGGGTTAATTGATCAGCCGCCTCAGTCTCAATCCGTGATTATTTTTGTTTTTACGCCTAACACTATACTTCTTACTCCTCACGGTTTTTTGCATGTTTGAAAAAGTATTAATCGCCAATCGCGGGGAGATCGCGTTGCGCATTCAGCGCGCCTGCCGCGAAATGGGCATCAAAACCGTTGCCGTTCATTCAGAGGCTGATGCTGAAGCTAAGTACGTTAAGCTCGCGGATGAATCGGTATGCATCGGGCCCGCGCCTTCCGATCAAAGCTATCTCAATATTCCCGCCATCATCAGCGCCGCCGAAGTGACCGACGCCGAAGCGATTCACCCAGGCTATGGTTTTCTTTCGGAAAACTCGGATTTCGCTGAGCGCGTAGAAAAAAGCGGTTTCGTGTTTATTGGTCCACGCCCCGAAACCATTCGCCTCATGGGTGACAAAGTAAACGCCAAGGCAGCGATGAAAAAAGCCGGGGTGCCGTGTGTGCCGGGCTCTGAAGGCAGCTTGCCTGAAGCTCCGGAACAAGTCAGGAGAATTGCTCAAAGCATCGGTTATCCGGTAATCATCAAAGCCGCGGGCGGCGGCGGCGGACGCGGCATGCGTGTTGTGCATACGGATGCCGCTTTGCTCAATGCCGTGACCATGACTCGCAACGAGGCGCAAAATGCTTTCGGCAACCCCACTGTGTATATGGAAAAGTACCTGGAAAACCCGCGCCATATCGAAATCCAGGTACTGGCCGACGAGCACCGCAACGCAATTTTCATAGGCGATCGTGATTGCTCCGTGCAGCGAAGGTATCAGAAAATCATTGAGGAGGCGCCCGCGCCTAATTTAAGCTCGCGCCTGCGCGATAAAATCGGTGAGCGATGCGCCGAAGCCTGCCGCAAGATAGGCTACCGCGGCGCCGGGACATTTGAATTTCTGTTCGATGGCGGACAGTTTTATTTTATTGAGATGAATACACGACTTCAGGTCGAGCATACCGTCACGGAAATGGTTACGGGAATAGACATCGTGCAGGAACAAATCCGTATCGCCGCCGGGATACGGCTGCGCATCAGGCAGAAAGACGTGGTAATCCGCGGGCACGCCATTGAGTGCCGCGTCAATGCTGAAGATCCATACACCTTCACACCCTCGCCCGGCCGCATTACTTCGTACCATTCTCCAGGCGGCCCCGGTATTCGCGTTGATTCGCACGTCTATCACAACTATTTCGTGCCGCCGTATTACGATTCGCTGATCGGCAAATTGATTGCCTATGGCGATACCCGACAGCAGGCGATAGCGCGTATGCGCATTGCACTATCGGAAATGGTGGTGGAAGGCATCAAGACCAATATTCCCCTGCACCAGGAACTCATGCACGATGCCGCTTTCCTGCGCGGGGTAACCAGCATTCATTATCTCGAACAGAAACTCGTCGGCTATAACAAAGAACCAATGAAACTGCATCTTTGATTCCTATACTGCCTCCTGCTTTGCTCCTGAAATCATGAATTGGCTGTCACTTACTCTTGAAGCCGACGCACAGCATGCTGAAATGCTGAGCAACACGCTACTGCAGTTGGGCGCGCTTTCTGTAGATATAGCCGACGCCCGAGCTGGCACAGATGAAGAGCAGGCTATTTTCGATGCAGACAGCGGATTGAAGAGCGAAGCGTGGCGTGCAAGCTGCGTGAGCGGGTTGTTTCCCCCTGATGCGGATATTGCTTGCATCGTGAAAACTGCGTCCCGGGCCTTGCATTTGCCTGCTGTGCACTTCACGGTGACCAATGTGCCGGAACAGGATTGGGTGAGTCTTGCTCAAACGCAATTTGCTCCCATTCAGATATCGTCGCGCCTTTGGATCGTGCCGAGCTGGCACACACCCCCTGATCCCGGCGCCATAAATATTGCTCTTGATCCTGGACTCGCGTTTGGCACCGGCAGTCATACCACGACGCGCATGTGCTTGCGTTGGCTGGATGAACATATCAAAGGCGGCGAAGCGGTGCTCGATTATGGTTGCGGATCAGGCATCCTTGCCATTGCAGCGCTAAAACTTGGAGCGGGTTGCGCTTTCGGAGTGGACAGCGATCCGCAAGCGGTGATTGTAAGCCAGGCAAATGCCGGGAAAAACCGCGTGCATGCGGCGTTTTATATGCCGCAAGTCGCCCCGAACTTCCAAGCTGATGTAGTGCTCGCCAATATTCTCGCAAATCCATTGAAAGTGCTTGCTCCGCTGTTAGCAGATGCCACGCGCGAGGGCGGAGTATTGGTGTTATCCGGTATTCTCGCTGATCAGGCGCATGATGTAGGCCATGCTTACCGCGGCTGGTTTGAAGTGTATGAAACGCGCGAGGAGCAAGGCTGGGTTCGCATGTGTGGTATGAAGAGGCCATCGCCATGAGCATGGTTACTTCATGCCCAAGATGTGATACCACTTTCCGCATAAGGCACGAGGAATTGCGGGCCAGCCGGGGGCGTGTGCGCTGTGGTCATTGCTCTGAAATATTTAATGCTTTTGACTCTCTGGCAACTTTGGATGAGCCGCAGGCAGAGGAGTCAGCTTTCCGGGCGAACGAGGGCGGCGAAGCGGGTACGGTGCCGGACTTGCGCACGAAAGTAAGCTCAAAGCGGACCGAGTCGGCAAAGACGCTCAGTTTTACCGATATGGCCGCTGAAAAAGCAGCACGTCGAAAACGCCACATCTGGCCCTGGTTTGCCGCAGTGTTGCTGATGATGGCGCTACTTACTGCGCAAGCAGTTTATGTAATTTCCACGCCTAGATTGCTGCATTATATACCGAGTAATTTCCGCGCCCAGATTGCAGCGAATTATCAAGATTTAAAACCCTACTTGCAGAGTTATTGCGAGTTTTTGCAATGTACTGTGGCCTTGCCGCAGTTTTCCGAGTTTTTGACCATTGAATCTTCCGATTTGGAGGCCGATCCCGATCGGCCGGGTCTCATCGTGCTCGCTGCCATTTTGCGTAATCGCGCGCCATTTACTCAAGCTTATCCCATGCTGGAACTCACTTTTACTGATACCCAAGACCACATGGTTGCGCGGCGTGTATTCGCTGCTGCAGAGTATCTTGCAAGCAACGCAAATCCCAACAACGGCATGCAGGCCAACAGCGAATTTACTGCCAAGCTGTATATAGACAGCGGTGATCTCATGCCAGCGGGATACCGCCTGCTTCTGTTTTACCCCTGAATCACCCATTAGTTGATTCAGAAAAGTGCATGGGCACCCCCGCCGAACTGAAATATACCCAGGCTCACGAATGGGCAAGGCGGGAGCACGATGGCACGGTAACCGTGGGAATTACTCAGCATGCACAGGATTTACTGGGTGATCTAGTGTTCGTGGAAAACCCGGCAATGGGGAGCAAGCTCGCCGCGGGCGAAGCGTGCGCGGTTGTGGAGTCGGTCAAAGCAGCTGCAGACGTACATGCCCCCGTGTCAGGGGAGGTAATTGCGGTTAACCATGAGCTTGAGAATGCGCCGGAAAAAATCAACCAGGATGCCTATGGCGCATGGATGTTCAAGATCAAACCTACCAAGCAGGAAGAATTCAAAACTCTTCTCAACGCGGACCAATACCAAAAGCTAGTGGAAAACGGGAATGCTTAATTCGTTGCCGCGATTTGGTTGCGTGCACATAAAGTGCAAGGCATACTTGAACTTAATTAATCAGCCAAGGAGCATTTATCATGGCACAAGTCACTCTTGCCGGAAATCCGATCAACATAGCCGGTGTCTTCCCCAAAATTGGCCAGAAAGCCCCGGATTTCAGGCTGGTCAATAAAGAACTCAAGGACGTGAGCCTCAAAGATTTCGCCGGTAAACGCAAAGTACTCAATATTGTGCCGAGCCTGGACACGCCTACTTGCGCTAAATCCACCCGTTACTTCAATGAACAGGCAAGCAAGCTTAATAATACAGTAGTTCTGGTGATATCCGCCGACTTGCCATTCGCGCAGTCGCGGTTTTGCGGCGCCGAGGGTTTGAATAACGTGATTACGCTTTCCACCATGCGCGGCGCGGAATTCATGAAAAATTACGGCGTGGCCATTACCGATCCCCCGCTGGCGGGAGTCACCGCGCGTGCAGTGGTAGTGCTGGATGCCAATGACAAGGTGCTGTACACCGAACTGGTGCCGGAAATCAAGAACGAGCCCAACTATAATGCAGCATTGGCTGCGCTTAAATAAGTATTCAGATCTCGGGAAGTAAATATGGGCACGTTAAGCAGGCTGCCGGTGAAGCACTAGCCTTAGCAAAATGGAAAGCCAGGATAAAACGCGCAAAAGCAAAACCGGCATAGCGCACATCTGGCACGCATTCCTTTACTCGGTGGAAGGGGTTTCTGCCGCATTCAGGCACGAAACCGCATTTCGCCTGGAAGTCCTGCTTGCCGTAATTTTGATACCGACAGCGTTGCTGCTACCAGCAAACGGTACCGGGAAGGCACTTATGCTGGCAAGCGTGTTACTGGTGCTGGTCGTCGAGCTCATCAATTCGGCGATTGAAGCGGTGGTGGACCGGATTTCACCGGAGTATCATCCCCTGGCCAAACGTGCCAAGGACTTTGGCAGCGCAGCGGTGCTGGTGAGCCTGATAAACGTTACCTTGATCTGGACTCTGGTTATGTTTGCCTAGAGTTTGACCGGTTGTTTTGACAAAGCTGTGAGGTAAGCGTGCGCACGCTGATTTGCGGTTCAATAGCATACGACACCATCATGGTGTTCAAGGATTACTTCAAGAATCATATTTTGCCGGAGCAGATTCATATCCTGAATGTGGCGTTTCTGGTGCCGGACATGCGCCGCGAGTTCGGCGGTTGCGCCGGCAATATCGCGTATACCCTGCGTCTGCTCGGCGGAGACCCGCTGATAATGGCAACCGTTGGAGAGGATTACCAACCTTATTCCTACCGGCTGAATAAATTAAATCTTTCCCAGAAGCATATTCAGCAGGTGCCCGACACTTTTACTGCCCAGGCATTCATTACCACCGATTTGGATGACAATCAAATCACCGCGTTTCATCCCGGAGCGATGAATTATTCGCATTACAACCATATCAAAGATGCCGATGACGTGAATCTTGGCATCATTTCGCCCGATGGCCGCGAAGGCATGCTGCAACACGCCAAAGAATTTCATGAGCGAAGCATCCCGTTTGTTTTCGACCCTGGACAGGGCCTGCCGATGTTTAACGGTGAGGAACTGCTAAATTTCGTGCAGCTGGCGGATTTTGTCACTGTAAACGATTATGAAGCACAACTTTTGCAGGAGAAAACCGGCAAAAGAATTGAGGAACTCGCAAAACTAGCGAAAGCCTTTGTTGTCACATTAGGTGCGCGCGGTTCTTTGATCTATGCCGGCGGTAAACGCATAGACATTCCATGCGTTAAAGCTGAAACCGTGGCGGATCCGACTGGATGCGGTGATGCTTACCGCGCCGGGTTGTTGTACGGCATCTCGCAGGGCATGGATTGGGGGACAACCGGGCGGCTTGCCTCGCTTATGGGCGCCATAAAAATCTTGCATCGCGGCGCCCAGAACCACACCATAAGCCGCGCCGAAATAGGTGTACGGTACCAGCAACATTTTGGAACTCGTATCTGGTAGATTTAAGAGGTGACGATGAAAATCTCATCAGTGTTGATGGCCTTGCTCGCGGCATGTTTAATTCTCGATGGCTGCGCATCAAGCATGTCAAGTGACAGTTATACCCGCGGACAGGCGCGCAAGGAGAGCACTGTTAAAAACGGCACTGTGGAAAGCGTGCGCCCGGTGACAATTGAGGGTACCAAGACCCCGATCGGCGCGGTAGCCGGGGGCGCAGCAGGCGGTGTTGCGGGCAGCTCCATCGGCAGTGGCAAAGGCAGCGTGATAGCGGGAATACTCACCGGAGTGGCCGGCGGGCTTGTAGGTTCCGCGGCCGAAGAAGCGGTAACGCGCCAACAAGGCCTGGAAATTATCGTCAAGCTTGATAGTGGCGCTACCGTTGCGGTTACTCAAAAGGCGGATAAAGAATTTATACCGGGTGAGCGCGTCCACGTAATTTCCGGCGGTGGCTCTTCCCGTGTTACGCACATAGAATAATCTTTCTAGTAAACGATCCGACCGTTGCAGCTGCCGCGAGCAGCGTTAATAATCATTAAGTGGAAATAAATGGGCCGTAACCAAACCCCTTATTTGACACGCTGCTACCGCTTCTGCAGATTGCTTGTGCATTTTGTCTATGCCGTGTTGCTGGTGGCTTTCTTTTTCCCTTATTCCAGCAAATCGCGGAGGGCGCTTTTTGTCAAGCGTTGGTCAGTAACGCTTCTGAATATTCTTAATGTGCGGATTGATATTAAAGGCGATTGGCAGGCTGCCAAGCCCGTCAATTCCATGCTGGCCGCGAATCATGTTTCGTGGCTGGACATCTTTTTACTTTATGCACAGCATTCCTTGCGTTTTGTCGCCAAATCGGAGATGCGAGCATGGCCGGTCATCGGCTGGCTGAGCTTGAAAGTCGGCACGCTATTTATCGAAAGGGTGAAACGCCGCGATACCGCGCGCATCAACCAGAACATCAGCAAGGCATTGCACGAAGGCGATTGCATTGCGGTTTTTCCCGAAGGCACAACCAGCAACGGCACTTACCTTCATGCATTTCATACCTCGCTTTTGGAACCCGTGGTGATTTCGCAGGGCTCACTTTACCCGGTGGCGCTCCGCTATTGCGACCGCAATGGTATGGTCACCACCGAAGCGGCTTATGTGGACGAGACTACATTAATGAGCTCACTGTTAAAAATTCTGGCGCAGCAGGAGATATGCGCAGAATTGATATTTGCCAAGCTGATCCCGGCTCAAGGAAAAAACCGCAGGGAACTTGCGCGCGCCGCCGAAGCTGCTATTGCCAGTCTCCTGAACCTTTCTGTTCGTCACAGGAAACCTGGAACAACCGGCGATTTTCCAGACACACTGCAGACAGATTTCCTCCCCACAAACAGCCTGTATCCAAAGCCAGAAGATCACCCCGGAGCAAAAGACCCAGCGCTGACCAGTGTCCGCAAATAATCGTGGCATCGCGGTTCATTCGCCCGGGCACGTCGTACCACGGCAGATAGCCGTGCGGTGAGTTTTCCGGTTTTCCTTTGTAAGCAAATTCCATCACGCCTTCAGGGGTGCAGACACGCAGCCGCGTCATGGCATTGATAATTACCCGCAAGCGGTCTATGCCGCCTAAATCGTCGCGCCATTGAAGCGGCTGGTTGCCGTACATGCGCGCTACAAGCTTGTGGTAATTTTCTCCACGCAGCGCGTCTTCCACTTCACGTGCCAGCGACAGCGACTTTTCCACCGACCAGGAAGGCAGCAGGCCCGCATGCACCATGACAAAACCGTCTCTGGCATACATCATGCGCTGGCAGCGCAGCCAGTGCAGCAGTTCCTTGCGGTCCGGCGCCTCGAGTACTTCCCGCAGAGTGTCGTTTTTGAGCGGTTGGGCGCAGCCTTCCGCAACCATCAGCAAATGCAAATCGTGATTGCCAAGCACAGTAACGGCACGGTCGCCCAGGTTTTTCACGAAGCGCAGCGCGGCCAGTGAATCCGGCCCGCGATTGACCAAATCGCCGACAAACCACAGTTGATCGCGCGCAGTGTCGAAGCGTATTTTATCGAGCAGCCGCTGCAACGCACTGAAGCAGCCTTGAATGTCGCCGATTGCGTAGGTTGCCATTATCGAGATTGGATGAGGAAATAAAAAAAAGCGCAGGTCCAATTCCGCGCCTTTCTCGTGCTCATGCTGAATTTATTTCGACTGGCTGACGATATAATCTACTGCGGCTTTCACATCGGCATCACCAAGCATGGTGTTGCCGCCTTTGGGCGGCATGGCATTTTTACCATTGAGCGCGCTTTTATAGAGGTTTTCAATACCGCTATCAATACGCGGCTTCCAGGCAGCTTTGTCGCCGAACTTTGGCGCATTGGCCGCGCCTGGCACATGACATACCGCGCAGTTCGATTCAAATACGGTCTTTCCGGTGCTGGCTTTTACCGTTGCAGTCGCCGCAGGCTCGGCGGCCGCATGTTTGAATTTCACGCCAGACTGGTTGGCCATGTACTCCGCAGCGCGCGCCACTTCATTATCCGAAAGCCCGGCATTGCCGCCGCGCGCGGGCATCTGGCGGATGCCGTTGACTGCATTTTTGACCAGTGCGGCTTCGCCGTTCTTGAGGCGCGCCGCCCAGGCTTTTTTGTCGCCGATCTTGGGCGCGTTTAATACGCCGGCCGCATGACACGCGGCGCACACTGTCTTGACTACTTCCTCACCGCTTCTTTCCCCTTGCACCGTGCGAGCGGTGTCTGCCATCATCACTTCACCAACGGGTTTCAAACGCTGCGCTACCGCTTCGGGGGACATCGCTGGATCATTCTTGCTGACGCCACCAAGGGTGTCGACAGCCAATTGGGATAATAAGACCATGGTGATGATGGGAACCAGGAAGCCCGCCAAAATTACTATGATGAATTGCTTTGGGGTCTTGATTGCCGAAGTATGTTCATCGCTCATGGAAAATCCTGCACGCAATAGGGATTAAAAAAACGTTGATTATATCGGGAATTCCAATGCCATCATAGACGATAGCAGGAGAAAACCGCTAAACTGGGAAACCTGTATACCACAGGGTACGCGCCCTTAGCTCAGTGGATAGAGTGTTGGCCTCCGAAGCCAAAGGTCACTGGTTCAAATCCAGTAGGGCGCGCCAGATTGCTCAGGCGATTACTTTGACATTCGCTCATGCATAGTATGTTATTTGTGCTGTTGCGCGCGGGCGCTGAAAATATTACCGGTTTATCGCAGTTTTTGGAACAACACTGTAGCGGAGTTTTGAAAAATAAATGGCCACCACAGAACCTACGCTGGCAGCATTATCGAATCCGGTGTCGCGCTATTTTTTCGCGACACGGCCCCAGTTCCTGAGCGTTACATTTTTTGCC
>DATHDD010000064.1:0-2648 GCA_035319205.1 Burkholderiales bacterium | reverse complement strand
GATTTCCTGCAGGCAGCGCGCTTCCAGTTTCGGCGCCCACATCGTCTGGCCTTGCCCCAAAGGGATTTCCATGTCGGCAAAGGCGGTTGCGCGCCACTTTTCCGGGACGTACCGCTCGCGCTTTATTGTGAACAACAAATCAAGCACTTCCTGGTCAAGGACTTCCCAAGTGCGGATTTGCTGCTCGACCATGTTGAAGCGCGCTTGCTCGATATCCATGGGCTTGAAATCCAAGCGTGTTTCCATACTTGCAATTATCGCATAGTTCGCGTAGTTTCATGGTTACACGTTAGGGGTCCTGGCGAAGAATTAATCTTCACCGCAAACTCCCAAGCACAGCAGTAACGCGGCGCGAGCGGGCGCAAACACCGGAGTTTACAAAAATGTAAATGAGGATGTTTAAGCCCACGAGCAACAAAGTTAATGCAAGCGGCGAGTTTGCGGTACATCAGCCGGGTGAGATAAACCCTTATAACCTGATACGGGTAATGCCGTCGTAGGGAAGCGTGGCGGAATCCCTCCACACTCGCTCCCGAAACTGCAAGTCCCAAGGAGCGAGCATGAATGCCATACCGAAATTCTTAAGTATCACCGCCCACGTTGATGAAGCGGCGGTGAAGCCTTTGCCCAATTCACGCAAGGTGTATGTGGAAGGCAGCAGGCCCGACATCCGGGTGCCGATGCGCGAGATCACGCAAACCGACACGCCCGCTTCTTTTGGCGCCGAGAAAAATCCGCCGGTTTATGTCTACGACACCTCCGGGCCTTACACCGAACCGCAAGCGAAGATTGATATCCGCCGGGGTCTCAACCCGCTGCGCGAAAAATGGATACTCGAGCGCAGCGACACTGAAAAACTCTCCGGTCCAAGCTCGGAATACGGCCGCGCGCGGCTGACTGATCCCAGGCTTGCGGAGCTGCGCTTCAATCTCAAGCGCAATCCTTTGCGCGCCAAGCCCGGAATGAACGTCACGCAGATGCATTACGCCAGGCAGGGCGTCATCACGCCGGAAATGGAATTCATTGCCATCCGCGAGAACCAGCGGCGTGATGCGCTTTCCGATTTGATTATCGGCCAGCATACCGGCCAAGATTTCGGTGCATCGATTCCCAAATTCGTCACGCCCGAATTCGTGCGCGATGAAGTGGCGCGCGGCCGGGCGATCATTCCCGCCAACATCAACCATCCGGAATCCGAGCCGATGATCATCGGCCGCAACTTCCTGGTGAAAATCAACGCCAACATCGGCAACTCCGCCATCACCTCATCAATCCAGGAGGAAGTGGAAAAAATGACCTGGGCTATCCGCTGGGGCGGCGACACGGTGATGGATTTGTCCACCGGCAAAGACATTCACGAAACCCGCGAATGGATTATCCGCAACTCACCCGTTCCCATCGGTACCGTGCCGATTTACCAGGCGCTGGAAAAGGTGGACGGCAAAGCGGAAGAGCTCACCTGGGAAATTTACCGCGACACGCTGATCGAGCAATGCGAGCATGGCGTGGATTATTTCACTGTCCATGCCGGGGTGCGGCTGCCTTTCATCCCCTTGACCGCCAAGCGCATGACCGGAATTGTTTCTCGCGGCGGCTCCATCATGGCCAAATGGTGCCTCGCGCATCACCAGGAAAGCTTCCTCTACACCCGCTTCGAGGAAATCTGCGAAATCATGAAAGCGTACGACGTGAGCTTTTCCTTGGGCGATGGCCTGCGCCCCGGCTCGATTTACGACGCCAACGACGAAGCGCAGATCGCAGAATTGAAAACTCTCGGCGAATTGACCGATATCGCCTGGAAGCACGACGTGCAGGTGATGATTGAAGGCCCCGGCCATATTCCCATGCAGCTCATCAAGGAAAACGTGGATCTGCAGTTGAAGTATTGCAAGGAAGCGCCGTTCTATACACTGGGACCGCTCGCCACCGACATCGCGCCCGGCTACGACCACATCACCTCGGCCATCGGCGCCGCAATGATAGGCTGGTTCGGCACCGCGATGCTGTGCTACGTCACGCCCAAGGAACATTTGGGGCTTCCCGACAAGGACGACGTGAAAGACGGAATCATGGCTTACAAGATCGCCGCGCACGCGGCCGATCTCGCCAAGGGTCATCCCGGCGCGCAGATTCGCGACAACGCTTTATCCAAAGCGCGCTTTGAATTCCGCTGGGAAGACCAGTTCAACCTCGGCCTCGATCCCGACAAGGCGAAAGCATTTCACGACGAGACGCTGCCGCAGGAAGGCGCCAAGCTCGCGCACTTCTGCTCCATGTGCGGGCCGCATTTCTGCTCGATGAAAATCACGCAGGAAGTTCGGGATTACGCGGCCAGCCAGAAACTTTCGGAAGAGGAAGCCTTGCAGCGCGGTATGCAGGAAAAAGCTGTTGAGTTTGTTAAACGCGGCGCAGAGATTTATAAGAAAGAATAGGAGAAGTGCTGAAAGAGTTGCATAAAGAGTTTGCGAATTAGCTGAAGACATCAAGTTATCATCGCTAGGCGTTTCTCCGGCTTGGCGCACCACTACAACGTGCTTAAGAACTATCCGGGTAAAGGTTGCCGGAATCCGATATATGGCATATGATGCCATATATGAAGGCGGCAATCCTGCTGGAGGAGCGCATCGAATTACCCGATGACGCGGTTG
>DATHDD010000063.1:0-22300 GCA_035319205.1 Burkholderiales bacterium | reverse complement strand
CGGTACAGTGAGCACGGGGTTAGCGTCGGCATTTGGTAGGCTTCCCCACCGCACGGTTTCAGGAGTTGACGGGACGTAATATCCGCCCCATGGCAGGGCGCCCTTTTTCACCGCCATTGGCTTGTCGCCAAGCGGTTGAAGGATTTTAAAATCTGCGGCCTGTGCAAGCGCGGCCGTGCACGCGAGCACAGTTGCCGCAAGCATTGAAGACGGTCTAAACGCAAATGAAAGCGACGAGATATTCATTTTGGGGACCTCCTTTGGAATTTTTTGATTGCGCACCCCGAAGCGGCGCGAAGAATTAGCATAGCATAACAAGAAAAATTGCAGTCATCTGAGGCGCGAGAGGACTCTAAGGACTCGGGGTCGGATTTCTTTGCGTTACGCTAAATGCCGGGAATGAAATTTAAATCACTTCAAAAATAATTCGTCTCTGACCCTCAGTACTACTTCTTCATTTCTTCTTTTTCCATCATCTCCTCAATCATCGGCTCTTTCTTCATGTAATCTTTTTTCACATCTTCTTTCATCATTCCTTCCTTCTTCATTCCGGTTGGCATGGGCTCTTTCTCCCTTAACGGCATCTCGACCATCGGCACCTGCCCTGCTGGGTATACCTCAGTGCGCGGCGGTTCCGCAACTCCAGCTGCGGGCATATCGCCACGCGCGTCAACGCTTGCTGCTGATATCAATACAGCGGCGAGCGGTAAAAACAGCTTATTCATTTTGTGTTCCTATAATCCGCTGAACCAGTTGTATCCCTGGTCTTCCCAGTAACCGCCCGGATAGGTGTTGGTGACAAAAATCGCCATGATGTGTTTCGGGTTCTTGAAACCGAGCTTGGTGGGAATGCGCAGCTTCATGGGAAAGCCGTACTTCTCGGGCAAAATCTCATCGGCGAACTTGAACGTAAGCAGCGTCTGCGGGTGGAGCGCAGTAGGCATGTCAATGCTGGTGTAATAATTGTCCGCGCATACGAAGCCCACATACTTGGCGGTGAGGTCTGCGCCGACGCGCTCAAGAAAAGTTTTAAACGTTACCCCGCTCCATTTGCCGATTGCGCTCCAGCCCTCGACGCAGACGTGGCGCGTAACCTGGCTGGTTTGCGGCAGAGCATATAGCTGCTCCAGCGTCCACGATGCCTTGTCGCGAATCTTTCCGCCCAGCATGAGCTTATAGAGCGCCGCATCCACATGCGGCACTTCGTTCTCGGAATAATAGGCATTGAACGGAAACGGTTTGGTAATCGCGCTTTCGGGAAAAGTTGGCGCGAGCTTGTTTGGGTTGAATAAAAAAGCCTGGACGCGGTCGTTCCAGTGCGACATGCCCCAAAGCACTTTCTTCACAGAGTCGGCATTGGTGATATCACATCCGGAGAGAAGGGTAAGCGCACCCAGGCTAAGACTTTGCTTGAGAAACAGCCGGCGCTCAATCTTGATGATATCCAGCGTCGACCTTACCAAATCGCGGTCGGGTTTGAGCATCTTCATTTTGGTCCCCTGCTGACGTCGGCGCGGCCGGAGAACATCGGCCACAGCGTGCTCGGCACCAGCGCAACCAGAGTCAAGTGCACGAGTATAAAAAATACCACCAGCGCCATCGCAATGAAGTGCACCACCCGCGCGCCTTCGTAACCGCTCATCAATGCCGTGAGCTCCTGGAACTGCACCGGCTTCCAGATTGCGAGACCGGACAAAACCAGCACCGCGCCCATGCAAATCACGCCAATATACGCCGCGCGCTGCACCGCGTTATACACGCCCAGCTCATGCGGAATTTGGCCGCGCAGCGCATTCTTGAATTCGCGCCAGAGCGATTGCCATGTCAACGGCAGGAAATTTGATTTGAAATGGCCGGAGATAATCCCATAACAGAAGTAAAACAAGCCGTTTAGCACCAGGAGCCACATGGCAGCGAAGTGCCACTGCAAAGCCCCTGCCAGCCAGCCGCCGAGCGTGATTGTGTCGGGGAATTCGAAATTGAATAAGGGCGAGGCATCATATATGCGCCAGCCGCTTAAAATCATGATGATAATTGCAATTGCGTTGATCCAGTGCGTGATCCGCACTGCCAGCGGGTGAATTGCGGTTTTGCGGCCAGATAATGCGGCGGATGACTTATTTGCCATTATCGCCTTCCTCTATTTCCTGTTACTTAATACCTTGTATCAGAATGCCTGCCAGAATGCCGGCTTACGACCTGTGAATCCTGTTCCACAGCGCGCCGAAGATGAAGCCCATGCCGTAGCCTATGCTGAAAGTAATAACTATAAGAAGGAGCGCGGTAAGAACATTGAATGTTCCAACAACGTAAACTGGTTTTATAAAGTGTAGCCAGAATATGAAATCAATCAACGGCTGCGCCCAACCAGCCGCCACCAGGAGCGCCCACAGAAAGTGCCACGCGCCCAGAAGCGCCCCGAGCACCAATCCTGCCTTGTTGGGATTAATCGTTTGCATATTCAGCTTCTCGGTAAGATGGGAATAGCGTCTTCCGTAAGGATAGATTACATCAAAGCAAAACTATCAGCCATATCCGGCGCAGGTTGAACTCAAGTGGCTTCATTCGCAGATTTACTTTTCCTGATTTCGCTGTCAAGCACGGGGTTCCTCCCAATTATCGCTTTGTCCGAACATCAACGAACAGGTCATTTCTTCCACGTATAGACAGTTGTAATCGCATAGTTCCAAACTGCACCGACAAGAATTCCGGCAAGTCCTGCAAGTATCCACCTTACGTCCTGGGCAAAAAGGTAGGATGCAATACCAACGTTGGCTAATGCCCCTACACCACAAGCAAGGGTGAACGATACCCACCCCCGCACCCACTGCCAGCCCCTGAGCCGCTTATCCCGGTAAGTCAATACGTTGTTTAGAGCAAAATTGCTTGTCATTGCAGCGAATGTGGCGATGGATTGAGCGATCGTAAAACTTGTCTCAACTACGTTGAATAGAAGCGTCAGCACCGCCAGATGAACAATTACTCCAAATCCGCCGACTAGTGAAAAGGCAACAAAACGTACGGGTATTATGTGTCCAAATAGCTTGTCCATCAGCAGCATGACATAGGACCATACCGCTTGTGTATCTAACTTACTCTCGCCAGACTTGCGGGTCCGAAACTCGTATGGAAGCTCAGTAAACTTAAGCGGGTGCGGGGATGAAGCAAACAAGTCGACCAAAATCTTGAAACCGATGCTTGAGAGCTTGCGTACACTGCGTTCCAGCGCTTCCCGGCGAAGCATGAAGAAACCACTCATTGGGTCCGATAGCTCAGCTTTCAGTACCAGCCGGCTAAGCAGAGTAGCAAAACGACTGATGACTGCACGAGAGTGGCTCAAGCCCCCTATCCGGTTTCCGGGTGCATAACGGGTACCGATTACAATATCAGTTTGCTCTTCTTTTAGGACCGCCAACATTTTCGGCAGTAATGTCTCATCGTGTTGCAAATCACCATCGATGACTGCCAAGTATGGTGCCGAACTTGCCAGCATACCTTCAACGCAGGCTGAAGAAAGACCTCGACGGCCAATTCTCTGGAGACAACGGACTCGGTTGTCGAGCATTCCAATATCACGTACCAGTTGGGCTGTTTCATCGGGGGAGTCGTCATCTACAAAGATTACCTCCCAAGAGCAGCCCGCCAGGCATTTTTGCAAGCGTTCTACAAGTTCAAGTACGTTGTCCCGCTCTTTGAATGTCGGAACGATGACGGACAGCTCAGGTCCACGGGACGAAAGGGATGCCTTCACTACCTCCTGTCCTATCGGAACAGCAGGCGATACTGGCGTGGCAGATGACGCTAGTTTCTTGGCTGTTGTGTCAACCATCATGACCCCCGACGCAGACAGGAAAAATAAACGGCTGACCTAGCCCGAAATAGCTGCGCCACTCGATGTGAGAGGATTTCACAAACCGGCCGCTATTTCAAGGTGAAAAAGATCATGCCGATGACCTGACCGAGATTTTTTGTCCATGTAGCTTGCTAGGTACGACATTGTAACGTAAGCTTTCCCGTCCACGACCCGCTCTTCAAATAAATAAAATATGCCTGAGTTCTTCCGCGTCCCTCCGTTCGAAAAACTGGTCAAATTCTATCGCGTACTGGCTGCAATCGCAGTGCTTGTTGTTATTTATCTCGCCAGCGCCAAACTGATACGCAATCCAATCGCCAAGCCCGATCTCGAAGTCTACCTGCACGCCGCAAACCTCATCCTCGCAGGGAACAACCCTTACCTTACCCCCATCCCCGCAGGGGTATTCTTTTACGTTTATCCGCCGCTATTCGCGGTGCTCTTCATTCCTTTCACGTTCATCCCGATCAACATCGTTGTGGTCCTGTGGTGCGTGTTGAATGTGCTGTTAATCGGGTGGAGCATGAAAACGTTTTATGAGCTGATAAACGGAACGTCGTTCTTCGAAATTCCGGCGCAGACCCGCTGGACCGTGTGTTTTTTCACGCTGCTGCCGACATTCAAGTTCATCTTCAACCATCTTTCTTTCGGACAATCCGATATTTTTATGCTGGCGCTCGCGGTTCTCGGACTGGCTTATTGGGCACGAAACCGGCAGGTCACCGGCGGCGCGGCAATTGGTTTCTCGATTGTCACCAAAGTTATTTCGCTGCCCTTGGCGATTTGGTTTGCAGCAAAGGGTAATGTGCGCGTCACGATGGGTATTGCATTGGGTCTTCTCGCAGGGCTGCTGTTGCCCGCTCTGTTGCTGGGTTTCGGCAAGAACCTGGAATTTCTGGATTACTGGGTGCGCCATGTCGTGCTCTACAGCGACTTGCGACATATCAAAACTCCGATGAATGTTAATCTTTCGCTGCAAGCGCAGCTTTACCGCTTTTTCAGCGACACCGTGGCGTTTGAATATGACGGCAAGCCGTACTATCTCACCTTGTTTACCGTTCCCGCGGAAACGCTGCATCTCGCGGGGCGCGTCATCGTCATCCTGGTTGCGGGAACTCTTGCCTGGTATGCGTTCAAGTACCGCAAGCAGGGCGCGCTCGTTTCGCAATGGGGCGGCATGGCCCTCGCCTTCAGCCTGATGCCGCTGTTTGCCACGGTGATGCAAAAGCATTACCTGGTGCTGCTGGTTCCCGCCTACATTTATGTTGTGCATCTTTGGTACACCATCCAGCTCAAAGACAAGGTATTCCGCACACTGGTTGTTGCCTCGATGGCGCTGTTGAATTTCACGGTTTTCTTCGGGGAATTCCTGTCGCGGGCTTTCGCCGCCGGCGGATGCTATGCTTTAGGCGTGCTGCTGCTTTCTGCCGCCATTTTCCGCGCGGCAGGCCGATTGCATGCGAATTCGTATCTTTCCTGAAATCTGATATTCTGATGCTTGAAGAATTAGAAGGAACGAGGAAATCTTGGATCGCGCAAATCACAAAGATAGCTGCAGGGTGTTGGTCTTTGCCAAAGCGCCCGAAACCGGCGATGTCAAAACCCTGCTGATACCATTGCTTGGAGCCGAAGGCGCGGCAGCGCTGCAACAGCAGCTGGTAAAACACGCGCTAACCACCGCGGTGGGAGCAAAAGTGGGCGCGGTCGAGCTTTGGTGCGCGCCTTCATCCGAGCATCCCTTTTTTGCCCGCTGCGCCGAAGAGTTCGGCGTTACCTTGCGCTCGCAGGGACTGGGCGATTTTGGCCAGCGCATGTTTCATGCGTTTCAAAAATCACTTTGCCACAGCGAGCGGGTTGTTCTGATGGGAAGCGACTGTCCTGCGCTCACCTCCCAGGATTTGCGACATGCCGCTGAAAAGCTCAAGAATGGCAATGAAGTTTTGCTCGGCCCCACCGAAGACGGCGGTTATGTGCTGATCGGCCTGACTCGCTGCTCGCCGCGCCTGTTCCAGGGAATTACCTGGGGAGGATCGCACGTCATGGAGCAAACTCGTGAGCGCCTGCACAAGCTTGGGTGGCGCTGGTACGAATTGCCCATGTTGTGGGACGTGGACCGGCCGGATGATTACCGGCGGCTTGCGCATCTTCAGGGATGGGAGGAATTGCGCGGGGCGAAAACAAGCTGAACGCATTGATCAGGCTTGGCCTGGTCAGCGGGCTTTTTCGAGTTTACTCCATATGCAGTTGCCGTTGCTTGCCTGCTCGATGTCCTCGAGCTGCTGCATATGCTCCTGCAGTTCTGCAGGAGTCGCGGCAATTACCACCAGCTCGCGTTTCACTGAAGCAAGCGCGGCTTCGCCGCGTGGCGGCGCGTTGTATTCGCCTTCCATCATCAGGCTTTCCTGTCCCCGCGTCATTGCGACATAAATATCCGCGAGCAGCTCCGCGTCCAGCAGTGCGCCGTGCAGAGTGCGCTTGGAATTGTCCACTTGGTAGCGCTCGCACAGCGCGTCCAGCGAGTTTTTCTTGCCCGGGTGTAATTGCTTGGCGATCTTCAGTGTGTCCACAATTCCCTCGCAATATTCCTTGAGCTGCTTCAAGCCCAGCAATCCCAGCTCGTAGTCGAGGAATGCTTCATCGAAAGCTGCGTTGTGGATAATCAGTTCGGCGCCGCCGATATATCCCAGAAACTCCTGGACGATATCCTGGAATTTGGGTTTGTCCTGCAAAAACTCGGTGGAAAGACCATGGATTTGCAAAGCCGCAGTGTCGCTGTCGCGCCCCGGATTGAGATAACTGTGGAAGCGGTTGCCGGAAAGCCGGCGGTTGAGAAGTTCCACCGCTGCGAGCTCGATCACGCGATGCCCGAGGTTGGGCTCGAGCCCCGTGGTTTCGGTATCAAGAATAATTTGCCGCGTCATTTTTTACTCGTTACTCCTCAACCCTTACTCCTTACTCTTTAATCAGCACCGACTCAACTCCGAGATTAGCCAAGCTGTCAGCGTGCTCGTTGCCTTCGTCTCCGGCGTGAGCTTCCACCCACACCCATTCAATCTGATGTCTGGAAGCCAGTTCGTCTAAGCGCTTCCATAGATCGTCGTTTTTCACCGGCTTTTTGTCCGCGGTGCGCCAGTTGCGCTTTTTCCAGTCGTGTATCCACTCGCTGATGCCCTGTTGCACATAGCGCGAATCGGTATGCAGTTTTACTTTGCATGGGCGTTTTAGCGCAGAAAGTGCCTTGATCACCGCGGTGAGTTCCATCCGGTTATTAGTGGTCAGTGCTTCACCGCCGAAAAGCTCGCGGCTGCGTCCGGAATATTTGAGGAGCGCGCCCCAGCCGCCGATGCCGGGGTTTCCTTTGCACGCGCCGTCGGTGTAGATTTCGACCGTTTCGCTCATCTCATGCGGGGACTTGGGCCGCGTGCTTTGAAAGGCAATACTTTCGCTTTAGATTCGCGGCGCACCGGCGCCAGGCTTTTCTTCGGCTTCAGTGCATCGTTCCAGTTCGGCTTGATGAGGCGCAAACCCTGCACGCGTTTCACCGCCTGCAGGAAATACACGCCTCCGGAAATCGCCCACCAGCGGTCTCCCGCAGCCTCCAGGAAACTGAAACGGCGCAGCCATTTTTCCTGCTTGAACGGGGGCACATAACAGCCAAGCCGGCCCGCGGCCATTTCGAAACCGAGCAGAGCAAGCCAGTCTTTGACCCGCGGCAGCGCGATGAAACGCCCGCGCCAGGGGTACTCTCCGTTTCTGCGCCGTGCCATGCGCGACAAACCCCACAGGCTGCGCGGATTGAAACCGCAAATGATGAGCTGGCCTTCGGGCATCAACACGCGCTCCGCTTCGCGCAATATCTGATGCGGGTTTTCGCTGAATTCGAGCACATGCGGCAGCAGCAGCAAATCAATGCTGTTGGTTGCAAACGGCAACTGCGGAAAATCCGCTTTCACTTTAACCGCTCCGTCCCGGTCCGAGGCGAAGCGCAGCGGAATGCGGCTCATGCGCAGGAAATCGTGAGGCTCCAGCCCCAGCTGCACCGCGTTGAAACCGAACACATCAGCCACCGTCTTGTCGAAATATTCCTGCTCCTGCTGCAGCAGGTATTGGCCGAGCGGCGTTTCAAACCATTCACTCAGGCTGTGCGTTGACATATTTATTTCTAAACCCAATGATACGCCATGAACAATGTAACCGTTATCCCAATACCAGCGTTTCAGGATAATTATATATGGCTGATGCGCAACCAGCGTTATGCGGCGGCAGTCGATCCCGGCGATGCGGCGCCGGTGCTCGCTTACCTGCGGCGTGAAAAGCTCGAGCTGACCGCCATCCTCAACACCCACCACCACGCCGATCATGTCGGCGGCAACGCCGGGCTGCTAAGGGAATTCCGCGTCCCGGTCTACGGCCCGCGCAACGAATCCATCCCCCTACTCACTTACCGGCTGGTCGAAGGCGACCATGTGAGCCTGCCCTCGCTCGGGCTGGATTTTAAAGTGCTGGATATTCCAGGCCACACTTCAGGACACATTGCTTATTATGGCGCAAACCTGCTGTTTTGTGGCGACACCTTGTTCGCCTGCGGCTGCGGCAAATTATTCGAGGGCACGGCGCAGCAAATGTATGCATCGCTGCAAAAACTCTCGAGCCTGCCGGATGCGACGCTGGTGTACTGCGGCCATGAATATACGCTCGCCAATATCCGGTTTGCAAAGGCCGCCGATCCAGCGAACGCAGCATTGCTCAAGCTCGAGACAACTGTACGCGGGTTGCGAGAACTGGGCATGCCTACTCTGCCTTCGGATATCGGGCTGGAAAAAGCCACCAATCCCTTCCTGCGCTGCAATCATCCCGAAATCGTGCAAGCCGCGAGCCGGGCCGCAGGCAAAAAACTTACTGATCCGGAATCCGTATTCGCTGCAATCCGCGAATGGAAAAATAATTTTAAAATTTGAGAATTTTAAGCTTGACGCGAGCAACAAACCTTAGGTACTATCGTAACTCCTTGCCATAAATCACGGTTTTTCATGCATTTTAAGCTGACACTGCTCATTGCAGCGGCGGTACTTTTTTCCCTTCACATCCCGGCATGGGGTGAGGGAGATATAGCATTCATCAACACCAAAGCCGCCACAGAACCTGCCAAGGAAAACGTCCAAGAACCGCAACAGGCTGTGACGGATCCTGAGCCTGCAACCGATGTCGCAATTGCGCCTGATCCCATTCCATCTGAAACCGACCTGTGGGAGCGCATCCGCAGCGGCTTCGCTCTGCAATACCAGGATAGCCCTTTGGTAGCGAGGCATGAAAGCTGGTACGCCCGGCATCCGGATTATGTGGAACGCATGACGGAGCGCAGCAAGCTTTACCTCTACTACATCGTCGAGGAAGTGGAAAAGCGCAGCATGCCCTCCGAAATCGCGCTTTTGCCGATGATAGAAAGTGCGTTCATTCCTACCGCACTATCGCGCAGAAAAGCATCCGGAATCTGGCAATTCATTCCCGGCACGGGAAAAAAATACGGTCTGGAGCAGGACTGGTGGTACGACGGCCGGCGCGATGTGATTGATGCAACTCAGGCCGCTCTCGATTATTTGCAGAACCTTTATAGCGAGTTCGGGAGCTGGGAGCTGGCGCTGGCCGCCTATAATTGCGGCGAAAAGAAAATCGCCCGGTTGCTCGCGCAAAACCGGGCCAAGGGGCTGCCGCAGGATTACCAGAGCCTGAAGAAACTGCCGCGTGAAACGAAGAATTACATCCCCAAGCTCATCGCCATCCGGAACATCGTAGCCAACCCTGCGTCTTACGGGCTCTCGCTGGATGAAATCCCGAATGAACCCTACTTCACCACCGTCTCCGCGCCCAGCCATATTGACGTGAAGCTCGCCGCGCGGCTGGCCGACATGCCGCTTGAAGATTTTATTTCGCTCAATCCCGCGCACATCCGGCCGGTGATAAAAGGCGATACAACCACGCTGCTTCTGCCGGTGAACAAAGCGGATATTTTCACCGCGAATCTGGAAACCCACGATGAGCCGCTGGTATCGTGGCAGATCTACCGCGCCGCGAAAGGCGAGTGGCTGGACAAAATAGCGCAGCGTTACGGCATAACCTCAACGCGACTGAAGCAAGTGAACGGCATACGCCCGCGCAGCAAAATCACCACTTCCGGGCAAACACTGCTGGTTCCCCTCAACTCGGGCACGGCGTTTTTCGCCGCACGAAAACCTTCTGGCAGCCTGCATCCTCTTTACTGAAACGCGGCTCACTCCGCTTTGTACAAATAACAGCGCGCTGTGTGTGTGCCGCTGAAATGGCTCACCTGCGGGTAGTTTTCCCTGCATTCAGGCATAACTTCAGGGCAGCGCGGGTGAAAATGGCAACCGCCTGGAGGATTCAATGGCGAGGGCAAATCGCCCTGCAGGCGAATGATTTCACGCCTGCTTGCACGATCTATCACCGGCACCGCGGATAACAGCGCGCGGGTATAAGGATGGCGCGGGTGGTTCAGAACCTCTTCCATGCTGCCGGTTTCGACAATCCTCCCCAGGTACATCACCGCTACTTCGTGCGCAAGATACTCAACCACTGATATGTTGTGGGTGATGAACAGATAAGCCAGCCCGAGCTTGTCCTGCAATTCTTTAAGCAGGTTCAATATTTGCGCCTGGACCGAAACATCCAGCGCGCTGGTCGGCTCGTCGCAGACGATGAGCTTCGGGTTGACCGCCAGCGCGCGCGCAATGGAGATGCGCTGCCGCTGCCCGCCCGAAAATTCGTGCGGGTAGCGCTGCTTCATTTCAGTTGGCAAACCCACTTGTTCAAGCAGCATGTCCACGCGCCGCGACCTTTCTTCCGCGCTTGTGGCGATTGCCAATGCGGTCATGCCTTCCTCGATGATGTCAGAAACCCGCATGCGCGGATCAAGCGAGGAATACGGATCCTGGAAAATAATCTGGAATTCGGAGCGCTTCGCGCGCAATTCGCTGCGCCCAAGCTGCGCGAGATCCACACCGTTGTAGAGCACGCTTCCGGATGTCACCGGGACCAGCTGCAGGATGCCTTTGCCCACGGTGGTCTTGCCGCAGCCCGATTCCCCCACCAGCGCAAGGGTGCGGCCCTTTTTGATTTCCAGCGTGACGCCGTCAACCGCTTTCACGTATCCGGCAACGCGCTTGAACAGACCCTTGTGCACCGGGAAATAAACTTTGAGATCTTTGACGGTAAGGAGCGAGGAGTCAGCAGGGGTGAGGAGTGATACAAGGGCACCCTGCTCACGAGCCAAGATATTTTGCTCCTTACCCCTTACTTCTAATCCTTCACTCGGCGCGCTCGCGTCGTACAGGTGGCAGCGGACCACGTGATCGCGCGAGGCGGTACTCCAGTCTGGATCAATCTCGCGGCATTTATTCCAGGCGAAATCGCAGCGCTCTGCAAAGCGGCAGCCCTGAAATTCGCGGTTCAGCGGCGGCACGGTGCCTTTGATTACCGCAAGCCGGCCGGTGCGCTTGTCAGCATTGGGGAGCGATGCAAACAGCTTGCGTGAATAAGGGTGTGCAGGATTGTCGAAAAACTCCTGGGCTTGCGCAGTCTCCACGATTTGCCCGGCATACATCACGGCGACCTTGTGCGCCATTTGCGAGACCACTCCCAAATCATGCGTAATCAGCATAATCGCCATGCCGGTGCGTTTCTGCAGATCTCTGATCAGGTCCAGAACCTGCGCCTGAATGGTGACGTCGAGCGCCGTAGTCGGTTCATCGGCAATCAACAGGTCAGGTTCCCCCGCCAGGGCGTTGGCAATCATCACCCGCTGCTTCATGCCGCCGGAGAGCTGGAACGGATATTCGCGGAGGCGCCTTGCTGCATCGGGGATGCCCACCGCATCTAGCAATTCCATGATCCGCTTTATCGCTTCATTCCCGCGCAGATTGCTATGGCGGTACAACACCTCGGCAATTTGCTCTCCCACTGTAAGCACCGGATTCAGGCTCAAGGCCGGTTCCTGGAAAATCATGGCCACGCGCCTGCCGCGCACCGTGCGCATCGCGATTTCCGGTAGCTCCAGCAGGTTCTGTCCGTCCAACTTCACCTCGCCAGATACAATCCGTCCCGCGTCCGGCAACAGCCGCATGATGGAAAGCGCAGTCATGGACTTACCGCAGCCGGATTCCCCGAGCAAAGCGAAAGTTTCACCGCGCTCGAGCGTCAAGGATAACCCGTCCACGGCGCGCACCGGCAGCCCGCCGCTATCCAGCCAGGTCTTGAGATTCTCGATTTGCAATAAAGGCATATTAAATTCTTTAACCACGGAGGACGCGGAGAGCGCAGAGGACAATCATTTTGATTTTGATAAATTCGAATCTTGTAAATTCAATAATCGGACTAAGCCGGTGTTTTGATCTCCTCCTTGTCCTCTGCGTCCTCTGCGGTGATTGGTTTTATGCTTTTGCATTTTTTGTTTCTTCGACGGTGATTAGTTTCGTTGCGATTCGCACGCGCGGGTCAAACGCGTCGCGCACGGCATCAGCAAAAAGGTTTGCCGCCAGCACCAGCATGAACATGAACAGGAACGCGGCGAGCAGCGACCACCAGACAATGGGCTCACGCGCCATTTCCAGGCGCGCGCTGTTGATCATGGTGCCGAAGCTGATCATCGAGGGGTCAACCCCGACCCCAACATAGGTAAGCACAGCTTCAGCCAGCACCAGTCCGCTGAAACTCAAAACCACGGTGATCAGCACGATGTGCATAACATTGGGCAGAATGTGCCGGATCATGATGCGCAAATGGGAAACGCCGAATGCGTGCGCCGCCTGGATATATTCCAGCTCGCGCAATTTCAGCGCTTCGCCGCGCAACAGACGGCACAGGCTGGTCCAGCTGGTGACGCCGAGGATAATGCACAAAAACAAGAGGCGGAAATCAGCGCGCTCGGTGATGGTGGGAAACAGCTGCGGATGGGTATCCATGAACACTTGCATCATGAGCACCGCTGCGGCAATCAGCAGTACGTCTGGGATCGAGCTCAGGGTGGTGTAAAAATACTGAATGCCGTCATCCACCCAGCCGCGGAAATAGCCTGCCATGATGCCCATGGCCAAAGCGAAAGGCAGCATCACCAGCGTGGTCAGTGTGCCGATTATCAATCCGGTGCGTATGCTCTTGAGCGCGAGATAAAGCACGTCCTGCCCCACCTTGTCGGTGCCGAACACATGGTAATTCATGCTGAGAGCCGACACGGGAAACGCGAACAGCATCAATATGCCCAGCGTGACCAATATCGCAATCCAGGGAATTTCACTTTCGCCGCGCCACAAGGCCCTGGCAGTTTCGCTAAAAACGCGCCTTCTGCGCTTTGCCACCAGCCACACCAAAGCAGCGGCAACAACCAGCCATGCCAGTGCAGCCAGGAACAGGGAGTAAAGCACACGCCGAGTGATGTCTTCCACCCGCTCTTTCCCCGGATCGCGCAAATTCGCTGCGCCGTATTTCAGGCGCGGGTAATCCCTGATTTCCCTGCCGTCCGGCAGTTCGATGGTCTCCTTGGCAAATAAGTACGCAGCTAACGGCGCTGAATAGGTTTTTTCAACCCGGGTGCGGAGTGGTTTGGCGAGCACATCGAAAACACTCAAGGCCTCGACCGAGTAGGCGCGTTCGGCAGCGTTGCCTTCGAGCGGCAGCCTGAGATGCACCGAATCAAGCAAACCGACCAGCAGATAAGCCGCAAGCACCGTAGCTGCAACCATCCCGCTTTTGCTCTGCGCCACCCGCCGCCATGGCGCGACGAGATGCGGCCTGCCGCGCACATACCACACAAACAGCGCGATCAGCGCCAGCAGCAGATAAATCAGCGCATCAGTCCAAAGAATAACCGGTATGAACGGCATTATTCGAGCCTTACTCTGGGATCAACCATGGTGTATGAAATATCGGTCAGTATCAGCCCTATGATGTAGAACACGGAGCCGATGAACACCATGGCGCGAACCACCGCGAAATCCTGTGAACTGATCGCATCTATGGTGTAGCTGCCCAGTCCGGGGATGCCGAAAAACGATTCGGTAATAAGGCTGCCCAGAAACAACAGCGGGATCACCACCACAACGCCGGTCAGTATCGGAATCATGGCGTTTTTCAGCACGTGCTTGAACAGCACGCGAATTTCAGAGAGACCCTTGGCCCGCGCCGTGCGCACGTAATCCTTGTTGATTTCCTCCAGGAAGATGGTGCGGTACCAGCGCGTGCCGCTGCCGATGCCTGCAATGACACCGACCATCACAGGCAAAATCACAAACTTGAATGTGTCCAGGCCGAAATCAAACCCCGAGATCGGCACCAGGTTCCACAGCTTGCTCACCACATACTGGCCGCTGATAATGTAAAACAGCCCGGAAATAGACATCATCGCCACGCACAGCACTACGCTCCAGAAATCTATGTAGGTTGCGCGGAACAAAGCTATTAATAGCGCGAAGGTGATCTCGACCAGGAGGCCGATAAGAAACACCGGTACCGCAATGGCGAGGCTGGGACCGATGCGGGTCTTGATTTCGTATGCGATGTCGCGCCCATCGTCCGCCGGGCCGAAATCAAATGCGAACATCTTCACCGATTTACGGTAAAAAATTGTGTCGCTCAACTTGCTCGCACCTTCTGCGCTTGCGTTAAACAGCAGCGGCCTGTCGTAGCCATGGTCCTGTTTCCATTTGGAGATCGCCTCGGGCGTGACGCGCTTGGCGCCGAGCTGCATGCGCGCGATATCGTCAGGCGTGTTGACCACGAAAAACAGGGCGAAAGTAATGATATTGACCCCGATAAGAATCGGGATGGCGTAGGCGATGCGGCGGATGATGTAGCTAATCATGCCTCACACTTCAGCTTTTTCTGAATAAGGGACTGCAGCCATGCGCTCCTTGCGCCGGTAGGCGAGCACCGCCGGAATCGAGCTAGCCGCCAACACCGTTATCATCAAAAACAACGGCCACAGCACCGGCCGGTTCCATTCCATGCGCTCTTGGCTGCGCAAAGCGGCATCGATACGCTCGTACTTGAGATTGTTGCGCGCCATCTGGTTGGGCTTCACGTTCTGCATCCAGCCGTGATACAACCCGAAATCCTTGGGATGAAATCCCCATACCCAAGGTGCGTCTTTACGCGCAATGCTTACCATTTTGTCAATAATTACCTGTCGCTGAGGACTGTTGTCCATGTTCTTCATGCGCTCAAACAATTCGTTGTATTCCGGGTTGTCGTAGTTCGCGGCATTTTCGCCGTCGAACTTTACCTTGCCCTGCGGGCCGGCGAGCAGGAACAGAAAATTTTCAGGATCGGGATAATCGGCGTTCCAGCCCCAGTAGAAAATCTGTGCATCGCCTTTGCGTATTTTTTCCTGGAAGCGGTTGTAGTCGGTGGCGCGTACCACAAGCTGCAAGTCAAGTTTGGCAAACTGCTTGCGCAGCCAGTCGAGGCGCGCTTTGTCATCCGGTCCGCGCGCGGTGACATCAAAATTCAGGAGCAGAGGCTCGCCGGTCTTGGCGTCCCTGCCATCCGGATAGCCTGCTTCCGCCAGCAATCTTTTCGCTGTTTCGATGGACTTGCGCTTGGGCCGGTTGTCCGCCCAATCGTATACCACAGGATTGATGCCCGCTTGTCCATCCCTAAAACCCCAAATCCCCGGCGCGATCGGTCCCTGCGCGGGAATGCCGCGCCCGTTGGCGAAAATCGAAATGTATTCTTCATAATCCACCGCAATCGAAATCGCCTGCCTGAGTTTCCTCGCGCGTTCCGAATAGCCGCCCACCACCGGATCGAGCATGTTGAAACCCATATAGATAATGGTTGTGGCGACCGAGGTTTCAAGCTTTATGCCTTTCTCGCGCATTGCTTCGGTCACCACCGCCTCGCCCTGCGCGCCGACTTGCACCGCCTGGTCGTAGCTGTCGGAGCTAATCCCGGACGCGTCGTAATAGCCCTGCAAGAATTTATTCCAGTATGGAATGCTCTCTTTTTCGCGGCTGAAGACCGCCTTGTCAATAAACGGCATCGGCTTGCCGGCATCTTTAAGCAAGCCTGCTTTGGCATCACCGGGCTCCCCGCTGGCGGGATAGGTCTCGCCGTGAAAATTGGGATTGAACTCCAGCACCATGCGGCTGTTGGGATTGTTTTCGGTCAGCATGAAAGGACCTGTTCCCACCGGATACCAGTCGAGGGTAAGGTTTTTCTCCGCCATTCCCGGCTGCGAATAAAAATGATCAACTTCCATCGGTATCGGCGCGAAGAAAGGCATGGCCAGCCAATACACGAATTGCGGATATTTGCCCTTGACCTTGACTTGGTAGGTGTAACGGCCGGTAGCCTCGACGCCGTTCAGTGGATAAAGAGTCAGATCGAGCCAGGCATTTTTGCCTTTCTTCGCACGCAGGCCCTGGTCTGCTTGTTTCAAGGCATCGGCGTATTGCTTTAGGCCAATAATGTATTCGCTCATCAGTCCGAAAATTGGCGAATGCAGCCGCGGGTGGGCAAGACGTTTGATCTGATATACGTAATCCTTGGCATTGAGCTCGCGCGTGCCCTGCTCTTTGAAATCGGCAAGCGTGTAAACGTTTTTCAAGTCCTTCGGCTTCAGGTCTTGATATAAAAATGCGCCGTTCTTGTCTTTGGCAAACGCCGGGTGCGGCTGATAGTGGATTCCCGGCTTGATGCGAATTTGGTAAACGCTGTAGGCGATGCGCTTCGGGTCGGCATCGTCGGAGAGCTTGCGTCCCATCCTGTCGTAATACTGCACATGGGGCATTTCTGCCGCACTTAAAGGAACCAAGGTATAAGGACGCTTGAGGTAATGATATTGCAGCGGGGGTTCGTAGATTTGGGCGTTGAAAACCGCCTCATTTTCGCTGTATGACTGCACCGGATCGAGGTGCTTGGGACGCTCGGTAAACGCGGAATAGAAAATATTCTTTCCGCTGTCCGCCGCCGGATAGGGGTTGTTCCAGCCGGAGCTTCCGCACGCCGCGGCAAGCAAGGGCAACGCCAGGGAAAAGAAGCGACAGAACTGGAAATTCATCGGCTTCACAGTGTATAGCAAACCGCGCGCTTGAGTCATCTTTGCCGCCATGGGTTAAGGAACCGGAAAAGATAAGTTATAATTCCATAGCCTCACATTCATAGACAGGGAATGGGCATGGGAATTCTCCTCGGCAAACGCATCCTGATTACCGGGTTATTGAGCAACCGCTCCATTGCTTACGGCATTGCCAGCGCCATGCAGCGCGAAGGTGCCCAGCTTGCTTTTACTTACCAGGGTGAAAGGGTGCAGGATCGCGTAGAGGAAATGGCGAATGAATTTGGAAGCAAGCTGGTATTCGGCTGTGATGTCAGCAGCGACCAGGAGATTGAGCGTTTGTTCAGCGACCTTGGCAAACATTGGGACGGGCTGGATGGAATTGTGCATTCCATTGCGTTTGCGCCACGCGAAGCGCTTTCCGGTGATTTTCTGGATGGACTGAGCCGCGAAGCTTTCCGTATCGCGCATGATGTGAGCTCCTACAGCTTTGCGGCTCTGGCCAAAGCAGGTTTGCCGCTGATGCAGGGAAGAAAAGCGGCGCTGCTTACCCTTACTTATTTGGGCGCGGCGCGCACTGTGCCCAATTACAATGTAATGGGACTTGCCAAAGCAAGCCTCGAAGCCAACGTGCGCTATCTGGCGCAAAGCTTGGGACCCAAGGGGATACGCGTGAATGCGATTTCCGCGGGCCCGATCAAGACGCTGGCGGCGGCCGGGATAAGCGGTTTCGGAAAAATTCTCAGCTTTGTTGCGGAAAATGCGCCGCTAAAGCGCAATGTGACGATAGACGATGTGGGGAACGCCGCTGCATTTTTGATAAGCGATCTGGCAAACGGCATCACCGGTGAAATCACTCATGTTGATGCAGGTTTCAGCATCACCGTGGGCGGCATCTCGGGGCTGTCCTGATTACTTGGTCATGAATACCCGATCTTGTTCTCAGCGTTCTTTCTTCTCCAATTGTTCATAGTTGATCTTGACCTCGGTTTTTTGCCTGAGGCTGGCAAGATAAGCGGAAAATTGCTCCTGCGCGATGAGCTGTCGCAGTTGTTCTGTTAACTCCTTGCGATTGGTTTCATCAATCCTGTCGGGTTCCTGAACTCGGATTATCTTAAACAGCATATAACCTCCTTCCGGGTCTACCGCCCCGGCATAAGCCGGAAGCTTGCTCACATCCGTCGTGAACACTGCACGCAGCGCGGATATGCCCAACCCCGGTGCTGCGCGCTGGCGGCTCATCATGGTTGGCGCGCTCCATTTGATGTTGACCTCTTTGCCTTGCTGCAGCATTTCGAGCTTGGCCATCCCTTCTTTTTTCGCCAGTTCGGAAGCTTGCTGAAGCAGGAGGATCTTGTTGATCCCCGCCCTAGCCTCTTGAAAAGGCATAAGGCTCGCCGCCTTGTGCTCCATCACATGCGCCGCAACCAGGGTATTGGGCGCGACTTCGATGGTCTCGGTGTTGCGTTTGTTTTTAACCGCATCGTCAGAAAATAGCGCCTGCAGCAGCTTGTCATTGCTTAGCAGCCCAGCATCTTTGCTGTCGCGGGTCAGCCACGGGCTTTGCTGGATAGTCAGCTTGAAAGCCTGCGCTACCGGTTTCAGGCTGTCCGGCTGCTCGTACACCATATTGCTGAAATTTTCGGCAAGCTCGTTGAATTTTTTGATGGCTTGCTGCTCTTTGAGTTCGCGCTCGATCTGATTTCTGGCTTCCTCGTATCCCAGCTGCTTGATGGCGTTAAGCTTGATGATATGGTAGCCATACTGGGTTTCCACCGGCCCGGCTATTTCCCCTTCTTTCATCTGGAACACCGCGTCTTCAAAAGGCTTCACCATGCTGCCCCGGGACATAAACCCGAGATCGCCACCCTTGGTCGCCGAGCCGGGGTCCTGCGAGTTTTTTTTCGCCAGTTCGGCGAACTCAGCTGGATTTTTTACGACCTCCTGGTAGAGTTGATTAGCTACGGCTCTGGCCTGTGCCTTGGATTCGGAGCTGGCATTGGGCGGCACCGAAATTAGAATATGGCTTGCTTGGCGCGACTGAAACCGGGTGGGATGCTCATCGTAGTATTTTCTGCTTTCTTCCGCGCTCACTTTTATCTGCGAACCCAGATTGTCGGCCGACAGCACCACATATTCGGCGCGTACTTGCTCAGGGGTCTGGAACTCGTTGTGGTGTTCCTCATAATAATGCTTTGCCGCCTCCTCGCTGACTTTCACGGTCAGCAAATATTGGTCTATAGAAAGAACATGCTGGCTGACCTCGCGCTCTTGCTGGCTCAGGCGAATCAATCTATCTGCGACCGATTGCGGAACGAATTCGCTTTCGAAAGCGCCAGCCAGCTGCCCCAGCACCATGTCCTGCCTCATCTTGGCCTCAAAACTCAGGGGGTTCAGGCCCTGATTGCGCAGCAGGGTTTCGTAACGGTTCTTGGAAAATTTGCCGTTCTCCTGGAAAGCGGAAAATTCGCTGATGGCTTTTTGCAACTGAAGGTCGCTTGCTGTCATTCCGGCGCGCGCCGCCTGGGCCAAAAGCAGGTGCTGCTTGATCAAGTTCTCAAGGACTGATGCGCGCGTTTCGGGGTCTTCCATGACAATCGGGTTGAACTTATCGCCCATCTGGTTGCGCATTCTGTCCTGTTCCTCGCGCAGCGCTTGAGTGAATTCCTGCTGGGTGATCCTGTAACCGCCGACCTTGGCTACATACTCCCCGCCGCCGATGCTGCTGAAATAACGTTCCACGCCAAACAGTGCAAACGGCAGAAAAATCAACGCGAGGACGACTTGGGCTATTCTTTTATTGCGGTGGACTAAATCAAACATTGTGTGTTGGTAACAAAAAAGGCGAACACGCGTTCGCCTGGGAAATCTCCAATTAATGGCGGAGTGGACGGGACTCGAACCCGCGACCCCCGGCGTGACAGGCCGGTATTCTAACCGACTGAACTACCACTCCAAATAAATCAGTAAACAGCTGGTGGGTGCTGAGAGGGTCGAACTCCCGACATTCGCCTTGTAAAGGCGACGCTCTACCAACTGAGCTAAGCACCCTGATCTCGTCCAAGGCAGTGCCTGGGCCAGAGCAATTTAGTGCGGGCTGTGATAAAGCATCACCCGACTAAAAAGGTCGTTAGTTTAATGTATCTTTCAGTGCTTTACCAGCACGGAATTTCGGAACTTTGGCTGCTTTGATTTTGATCGTGGCCCCGGTGCGGGGATTACGGCCATTGCGTGCGGCACGTTTTCCAACATAAAAAGTGCCGAAGCCCGCCATGGTTACCATCCCCCCTTTCTTCAGCGCTGCTTTGATCGCCCCCACCGTGCCGTCCAGGGCGCGGCCTGCAGCGGCTTTGGAAATATCAGCCGTCTTGGCGATATGATCAATAATTTCAGATTTGTTCACAAAAATTCCCCTTTCGATGGATGATTGCAGTAAGAGATTGGCTCAGCGCGGGACAACCTTTGAGGTCATGCTTGAGGTCATGCCGAAACTAAAACCTTGCAATAACTTTATAGCAAGCGCTAAAAGCTCATGTCAAGCAATTGACGAACAAAAATGTATTTACTTGCGGCGTGATCGAAATCGTGCGCAGATGGCACGCAGTATGCTATCCGGCAACAAGGAACCTCTGATTAAGTCCTCCGTGTATTGCGTTGCTGGCAAAATGCGGATGGATGCGAGGCGCGCGACGAAGGTCGTAGCCAGCACTACGAAGCCGAGGAGCGTAACGACGCAGACGCGGCATTTTGCCGCAACCCCAGGGGACGATGGCTTTCCAGGCAGTCTGCTTTGTCGCTCGGCTTGCCAAGGGAAATGGCCATTGGCTGCGCCTCGCTTCGCGCATACAATCCCGGAAAGCCGCCGTCGCAACCACGTGGGACTTAATCAGAGGTTCCCTAATGTTTGATCAGCGCAGCCGGTTCTTGGTCATCAACCACCGCTGGCAGCGGTGTTTTAACTTCTTCTTTTTCGGGAAGTGCCTGTGGCACTCGCTCGAGTGCTAAATCCAGCACCTGGTCGATCCATTTCACTGGATGAATATCCAGACGATTCTTGATGTTGTCAGGAATTTCCGCGAGATCCTTGGTGTTCTCTTCAGGAATGAGCACGGTCTTGATGCCGCCGCGGTGCGCCGCCAGCAGTTTTTCCTTGAGGCCGCCGATGGTCAGCACTTCCCCGCGCAGCGTGATTTCACCGGTCATTGCAACATCAGCGCGCACCGGGATCCCGGTCAGCACCGAGATCAGGGCTGTGCAAATTCCAATCCCGGCACTCGGCCCGTCCTTGGGCGTGGCGCCTTCGGGCAGGTGGATGTGCACATCGTTTTTCTGGTAAAAATCCTCGGCTATACCAAGTGCGTGCGAGCGGCTGCGCGCAACGGATAGCGCCGCTTGCACTGATTCCTGCATCACTTCTCCGAGTTTGCCGGTAGTTATGGTCTTGCCTTTGCCGGGCAATACCACGGCCTCAATAGTAAGCAATTCGCCACCCACTTCGGTCCAGGCCAGCCCTGTGACCTGACCGACCTGATTGTTTTTCTCGGCCATCCCGTAAGTGAAGCGCCTCACACCCAGGAATTTGTTGAGGTTGCGCGAACTGACTGTGATGGTTTGCTCGGGCTTCTTGAGCACCAAGGTTTTCACTACTTTGCGGCAGATTTTGGAGATTTCCCTCTCTAAACCGCGCACCCCGGCTTCGCGGGTATAGTAGCGTGTGATATCACGCATCGCACTCTCTGATATGACGAGTTCGTTTTCCTTCAAGCCGTGGTTCTTCATCTGCTTGGGCAGCAGGTAACGCATGGCGATGTTTATTTTCTCGTCTTCGGTGTAACCCGAAAGCCTTATCACCTCCATGCGATCCAGTAACGCCGGCGGAATGTTCAAGGTGTTTGCAGTCGCAACAAACATAACGTCCGAAAGGTCGTACTCCACCTCGATGTAATGATCGGTGAAGGTATGGTTCTGCTCGGGATCCAGAACTTCCAGCAAAGCTGAAGACGGGTCGCCGCGGAAATCCATTCCCATCTTGTCCACTTCGTCAAGCAGGAACAATGGGTTCCGCACGCCGATCTTGGTCATGTTCTGCAGGATCTTGCCCGGCATCGAGCCGATGTAGGTGCGGCGATGCCCGCGGATCTCCGCCTCGTCGCGCACGCCGCCGAGCGACATGCGCACGAACTTGCGGTTGGTTGCGCGCGCGACCGATTGTCCGAGCGAGGTCTTGCCCACTCCGGGCGGGCCGACCAGGCAGAGGATAGGTGCTTTCACCTTGTCCACGCGCTGCTGCACCGCGAGGTACTCGACGATGCGCTCCTTGACTTTCTCCAGGCCGTAGTGGTCCTCGTTGAGGACCTTTTCCGCCGCCCCGAGGTCGGTGT
>DATHDD010000062.1:0-3077 GCA_035319205.1 Burkholderiales bacterium | reverse complement strand
CGCGGCCTTGCGGCGGGACTTACCGCAGCGGGTTTCGGCATGGGCTCAGCGCTTACCATCATACCGATTTCAGCGATCATCAAAACGATGGGATATGAGGCGGCATTCTTGTATTTCGGCATTGGCCAGGGCTTGATTGTAGTTTTGATGTCTTTGGCATTAACTGCTCCACAATTTGTGACCAGCCCTGATCTCGCGAAAAAAGCGGCTGCTCCTTCCTCTTCTCCAAAGGTGCTGTAGATGCAGCGCAATTACCGGCCGCTGGAGCTTCTGCGCCAGCCCGTGTTCTGGGTCTTGTACATTATGTTTGTGCTAGTGGCTGCCGGCGGTCTGATGGCCGTTGCGCAGTTGGGTCCGATTGCCAAGGACTTCAAAATTGCTAACATTCCCGTGAGCCTCTTGGGTATTACTTTGCCTGCGCTCACATTCGCGCTTTCTATCGATCGCATCTTGAACGGGCTTACGCGTCCATTTTTCGGCTGGGTGTCCGACCAGATCGGCCGGGAAATGACTATGCTGATCGCCTTCGGCTTGGAAGCAATAGGCATATTTGCACTTTACGTCTACGGCCAGGAACCCGTCGCCTTTGTGATTCTGTCAGGGCTGGTGTTTTTCGCATGGGGTGAGATCTTTAGCTTATTCCCCTCTACCTGTACGGATACTTTTGGGACCAAGTTTGCGGCTGCAAACGCAGGGCTGCTCTACACCGCAAAGGGTACTGCTGCACTGCTGGTGCCCCTTGCGAACGTGCTTACAACAGCGACCGGCAACTGGCACGCTGTATTCATCATCGCGAGCATCATGAACGCGATCGCCGCATTAACGGCCTGGTTCGTGTTGCGGCCTATAAGAAATGCCCATATAGAAGCTGATGGTCGTCTAGCGGCTCAACCGGCCTAGCGGACGGCCAGACAGCGCAGGTGCGTTAACGCGGGTTCGGGCCGGAACCTGAAAAAAGGCAGGGTCAGCGCCCTGCCTTTTTGTTTGGGAGCCCAATGGCACCATCTGGAAAAGCCATCATGCCAAATCTCGATGCCTTCCTTGCATCTCCTTCGTTCTTTCTAGTGCTGATCGTAATGATCATCGCAGCACTCGCCCATGGTACTCTGGGTTTTGGTTTCCCGGTGATTTCCACACCGGTGATCGCAATGATGACCGATATCAAGACCGCGATTCTCACCACCCTGTTCCCTAATATCGTGATCAACTTGGTGAGCATAATAAAAGGGGGAAACTGGCGATTGAGCATAGGTAAATACTGGACCGTTGCAGTTTATGTACTGATCGGAACCGTTGCAGGCACGCACGTGCTCATCGCCGCTGATCCCGAACCGTTGAAGCTGCTGCTCGCCTTGATGATTGTGGTGTATCTCCAGCAAGCGCGCTTCCGCAAACTTGATTGGTCGTGGCTTAACCGCCATCCGCGAGCTTCGGCTCCGCTGTTTGGTTTGCTTGCCGGTTTCCTATCGGGAACTGTTAATGTGGCCGTGCCGCCGTTGGTCATTTACTTCATGGCCCTGGGCTTGGGTTCCCTCGCGATGACGCAGATTCTCAATCTCTGCTTCCTGGTCGGCAAGACCACACAAGCAGTGACCTTCGGGATCTCCGGCCAAATCGGACTTACCACTCTTATCGCAACCGCTCCTCTGACGGTTATTTCGGTCGCGGCGCTGCTTTTCGGCATGCGCATCCAAAGCCGCATACACCCTGAGGTATACCAAGGGCTGTTAAGGAAGGTATTGTGGGTGATGGCGCTGATACTGGCAGCGCAGGTCGGGTGGCATTATCTAATATGAATTTTCCCATCATGCTGCAAGCGGCTCAGTGTCTCGGCTGAGAGATTGAGGTACGAGGCAAGTTCTTTCTTTGGCACGCGATCGGACAGTTCGGGGTGTTTACGCAAGAAGCGGCTCACCCGGCCAGGCGCATCGAGCAGGTGGAGTGTAATGGTATGTGCCATGATTTCGCTCATTAGGTGCATGACTTCATACTCGAATGCTTGCTTGATATCCACGTGCTGGTCCATAAACGCAGCCCATAGCGGCAGCGGCAGTTTTGTAACACGCGCCTTGGTGACGGCCATGATGCTGTAAGGTGCAGGTGTCTTGAGTCTCCATGCGGCATAGCTGGTTTCTATATTGCGCTCATCTGCGAAGCGCAGGATCATCTGCTTGCCTTGCTGGTTCGCCACCACCCGTTTCAATATCCCGTCGAGGATAAAGTACTGCTCCATCTCCAGATCTCCCTGATGCAGCAAGCATTCCCCCTTTTGGCAATCTACCACGACCAGATGGGGTTCCAGCTCGGACACCTCATCCTCGGTCATCAGCTTCAGCACGACGTTTTGCTTGAGCTGGGCGCGGATGAGGTTTCTCTCGGGGTGATGTGCTACCAGAGTCATAGACGATGTTTATGCGACAGAAATCGCGTGCGGGGCTAAATGCGTACAAAAATTGACTTCGGTCAAGGGCGAAAATTGATGCTGGTCAAGGATATAACAACCACAAATACTTATGATACGGCTTAAATTTCGGATTGTTAAGATTTTTTGTAGGCACAGGGCGTGAGCAGCGGATATTTCATGCGATTTGAGTTTACCGCTCAAATTAAAAATTATGAGTTGTATTGTGCTGGAACGCTGTGCACCTTATACCAGCACTTATTATTTGGAGAATGGAGCAAACAATCATGGGTACCGTCACAGATAAAGTTGTAACCCAACCCTTGGCAGAAACAGCGCCGCAGTTGATTAGCGGCGGGCAAATCGTTGCAAAGATGCTAAAGCAGGAAGGAGTGAAGCATATCTTCACCATCTCCGGCGGCCACATCACCGATATCTATAACGGCTGTCTGGACGAAGGCATCAAAATCATAGACGTACGTCATGAGCAAGTTGCGGCGCACGCGGCAGACGCGGTGGCGCGCATCACTTGCGGTATAGGCTGCGCAGTGGTGACCGCTGGGCCCGGTACCACCGATGCCGTCACCGGCGTGGCCAATGCGTTTCGCGCAGAAAGCCCGATGCTGCTGCTGGGTGGCGGCGGTCCTCTCAAGCAATACAAGATGGGAGCGTTGCA
>DATHDD010000061.1:0-3137 GCA_035319205.1 Burkholderiales bacterium | reverse complement strand
TTACCATCCAGCGCTCCATATCTCGGTATTGCGCCGCATCGCGCAAGCTATCCAGCACCACCAGGTGGACACCCGGTGCACGGGATTGCGCCAGCCATGCTTGCGCGTTTTGCTGCAGGCTGCTTATATTGGCGCCGCTTGCCAGAGCCAAACCTTTGCTCAGGCACTCATTGGTCCAGACATGAACAAACGGTTTGCGGGTAATCATTGGCCGGCGGCCGCCACCCCAGAGCCATACGCTGTTGACCGGAGGATTGCCTGCAGCTTCGCGGGCCTCATTGACGGGGTGATTATGCAGAACCATCTGTATTTCATTGCACACGCCATGCCAGTAAACGCTGTCTGCGCCAACGGGAAGAAACTCGTCTATATTTTTACCAGCCACCTCGGCCAAAGCCCGAGTCCGCAGTTGCGGCGGTTTTTCGAGGCGCAGGTACCAGCGTTCAGGGCGGCATGCTTGAAAAACCAAACCCGCGTTATTGAAATGCGAATTGATCGCTTGAGTTAACTGGTTCGCTTCATCCCGTGTAATACCGATGGCGCGGCTGTCGGCAAGTAGTAGTTGGCCGCTGTCAACACGCAGATGCACCGGATCGGCGCGCAGCCAATAGTCATTGCCGGGACTACCGCCGTCGGCAATCAAGGTAAGCGCTGCCACAGGCCAGTCCTGCTGCCGGTCTACGGCGAATGTGCGGCACAACCATTCTTCCATCACTGGTACGGAGTCCTGCGCTGTGGTGGCGCGCGCCAGCAGCGTGCGCAATGCGGGCAAATCCGGCTCCAGATAAGCCTCATCGTTACTGCGCCAAAACAGGCCGGGAATCAGGAGGTGACAATTCATGAGAGATCTCGTGGGCGTGATTCACGCATCACTCATTGAGAGTTTAACATGGCAAAAGTTTGCAAATGGATTCGCCCGACACTGAATAATATGGCAAACTGCTCGCTGCCTGACCCGAGGCGTAAACAAACGTGCAGCCTTACGAACTTTTTATCGGTCTTCGCTACAGCCGCGCCAAGCGGCGCAACTACTTTGTCTCTGTTATTTCCCTGATTTCCATTGTGGGCATGGCGCTTGGCATCACTGTTCTGATTTCGGTGATGTCGGTGATGAATGGATTCCAGCGGGAAATTCGCGAGCGCATCCTGAGCGTGGTGTCCCATGTGCAAATCGTCGGCGCGGATTCCCGCCTTGCCGATTGGCGCATGGTCGGTGAGGAAGCGAAAAAACACCCGCAGGTAGTGGCCGCTGCGCCGTACATCTCTGAACAGGCGCTGCTGTCGTTTGAACAATCGGTAAAAGGCACGGCAGTGCGCGGTATTCTGCCCGAGTATGAAAACCAGGTGGTGGATCTGGGAACGCATATGAAGTCCGGACAGCTCTCGAACCTGCGCCCGGGGGAATTCGGCATCGTGCTTGGCGTGGACCTGGCGCGCGCGCTGGGAGTAATGGTAGGCGACAAGCTGCTTTTGATTGCGCCGCAAGGGCAGGTGACCCCCGCGGGCATCCTGCCGCGTCTCAAGCAGTTTACCGTCGTCGGCATTTTTGAAGTCGGTCACTACGAATACGATGCGGGTCTGGCGCTGATTCATCTCGAGGATGCACAAAAGCTCTACCGCATGGATCACGATGTCACTGGCGTGCGCTTGCGCCTTAAGGATTTATATCAGGCGCCGTACGTGGCTCGCGAGCTTGCGGGCATGCTTAAGGTGGACGTCTCCATCATTGACTGGACTCGCATCAACGCCAATTTTTACCGCGCTGTGCAGATTGAAAAGCGCATGATGTTCTTCGTAGTGATTCTGATAGTCGCTGTAGCGGCGTTCAATATTGTCTCCACGCTGGTAATGGCGGTGACCGAAAAACAATCCGAAATAGCCATCTTGCGCACGCTCGGCGCACCGCCGGGAAGCATCATGAAAATTTTTATCGTACAGGGCACCCTGATCGGGATAATGGGAACCTTGCTGGGTCTGGCTGGCGGCATAGCGCTGGCGCTTAATATTGACGTGGTGGTGCCTTTCATTGAACACCTGTTCGGCGTCAAATTCCTGGCCAAGGACGTCTATTACATCAGCGAATTGCCTTCGGAAGTGCAATTCATGGATGTTGCGGTGATTGCCGTGGTGTCGTTCGCATTGTGCCTGCTGGCGACTCTTTATCCAAGCTGGCGCGCCTCAAGAGTCAACCCGGCGGAAGCATTGAGCTATGAATAGCGATTCAGTATTTAGTGCGCGGGGTTCAGGGCATGAATGAAACAGTTGTGTCCTGCCGCAAGCTTAAAAAAACCTACTATCAGGGCAAACTGGAAGTGCCGGTATTGCTTGGCGTTGATCTTGATGTGGCAGCGGGCGAGCGCGTGGCCGTCGTCGGTGCATCCGGTTCCGGCAAGAGTACGCTGCTGCACGTGCTGGGGGGTTTGGATAGCGCAACTTCCGGGGAAGTGCTCATCAAGGGACAGGATATCCAGCACATGAGCGAAGCCCAGCGCGGCACACTGCGCAACCAATCGCTGGGATTCATCTACCAGTTTCATCATCTGCTCGCGGAGTTTACCGCGCTGGAAAATGTCGCCATGCCGCTGCTCATACGCGGCATGCCAAGCGATATGGCTTGCGGGCAGGCGGAGCAGATTCTGGGGCAGGTGGGCCTGGCGCACCGGCTCGCCCACAGGCCGGGAGAGCTTTCCGGCGGTGAGCGCCAGCGCGCCGCTGTGGCGCGCGCCTTGATAACGAAACCCGCTTGTGTGCTGGCGGACGAGCCTACCGGCAACCTGGATCGCCGCAACGCCGAAAGCGTATTTGAGCTGATGCTCCAGCTCAATCAGAGCCTCGGCACGAGCTTTATCATTGTCACCCATGATTACGATTTGGCGGCGAAGGCGGAGCACATATGGCGTCTGATGGACGGGGTTTTAACCGAAGTCCGGGAATGAGGTGGAGCTGCTTGCTCAGGCTTGCGGCGTTAAATCATTGCGGGTAGAGTTTTCACGGAATCAGTTCTGCCGCACTGATACGGAGTGAGTATAAATGAAGAATACTGCAATCAAGTTGATAGTCGCCCTGGTATGCTTTTTTCTGACGCTCGTCGGTGTTGCAGGCTTGGCGTATAAAATTTTTAATCCAGATGGATGGTT
>DATHDD010000060.1:0-2037 GCA_035319205.1 Burkholderiales bacterium | reverse complement strand
GGGTCCTCCAGCGAGAGGTAAAAGCGGCTGGAACCCGGATCACCCTGGCGCCCTGAGCGGCCGCGCAGCTGATTATCGACGCGTCGCGATTCATGGCGTTCGGTGCCGATAATATGCAAACCACCTACTGCTACTACCTGTTGATGCAGTTTCTGCCATTGTTCACGGATCAATGCGATGCGGGACTCTTTTGCCTGAGCATCGATATTCTCATCGCTGCGTACCCGATTGATTTCCGGCTCGGGATTACCCCCCAGCACGATGTCGGTACCGCGTCCCGCCATGTTGGTAGCGATGGTAATGGCTTTCGGCTGCCCGGCCTGCGCCACGATTTCAGCTTCGCGCGCATGCTGCTTGGCATTTAACACTTGGTGCGGCAGCCTTTCCTTGGTCAGCAGCCCCGACAACAACTCGGAGTTCTCTATCGAAGTAGTACCGACCAGCGCGGGCTGACTTCGTACATAACAATCTTTGATATCGTTGATCACTGCGCGGTATTTCTCTGCGGCAGTACGGTACACCTGATCCTGGCGTTCCTCCCGAATCATTGGCATATGCGTAGGGATCACCACCGTTTCCAGTCCGTAAATTTGCTGAAATTCATAGGCCTCGGTATCCGCAGTACCGGTCATTCCAGCAAGCTTTTGGTACATGCGGAAATAATTCTGAAAGGTAATCGACGCAAGCGTTTGGTTTTCACGCTGGATTTTCACGCCTTCCTTCGCTTCAACCGCCTGATGTAGGCCATCTGACCACCGCCGTCCTACCATCAACCGCCCGGTAAATTCGTCCACAATGACTACCTCGTCGTTTTGCACTACGTAGTGTTGATCCTTGTGAAACAGGGCGTGAGCTTTTAGCGCAGCATATAAATGGTGGACCAGATTGATATGCGAAGCATCGTAGAGGCTGCCGCTTGGCGGCAGCAAGCCGACTCGGGCAAGCAGCTGCTCGGCGTGCTCATGCCCGAATTCCGTGAGCAATATCTGATTGTTTTTTTCATCCACGCTGTAATCGCCTGGGCCGTTTTCCTGCTGCTGGCGAGTGAGTTTCGGCACCAAGTCGTTCATGCGGTAATAGAGGTCAGTGGTATCGTCCGCCTGACCGGATATGATAAGTGGAGTGCGCGCCTCGTCTATCAGGATCGAGTCCACTTCGTCCACGATGCCGTAATGCAAACCCCGTTGCACGCGTTCCGAGGGCTGATACACCATATTGTCACGTAAGTAATCAAACCCGAATTCGTTGTTGGTGCCGTAGGTAATGTCTGCGGCATAGGCCTTTTGTTTGGCCTCGTGCGGCATTTGCGAGAGATTAACGCCCACGCTTAAACCCAAAAAGCCGTATATTTTTCCCATCCAGTCCGCGTCGCGTTGCGCCAGGTAATCGTTTACGGTCACCACGTGCACGCCGCGTCCGGCAAGCGCGTTGAGATAGGCCGGCAGCGTGGCGGCCAAGGTCTTGCCCTCCCCGGTTCGCATTTCAGCGATTTTGCCGTGGTGGAGCACGATGCCGCCGATTAGCTGCACATCGAAATGCCGCATGGCAAGCGTGCGCTTGCTCGCTTCGCGCACGACGGCGAACGCCTCGGGCAGCAGTTCACCCAAGATGAGCTTGCGCCCGCGGCCGTGCTCGGCCTCAAGCGCCGGCTCCTTTCCGGCGTCATTATTTGCTTTCTCTCGGATCTGCTTAACGGATTCCACCAGCCGGGCCCGAAATTCGTCTGTCTTGGCGCGAAGCTCGCCGTCCGAAAGCCTTTCAAATTCCGGCTCCAGCGCGTTGATTGCGCGCACTGTGTGGCGATACTGCTTGAGCAGCCGCTCGTTGCGGCTGCCGAATATTTTTCGAAGCAAACCGGATAGCATGAAGTTGGTAATTGCCTAAGCTTAGAAAACATGAGGGGCGAGGAGTTTTTCGCCTCGCCCCTCACGTTGCGCAAAAAAACAGTTTTCAGCCGGCCTTTTGCAGAAACCGCACCGGGTTTTGCGGAACCCCCTTGTAACGCACCTCAAAATGCAAATGCGGGCCGGTGGAGCG
>DATHDD010000059.1:0-13923 GCA_035319205.1 Burkholderiales bacterium | reverse complement strand
GGTGAGTACATGACCCTGCTTGAAGCACGTCAAGTCACCAAGCGTTTCGGCGGACTCCTGGCGCTCGACGAGGTCAGCCTGTCCTTGCAAAATGGCGAGATTTACGGGCTGATAGGCCCCAACGGCGCAGGAAAAACCACCCTGTTCAACGTGCTCACCGGCCTTTATTCTCCCGACCATGGTGAATTTTTCTTCGACGGCGAAAAGCTTCCCTCCACCAAACCGCACGCGGTGGCCGAGCGCGGCATAGCACGCACCTTCCAGAATATCCGCTTGTTTGAAAACATGAGCGCGCTGGAAAATGTCATGGTAGGACGACATGTGCGCACCCGCGCAGGAGTGATTGGAGCGGTGCTGCGCGATGCGCGTACGCGGGAAGAGGAAGATGGAATTTATTCGCGGGCGTTTGCGCTCCTGCAATATGTCGGGATCGCGGAATACGCTAATAACCTGTCGAGCCATTTGAGTTACGGCGACCAGCGCAGATTGGAAATCGCGCGTGCGCTCGCTACCGAACCCAAACTGCTAGCGCTCGATGAACCCGCAGCGGGAATGAACGCCACCGAAACCGCGGGCTTGAAAAAATTGCTGGAAATCATCCGCGGCGATGGCGTGACGATTTTGTTGATTGAACATGACGTGAAACTGGTGATGGGGTTGTGCGACCGCGTTGCAGTGCTGGATTACGGCAGGAAAATAGCGGAAGGTGCGCCGCAGCAGGTGCAGCGCGATCCGGCGGTGATTGAAGCCTATCTGGGGGGAGTGCTGGCGTGAGTCTGCTCGAGGTGCGCGATTTGAAAGTGTCCTACGGCGGCATCAATGCGGTTAAAGGCATTGACCTCAATGTCGGCGAAGGCGAACTCGTCGCATTGATTGGCTCCAATGGCGCTGGAAAAAGCACCACGCTGAAAGCAATTTGCGGGCTGCTGCTTCACGTTGCAGGCGAAGTGCGGTACCAAGGCAATTCAATAAAGCATCTGCCTTCTTATCAACTGGTGCGCCGGGGTATGGCGCTAATTCCCGAAGGACGCGGCATTTTCGGCAGACTTACTGTGGAAGAGAATCTCGAGATGGGCGCATACTGCCGCGCCTCTTACCAAAACGAGTTGGAGCACGTTTATGGATTGTTCCCGCGCCTCATGGAGAGGCGCAGCCAAACCGCGGGCACGCTCTCCGGCGGCGAGCAGCAGATGCTGGCGATCGGCCGCGCGCTGATGAGCCGCCCGAAATTGCTGCTGCTTGACGAACCCAGCATGGGATTGGCGCCTCTCATGGTAAGCAAAATTTTCGAGACGATTTTGAGCATCGCTAGGGAAGGGGTAACGCTGCTGCTGGTAGAGCAAAACGCCAAACTTGCGCTGGAAGCAAGCCACAGGGCTTACGTCATGGATGGCGGGCTGATTGCCTTGAGCGGCCCCGCGCGTGAATTGCTGAGCAACCCGCGGGTTCGCGAAGCTTATCTTGGAGAGTAAATTGATGGATATCAAATCGCTGATTCGCACCATTCCCAATTTTCCAAAGCCCGGGGTTATGTTTCGGGACATTACGACGCTGCTCAAGAATGCCGAAGGATTTCGCAGAACCATAGATCAATTAGTCGTCAAATACCGCGAAGTAAAGATAGATAAAGTTGCAGGAATCGAGTCGCGTGGCTTCATCATAGGCGCGGTGCTTGCCTACCATCTTAAAGCCGGCTTCGTGCCGATCCGCAAGAAAGGAAAACTTCCGGGCGAAAATTTCGGGCACGACTATGAACTGGAATACGGAACCGACCGTCTGGAAATCCATACCGACGCGATTCTAAAAGGGGAGAAAGTGTTATTGGTGGACGATTTGATTGCCACAGGCGGCACTGCCGAAGCCACCGTTAAGCTGATCGGAAAAACCGGCGGCCGGATTGTCGGCTGCGCGTTTGTGATTGATTTGCCCGATTTGGGCGGGCGCAAGCGGTTGGAAAAGCTAGGTCACAGCGTAGTTGCGCTGTGCGAGTTTGAAGGACATTAAGAATCCTTCAAGCGTCGTCCTCCGGACGCCCATACTTGCTGGCGGCATATGTCAATATCAACAATGCGAAGCTCAGTATCACGATCGCCCCTGTTATGCTCAGCAGCAAATACAGATGATAAGTGTCTGACACCTTCTGCACGTCAACGACCAAATGCCGTGAAAGTGCTGTAATTGCGACATAGATCAGGAACTGCACGGGCAGACGATGCGTTTTGAAATAGATGCCTACCATTGCTCCCAACTCAAGGTATATAAACAGCAACAGAATATTCTCCAAAGCCGCATGTCCGCTTTGCATAATACGGATGTATTCATATATGGCCGACCAAACAATCGTGGCGCCGATTACAAACAATGCAAGGTAATGAAATACGTCCACCAGGACGCTGCCTATTTTTTGGATATGATCAGTTTTATAGTTCATCATGGTTAATCCAATAGAAACAAATGGCTCAATTTACCCAGCTTCGTGCAATCAAAAATTCTTTGTATAACTTTTCTTCGGGGCTCTTTGGCTCAGGCTTCCAATCGTAACGCCATTTTACAACCGGCGGCAGTGAAATCAGTATGGATTCGGCACGCCCTCCGGATTGCAGGCCGAAAAGCGTGCCGCGGTCGTAAACCAGATTGAATTCCACATAACGCCCTCTGCGGTAGGCCTGGAAGTCGCGCTCGCGCTCGCTGTAGGCTGTACTCATGCGGCGCTCCACAATCGGCAAGTAGGCAGGTAAAAAATGATTGCCGACGCTTTGCGCGAGCTTGAAGCTTTTTTCAAAACCGGGTTCATTGAAGTCATCGAAAAATATTCCGCCTACACCGCGCGGTTCGTTCCTGTGCTTGATGAAAAAATATTCGTCACACCATTTCTTGAACCGCGGGTAATACTCTTTATCGAAAGGAGCGAGCGCATCCTTGCAGGTTTGGTGGAAATGCACGCAATCCTCTTCAAAGCCGTAATAGGGCGTTAAATCCATGCCGCCGCCGAACCACCAGACGCCGGGCGCAACTTCAGAGGAACGGGGATGAGTGCATAGAAACCGCACGTTTAAATGTACAGTGGGTATATTAGGGTTGCGAGGGTGCATGACAACCGAAACTCCCATCGCCTCAAATGAACGGCCCGCCAGTTCGGGGCGTGATGCGGTCGCAGATGGCGGAAGCATCTCACCATGCACATGCGAGAAATTCACCCCGCCGCGCTCGAATACCTGGCCTTCCTCAATTACGCAGCTTATACCACCACCGCCCATAGGACGATCCCAAAAAACTGCACGAAACGACTTGCCGTCAATTTTCTCAAGCTGCGCGACGATGTGCGACTGCAGTTCCAGGAGATATTTTTTGACTGCTTCGGAGTCCATAAATTGAATTTAACCACAGGTGCACTAAAGACAAAAAGAAAAATGTTAATTCACGGGATTTTTTCAAGATTTACAGAATTTAATCCTGTTAATCCAGCATAAACATGCGAATCCTGTCTATTCGACTTTGAGTTTTTCTGTGACTCTGTAGTAAATCAGCATTATTTTAAATTGACGGCACGAGAGGCACGATAGCCGATATCGCGGCGCATCTGCATGCCGTCGAAGCGGATGCCTTCGGCAATCTCGTAAGCGCGGCGCTGCGCCATTTTGACATTGTCTCCCAATGCGGTAATACACAGCACCCTGCCGCCGCTGGTGACCACGCTATTGCCGTTGACATGGGTGCCGGCGTGGAATACCTTGAAATCGTCCCCCGCCTTGGGCAGTCCGTTAATCACGTCACCTTTTTTCGGCGTGTCCGGATAATTCGCTGCGGCAAGCACCACTCCCAGGGCCACCCGGCGGTCCCATTCAGCGCTCACCTGATCCAGCGTGCCATTTAGCGCATGTTCGATAATGCTGACCAAATCGCTTTTGAGGCGCAGGATGATCGGCTGGGTTTCGGGATCGCCCATGCGGCAATTGAATTCCAACACCTTGGGGTTGCCCTTGCTGTCAATCATCAGTCCTGCGTATAGAAATCCGGTGTAAAGAATGCCGTCCTGCGCCATGCCATGTATTGCAGGCCGGATGATTTCGCGCATCACCCGGTTGTGCAGTGCCGGCGTCACCACCGGTGCCGGTGAATACGCACCCATGCCGCCGGTGTTAGGGCCCTTGTCGCCATCCAGCAATCGCTTGTGGTCCTGGCTGGTGGCAAGCGGCAGAATATGTTCGCCATCGCACATGACGATGAAGCTCGCTTCTTCGCCCTCCAGATAATCTTCGATCACCACGCTTGCGCCGGCTTTGCCCAAATTGCTGGATACCAGCATCATCTCCGCCGCACGATGCGCTTCGTCTTTGCTCATCGCCACCACCACGCCTTTGCCGGCAGCTAAACCGTCGGCCTTGACCACGACGGGAGCACCGTGCTGGTCAATATGCGCATGCGCTTCGCTGGCACGGATAAACGTGGCGTACTTTGCGGTAGGTATGTCATAGCGCTGCATAAAGGCCTTGGCGAAATTTTTGGAGCTTTCGAGTTGTGCCGCTTTTTGGGTGGGCCCGAATATTCTTAGGCTGTTTGCGCGGAAAGCATCCACGATACCCGCCGCAAGCGGAGCTTCGGGGCCGACTGTGGTGAAGTAAATATGCTCTTTCTGAGCAAATCGGATGAGTTCCTGAATATCGGTAAGCGGCACGTTTTCCAGCCCGTTTTCGCGCGCGGTACCGGCGTTACCGGGAGCGACGAAAACTTTCTGGATGCGCGGTGACTGCGCGAGCTTCCAGGCGAGTGCATGCTCCCTGCCGCCTCCGCCGATTACAAGAAGTTTCATTTCGCAGAGTAATTTAAGTAAATTCAGGAAAGTCGCGTGCAGCCTTATCGGCGCGTGAGAAGCAAGCGAGGCTAGGCGCGAGGAGGTTTTCGAACGCCGCATACACAAGAAGTATGCAAGCGAAAAAGACCGACGAGCAACAAGGCATCGCGACGCTTATCACGGGCCGTCAATGTCTGAAGTGGCGTACGCCGGTAAACACCATACTGATGCCGTGCTCGTCCGCTGCCGCAATCACTTCGTCATCACGCATGCTGCCGCCGGGCTGGATCACCGCACCGGCGCCCGCCTGCACCACTACGTCCACGCCGTCGCGGAAAGGGAAAAATGCGTCGGAGGCCACTACCGATCCTTGCAAGCTTAAGCCCGCATTTTGCGCCTTAATCGAAGCGATCCGCGCGCTGTCCACCCGGCTCATTTGCCCTGCACCCACGCCCAGCGTTTGCCCGTTGCCAGCAAACACGATGGCGTTGGATTTGACGAATTTTGCGACACGCCAGGCAAACAGCAAATCGCTTGTTTGCTGCGGGGTGGGTTGTTTTTTTGTCACCACCTTGAGTTGCGAAGCGGTTAAGTTGAAATTGTCGGGCGTTTGTACCAGTAATCCGCCGCCGATGCGCTTGTAATCCTGCGCGTTTTCGCCAGTATCAAGCGCGACCCGCAGCACGCGGATATTGGTTTTTGTTGAGAGTATCTTCAAGGCGTCCGGCGAGATAGCCGGGGCAATCAACACTTCCACAAACTGCTGGATCACCGCTTCCGCCGCTTGCGCATTGAGCTCGCGGTTGAAGGCAATAATGCCGCCGAAGGCCGAAGTGGGATCGGTGGCGAATGCCAGCTTATATGCCAGCAAAACATCTTTGGCTACGGCGACTCCGCACGGGTTGGCGTGCTTGATGATGACGCACGCGGTTTGCTCGAAAGTTTTCACGCATTCCCACGCTGCGTCGGAATCAGCGATATTGTTGTAGGAGAGTTCCTTGCCTTGCAGCTGGGTATAGTTGCTTAGGCTTCCCGGTGCCGGGCTGAGATCGCGGTAAAACGCGGCGTTCTGGTGCGGATTTTCTCCATAGCGCAAATCCTGGACTTTGCTGTAGTTGAGATTGAGCCGCTGCGGGAAAGCGATGCGCTCACCGTTAAGCGCGGTCGCAGTGAGGTAATTGCTGATCGCGCCATCGTAGGAAGCGGTATGCGAAAAAGCTTTCTGCGCAAGGCTGTAGCGGGTTTCAAGGCCGATAGCGCCATTGGCCGACTGCATTTCGCTAATCAGCTCGCGGTAATCCCCGGGGTCGGTTACCACCGCCACATGCCGGAAATTTTTGGCCGCCCCTCGCACCAAGGTCGGACCCCCGATATCAATGTTTTCTACCGCTTCATCCAGGGTACAGTCTGGCTTGGCGATAGTCTCCCGAAACGGGTAGAGGTTTACCACCACCATGTCTATCGTCGGTATCTTCGCGTTACCTATCACTCGCATGTGTTCGGGTATATCGCGCCGTACAAGAATCCCGGCGTGGATTTTAGGATGCAGGGTTTTTACTCGACCATCCAACATTTCAGGGAAACCGGTGTAATCGCCCACTTCGGTAACTTTCACACCTGACTGTGCAAGCAATTTGGCAGTGCCGCCGGTAGAAAGTATGGCGACTCCGAACTGCTGCAAACCTTTGGCAAATTCTACGATGCCGGATTTATCGGAAACACTAATGAGGGCTTGTTTGATGACGGCCATTTTATAAATTTAGAAACTCAGGAATGACAATTCGGAGCCTGCAAAAGGTACCTGACACCGCGCGCGCGATGGGTTTCATCAAGGGTTCCTTAACCCTTGATGCGGTAATCCTGCATTTTTTTGCGCAAGGTATTGCGGTTCAAGCCCAGCATTTGCGCAGCGTGGGTCTGGTTTCCCTTGGCACGGTGCAGCACCGATTCCAAAAGTGGTTTCTCTATGGAGCGAATGACCATGTCGTAAATGGCGCAGGGTTTCTCGCCATCCAGGTCCTTGAAGTAGCCATCAATGGCCTTGCGCACGCAGCGGGCAATATCGTTTTCGTCCATTATGCTGCCAATTCCTCTTGTTCTGAGTAAAAAAGACGCTGACCGTAACCGCCCAAATGGTCAAAAAAGCGGCTTACCGCAGCAAGCTGGTCAGCGCTGCTTTCTAATTGGTTCATGGCGTGGCGGAATGCAGCTGAGCAGGCCAACCCTTTCGTATACCAGGAAATATGCTTGCGCGCGATTCGCACGCCTGAGTATTCACCATAAAAATGGTAGAGATCAGCGAGATGCGCACATAAAACGCGGCGGATTTCCTCGACCTCGGGTGGCGGCAGATGCCTGCCGGTCTCGAGATAATGGCTAATTTCGCGGAATATCCACGGCCTGCCTTGCGCGGCGCGGCCTATCATCACCGCATCGGCCTTGGTGTAATCCAGCACTTCTCTGACTTTTTCCGGTGTTGTAATGTCGCCATTGGCGATGACCGGAATCTTCACTTGTGCCTTCACTGCGGCAATGGTGTCATATTCGGCGCTGCCTGAAAAACCACAGGCGCGTGTCCGGCCGTGAACTGCTAGTGCCTGGATGCCGGCGTTTTCGGCAATCCGGGCAACGCGCAAGGCATTCTTGTTCTGTAGGTCCCAGCCGGTACGGATTTTCAAAGTAACCGGTACGTTCACCGCGGATACCACTGCATCGAGGATGTTGCCGACCAGGGGCTCATCCTGCAGCAATGCCGAGCCAGCCATGACATTGCAGATTTTTTTCGCTGGGCAGCCCATGTTGATGTCAATAATCTGCGCCCCCTGTTCCACATTGTATTTGGCTGCTTGGGCGAGCATTTTGGGGTCAGCTCCGACAATTTGAACTGATATCGGCTCTACTTCGCCTTGGTGGTTAGCCCGGCGTAAAGTCTTTTGCGAACCCCATAGCAGGGAATTGCTGGAAACCATCTCGGATACCGCCATTCCCGCGCCCATCTTCTTGCAAAGCTGACGGAAGGGACGATCGGTGACGCCCGCCATCGGAGCGACAATGAGATTATTCTTCAGGTGGTATGAGCCGATTCGCATGGCGTTTATTTTAAGGCAGGGGTGTAATTGTAATCACAATTGCTTGCCGCAGAAAAGCTGATTAGAAATTTCTTGCAGAACTCACTACAAAGTACAAGAAGCAAAGAGTATTACTGCAATCAAACATCGAATAAACGCTGCAATTAACCTCTCGCGCCAAAAATCATGCGACTCATCAGGAAGCGTTTTGCTGCCGGCAATGCATCCAGCGCCGCAAGGGCGAAACCGCGAGCCGCACGCAATGGAGCGCTATCGCTGGTGAACAGGCTTAAAAGTGTATCGGTAAAGAAAATCCCGCCGTAACGATCAAGCCGCCGCCGCGCGCGATAAGCCTGCATCATTTCGGACGTTCCAAGTTGTTGCGCTGCGCTGTGCAGGATGATTTCACTCAATTCCCAGGCATCGCGCAAACCCAGATTGAATCCCTGACCGGCCACCGGATGCAGGGTCTGTGCTGCATTGCCCAGTATTACTACTCGTTGCATGGTGGGAGTAATTGCATATTTGAGTTTGAGCGGGAAGCTCGCGCGTTTCCCGGTTTCAGTAAACACGCCAAGCCGATCGCCAAAATGCTGATTCAGTCGCTGCAAAAACAGCGCTTCACTCAAGCCGCACAACATCTCGGCTACTTGAGGAGCGGTGGTCCAGATCAACGCCAGTTTTTCGCCGAAAGGCAGCAGCGCGAGTGGGCCTTGAGGAGTAAACCGCTCGTAAGCGATATTGCAATGCGGCGCATGCGCTTTAACCTGCGTTACCACGGCGCATTGATGGTAATCTTTCTCCCTCTGTTTCACGCCCTCGATGCCTTCAATTCCGCGCCCCCCGTCAGCCAGCACCAGAAGTTTGGCGTTGATTTGCTGCACATTGCCGCGGTAGCTGAATTCAGCTCGCGCCGATTCCTCGCCAGCTTCAATGCGCAGAACTGCCGCACCATTGAAGCAATCCGTCAAAAAATGCCGCAAAGCCGCCTGCAATTCGCCGTGAGCAACCACATAACCCAATGCGGGTACGCCGGCTTCCTTTGCGAATAGCACGCTGCGCCCGAAACCACCGCGCTGCGAAACATGGATGCTCAATATCGGGGTCGGCGCCACAATCGAGGCCCACACGCCGAGGCGCTCGAGTATCAAGCGGCTGCCGTAGGAAAGAGCCAACGGCCGCGGATCATTGGTTAAGGACTCTGTCGCTTCAAGCAGCACCACGCTGTAACCACTGCAGCGCAAGGCGAGCGCCAAGGCGGCGCCGGTGGGGCCGCCTCCTACGATCAGGATATCTGCGGACTCAGGCGGCATGGGTTTGCATTAGTTTCTCGATGTCATCAATTTTCTTTGGTGCGGCGCTGGTCAGCACTTCCCGACCCTTGGCGGTGACCAACACATCATCTTCGATGCGCACGCCGATGTTCCACAACTTCTTCGGCACGCCTTGTGCCGGGCGCACGTAGCATCCCGGTTCAACCGTCAATACCATGCCCGGTTTGAGTTCGCGCCATTTGCCTTCCCGTTTGTAGTCACCCGCATCGTGCACATCCAGTCCCAGCCAGTGCCCGGTGCGGTGCATGTAAAAACGCTTGTAATCCCCCGATTCCAGCACTTTGTCCAAGCTGCCTTTGCACAGGCCCAAATCGATCATACCCTGCGCCAGCACCTTGAGAGCAGCATTGTGTGGCTGGTCCCAGGCATTGCCGGGTTTCACCGCGGCTATAGCCGCAGCCTGCGCTGCAAATACCAACTGGTAAATATCCTTTTGCGGTCCCTTGAACCGGCCGTTTACCGGAAAAGTGCGGGTGATGTCTGAAGCATAGCCTTCGAGCTCGCAGCCGGCGTCTATGAGCAATAACTCGCCGTCCTTGAGCGTCGCGCTGTTTTCCACGTAATGCAAGACGCAGGCGTTGGCTCCGCTTGCCACGATAGGCATATACGCCGGGGCTTGTGCCCCATGGCGGCGGAATTCGTGCAGCAGCTCCGCTTCGATTTCAAACTCCTTCTTGCCCGGTCGGGTTACGCGCATCGCCCGCCGGTGTGCGCCGGTAGAAATCACAGCGGCGCGGCGCATCAGAGCAAGTTCGCGATTGCCCTTGACGATGCGCATTTCATCCAGGATCCGCCGTACGTCTTTGATCTCGGCCGGCGCGGTGACCCCGCTGCGCGCCTGGCTGCGCACGCTGTTCAGCCAACCGACGATGCGCGCATCCCATCGCTCATCCATTCCCATTGCATAATGCAGTACCGGCTGGTCCGCGAGCAGTTTAGGCATGAGTTCATCGAGCTTGGTAAACGAATGACTCTCGTCAAAGCCGAAGCGCTCGCGTGCCTCCCCGGGGCCGTAACGGTAGCCGTCCCAGACTTCGCGCTCTGGATCCTTGTCGCGGCAAAACAGGATGGATCTGGGCTTTTTGCCTCCCACCAGCACTAGCGCCGCCCCCGGCTCGGTAAAGCCGCTCAAGTAATAAAAATAGCTGTCGAAGCGGTATGGATAATGCGCATCGTTGTTGCGCACACGCTCGGCCGCGGTGGGTATGACCGCCACTCCAGTTTGCATATGCTCAATCAGCTTGGTGCGGCGCTTCGCGTAAATGGAGTAGTCGCTCATGGGCTTAAAGGAGAATGCCGGAACTGAAGGGATTATAATCCAAGGAACCTCTGATTACCGCGCATGCTTGGCTTGCAGCAGAGCATTGAGTTCGCGCAGGCGCTCCGGGGTGCCGACATCCAGCCACAGCCCGCGGTAACGCTCTCCGCTGACTTTGCCGGCTTCAATTTGGGCATGCAACAGCGGCGCCAGCTTGGCTTTAGCGCCGCGTGCGACATTAGTAAAAAATGCTGGATGATAAAGGCCGATTCCGCTGTAAGTTAGCTGGTGTTGACCAGTCAGTAATACTTTGTCATGCATTAAGCCAAAATCGCCTTGAGGGTGATGCTTGGGATTATCCACCAGCACTAAGTGGGCAAGGTACCTGCTATCGACCATGCTGGGCAATCTTGGCAGCAGTAATCTAAAATCAAGCTCGCAAAAAATATCCGCGTTGACCACCAGGAATGGCTCATCCCCCAGCAATGGTAGCGCGTTGGCGATTCCTCCCGCGGTCTCCAGCGCATGCGTTTCCCGAGAATATGCAAGATGCACCCCGAAGCGTGCGCCATCTCCCAGCGCAGATTCGATTAAATTTCCCAGATGCGCATGATTGATGATGATTTCATTGAACCCCGCCGCTGCAAGTTTTATTAGCATCCACTCGATGAGCGGCTTGTCGCCGGCGGGCAGCAATGCCTTGGGCAGTGCGTTGCTTAACGGGCGCATGCGCTCTCCCCGGCCGGCCGCCAAGATCATGGCTTTTATCAAGAAGTTTGTCCCGCTTTCATTTGAAGTCTTTCAATTTCATCGAGCAAACTCAGCAGCGGCGAGAGATCGGCGTAACGCTCGCAAGCTTTGCGCAAGTACTGCATGACTAGCGGCAAATCCTTGAGGTAACTCTCTTTGCCGTCACGGTAATTCAGGCGGGAGAAGATGCCCAGTACTTTCAGATGCCTTTGCACTCCCATCCACTCGAAATCACGGTAGAACTCCGCAAAATCGGCTGCTACCGGCAGGCAGGCCTTTTTGGCGCGCTCCCAATAACGCACAACCCAGTCGAGAACGCGCTCTTCATCCCAAACGATATAAGCATCTTTGAACAGCGAAACCACATCGTAGGAAATCGGGCCGTACACTGCATCCTGAAAATCCAGGATACCGGGATTGGGGTCGCTTAACATTAGATTGCGCGAATGGTAATCGCGATGCACATATACTCGCGGTTGCGTCAAATTGTTTTGCAATACCCGCTTTATCATGGAATTCAGTACATCGGCCTGGGTCGGGCTCAAACTGAGCCGCAAATGTTTAGCCACATACCAATCGGGAAACAGGCGCATTTCGCGCAGCAGCAGGCCTTCATCATAGGTTGGTAATACATCCGCGCGGCTTGCGAGTTGAATCTTTATGAGCGAGTCAATTGCATCCAGATACAAGCGGTTGGCATCGCCGTCACGCAATATCTGCAAATAAGTGGTAGTGCCGAGATCATCGAGCAACAAGAAACCTTGCTCTAAATTCCTGGCCAGCACCCGCGGCACATGCGCTCCCGCTGCATAAAACAATTCCGAAACCTGGATGAACGGCCTGCAGTCCTCGTGTGACGGTGGCGCATCCATGGCGATCAACGAACGATCTTCAAACTTCACCCGGAAATAGCGGCGGAAACTTGCATCTTCTGAAGCTGCATCCAGCGTAAAAGATATCCCGGGAAACTGCGAGCGAATCCAGTCCTCCAGCAAAGCAAAACGGTTCAAAAGCGCCTCTGAATTGCCATAATGATAAATTTGTGCGATTTTAACACTTAAAATCAAGGCAGCCCCCCGGTCTATCAATGCATGATGCGCAAATTCTGTTTTCAGCCCATCGCTTTTTCTCTGCTTTATCTTTTTTCCCATGCCTCGATTGCAGATGAAGACGCGCTCGAACTGAAACCGGATCGGCGCTTAAACCCGCCCCTCAAACAACAGGAAACACTGCCGATTTTCATAGAAGCCGAAAGCATCGAGGGACAAGACGAAGAGAAAATTACTGCGCAAGGCTCGGCCGTTTTGCGCCGCCGCGGGCAAGCGGTGTTCGCCGACCGGTTGACCTATATTCTGTCCGAAGACGAGATCGAGGCCGAAGGCAATGTGCGCCTCGAGCAGCGCGGCAATTCAGTGCAAGGCCCGAAGCTTAAACTAAATACCGAGCGCGAGACGGGCTATTTTGATTCCCCTGATTTCACGATCCAGAAAAACCAAAGCAGGGGCAATGCATCCCAACTGTTCTTCGAAGGCCCGCAACAATACCGTTTGGAGCTGGTCAATTACACCACGTGTCCGGTGGGCAACGAGGACTGGTACTTGCGCGCCCGCGACCTGAAAATCGATCAGGTTACCAATGTCGGCGTGGCGCGCGACGCGAGCATCGTGTTCAAAGGAGTGCCGATTCTTTACACCCCATGGATAGATTTTCCCATAGCCAGCTCGCGCAAATCGGGATTTCTCCCGCCCACCATAGGCAATACCAGCAACAACGGTTTCGAGTTCATGCTGCCCTATTACTGGAATATCGCGCCGAATTATGACGCTACTCTTTCAGCGCGCGCCCTCTCCAAGCGCGGTGCGCTACTCGGTTCGGAATTCCGTTACCTTATGCCGACTTCCTCAGGACAAGCGCGGTTGGATTTGCTTCCAGATGATCAGATTGATAACGATAAAACACGCTGGGCGCTGCTGCTCCAGCACACGCAAAACCTAGCGGAGGGCCTGACCGGATCAGTGAATTACCAGAGGGTTTCCGACAATACTTATTTCAGGGACCTTAGTACACGCATTGCTTTTACCTCGCTGGTTAACCTGCCGCAAGAAGGTACTCTGAGCTACAGCCAGCCGTGGTGGAATGTGACGCTGCATGCTTTAGGCTATCAAACGCTGCAGGATCCGGGGGCGCCGATTACACCGCCCTACCAACCCCTGCCGCAGCTTACGTACAACGCGGCACGCCAGAATGTCGGCGGCTTTGACCTGTCGCTGTCCAGCCAATACACCAATTTTTACCACGCTTCGCTAACCAAGGGGCAGCGTTTCATAGCGTATCCCAGCATCAGCTATCCGATACAGACACCGTACGCGTACTTCACGCCCAAAATCGGCGTCAACTATGCTTATTATACTTTTGACCAGAACTCAAGTGCGCCCAGTACCGACCGGGTAGTTCCGATTTCCAGCATCGAATCCGGGCTGGTTTTCGAGCGTGATGCCTCTTTCCTGGGTCAGGACTTGAAGCAAACATTGGAACCGACGGTGTATTACCTCAACATCCCTTTCCGTGACCAGAGCCAGATTCCTGTCTTCGACAGCGCACAGGCCGACGTCAACTACGGGCGAATATTCACCGAGAACGTATTCAGTGGCGGAGACCGCATCAATAATGCCAACCAGCTCACGGTAGGCATCAGGTCGCGACTGCTGTCCGATAACGGCG
>DATHDD010000058.1:0-6142 GCA_035319205.1 Burkholderiales bacterium | reverse complement strand
GAGCACCTTCGCTAAGTGGGCGGAAACAACCCCTTCCGATTTCCGGTTCGCGATCAAGGGCCACCGCTATTTGACGCACGTTCTAAAGCTGCACGTTTCTCGAAAAGTTTTTTTGCGGCAAATGCAAGCCGTCAAGCCCTTGCGCAAACAGCTCGCTGTGGTGCTCTGGCAGCTTCCCGCCGGACTGAAGCGCGATCCACTGCGCTTGGAGCGATTTGCACGCCTGCTTGATACCTGGCGGGAGACACGTCATGCCTTGGAATTCAGGCACCCATCGTGGTTCGCTGAGGCTACTGCGGAGTGCCTGCGGCTTCACCGTCTTGCTGTTTGCCAATCGGACGCTGCGGATTGGCCTTTGTGGGACGCCGTGACGACTAATCTGGTCTATGTGAGGCTGCACGGGCACCGCATCACCTATCAATCCAGTTATACCGCTCGGCAACTCGCCGATTGGGCAAAACGCATCCGGCGCTGGTCGATGGAAGGCCGCGACGTGCACATTTACTTCGACAATACCGATGCCGGACACGCTCCGCGCGATGCGCAGCGCCTGGTTTCGTTGCTGGTTTGATTGCGCTGGAGCGGCATGTTCGTGTTAATTCCAGCGCAACAGAAAAGTATCGTCCGCTTGTCGCTCTACCCTTGTGCCGAGCTTCATGCCTTCGCGGTTCAGGCACTCGAACAACCAAAGCATACCCTCCTCGGGCGCGCGGTTAACGCGGAAATGGCGAATCTGGGTCGGAGTGGCAGTGAATTGCAGCAGCCTGCCGGTGGAAGCATCCACAACCGGGAAGTACATCAGCGAGAGATCGGCCCTGTACACCTCGTGCCCGCCGATACCTTCGTAGTCATTTAGGAAATCACCACAGCCGTAAATTATCGGCTTTTCCTGGTAGACTTCGATACCCTTCACATGGTGCGAGGAATGGCCGTGTACCACATCTATTCCAGCGGTATCGATGAGGCGATGCGCAAATGTGCGCTCTTGGTACGACACATCAAAGCCCCAATTGCCTCCCCAGTGGATGGAGATCACGGCTATGTCCCCTGCCCTCTTTTCGTTAACTACCTGCTGCGCTATTCTGTCCACAGCACGCTCGGATAAATCCCCCAGGAAATTTATCCCTGCACTCTCTTTGGTCGCCGCCCATCCGGCGCCTGTACCACTGCTTTCCATTGCAAAAGCGAATATAAGCACCCTGCCCTTGTTGTCCACCTCGATACGCGCCGGCGCCGCTGCTTCCTCTTGTTCGTGCCCCGCTCCGGCAGTGTGTAACCCCGCTTGGTGCAATGTGTACAAACTTTCGGCTAGCCCGCTGCGCCCCCAGTCCAGCACATGATTATTGGCCAATACGCAGCAATCGAGCTTTGCGGCCGTGAGGCAAGGCGTATTCGCGGGACTCATCCGATAATGAATTCCCTTTCCTTTCCAAGCATCTTCGCTAGACGTGACGGAGGTCTCCAAATTGATTATTCGTACATCTGGTTTTATGCGTTCTAACTCCGACAAGGCATCACCCCATATGTAAGCAAAATCGACAGGTTTCTTGAAAGGCCCGCTAACGCGCTCGGCCAACTTCACGTAATCAGTCGCCGAGCGCACATACGGCTCGAATAAATGCGGCTCGCTGGGATATGGCAATATCTGGTCGATACCTCGACCCGTCATAACGTCACCACATAAAAATAACATCATAGGAAAGGGCTATATCATTCTCTTAGATTGTTTTACCTTGTGTTAAAATTTTCCCCGCGTCTGGATCCATAGCGTTACTTGCTGAGAAAAAAGTTTGGTAGCATGGAGCAACGCCACCCGCTTGCGTATAATTTATCGTGCAGCCTGAAACCCCAGAAAGCTAGTCCGCCATAATACAAGCCTGATCTTAGAACTAAGCTACTACAATGAAACGAAAAGTTTTACCGCTGCTAATCTGTCTGCTGCCCATTGCCGCACTTGCTCAGACTGTGTACGAATCAAAGGACAAAGAGGGCCCAGTGTTCTCGGACACACCTACCCCGGGCGCCCAGCCAATCGATCTACCGCCCCCCAATGTCATCGATACCCCGACACCGGTTCAGCAGCAATCCCAATCTGCTGTCCCAGTCTATACCTCGTTCACCATTCTTTCACCGCAGGGTCAGGGCACCGTACACACCAATACAGGCAGGTTCCAGGTCAACCTTGCGCTCAGCCCGGCGCTGCAGGGTGGCAATGCCATCAGAGTATCCCTGGATGAGAGTCAGTTACCCACGCTACGCTATACACTACAATTCAATATCACGTCTGATGAATGGCAGAGCTTCGCTAAAAATAACGTGCTGCACCAGCTCCAAGTTGCAATAGTTGATGATTCGGGTAACGTGTTGTTTGCTGCTGATCCGGTGCAGTTCTACGTACACCGCAGTTTCCGCGACACAGATACGCATCAACGTTAAGCCGGCGTTCCGCTGAACCGGTAACACCCCTTCCAGTTCTTTACAGTGCCAAGATAAAACGTTGTGTTATTGGACGTTGATCGCAGCAGGTTTGGTGCCCAGAGCCGGAGTCGAACCGGCACGGGCTGGTTAGAGCCCGAGGGATTTTAAGTCCCTTGTGTCTACCAATTCCACCATCCGGGCATTAATGTGATTCTACGGGAGTTTTGGTAGCAAGTTCCATAAAGCTGAACGACACAAGGGACTACGTCCCTTTTCGTCGCAGCTCAGACTCCTCGCTGCGACCTACCAATTCCACCATCCAGGCGTATTACAAATCGTCTGTTCTGGAGGCGGGGGTCGGAATCGAACCGGCGTCCACGGCTTTGCAGGCCGCTGCATGACCACTCTGCCACCCCGCCGTATCTGTAAATTATTAAAAACTGAAAGGGAAAACGAAGTATTGGTGGTTTTTCGTTTTCCCTGGAGTTGGAGCGGGAAACGAGGCTCGAACTCGCGACCCCAACCTTGGCAAGGTTGTGCTCTACCACTGAGCTATTCCCGCAAAAAAACAGATGGAGCATTATATGAGGCTGGTCACTAAAGTCAAGGATTCTCAGGCGTGATTCAACGCCTGTGGCATGGCTTTTTTCAAATAGTAGACCATAGACCATAGGGTCAAAATCACAGCTATGTAAATGCACCAGGTGCCGATCAGCTGGGTATTGACCACCCGAAACAAAGTATCCTGATAAAGTAATAGCAGAATCGCCATCATTTGCGAGATGGTTTTGATTTTGCCGAGAAAGGACACCGCAACGCTCTTGGCTGCGCCGATTTTCGCCATCCATTCACGCAGTGCTGAAACCGCGATCTCTCGACCGATGATGATGCAGGTTATCCATACTTCAACCCTTTTTAACCATACTAAGATGATAAGCGCTGAAACCACCATCAGCTTGTCAGCCACCGGGTCAAGAAACGCGCCAAAAGCCGAGGTTTGGTTAAGCGTTCGCGCGAGATAGCCGTCGAGCCAGTCGCTGATTGCAGCCAAAGCGAAAATTGCTGTGGCCAGCAGATTTTTATGATGCATGGACAACGTGGGGTCGGAGAGATAGAAGATTCCGACAAACAGCGGTATCAGCAAAATCCTCAGCCAAGTAATGAGATTGGGTATGTTGAATAGCATGTAAAGGATGAACTATTAGCGTCTAATGCAGCTCCCGGTATATTTTTTCCGCGAGCCTGCGGCTGATTCCCTCGACCAGTGTCAGGTCATCCACGCTAGCTGCGAGCACGCCTCTCAGTCCGCCAAATCGTGCCAACAGCTTTTGCCTGCGCTTAGCCCCTACTTCAGTGATGTGTTCAAGAGAAGAAGTGACTCGCGCTCTGGCTCGTTTAGCACGATGCCCCTGGATTGCGAAGCGGTGTGCTTCATCGCGGATCTGTTGTATCAGATGCAACGCGACATTATCGGTTGCCAATTGCAGCGGTTTTTCATTTCCCGGAAATACCAGCTGTTCCAAACCCGGCTTGCGTTCTTCGCCTTTCGCCACGCCAATTAAAAATATGTCATTCAAGCCAAGCTCCGACAAAATCTCCTTTGCTGTATTTACCTGGCCTTTGCCACCGTCAACCAGTATCAAATCCGGGATCTTGCCCTCGCCTGCGGCGATCTTGCGGTAGCGCCGGGTCAGTACTTCGCGCATGGCCGCGATATCATCACCTGGGGTAATGTCCTCGATATTATAACGGCGGTATTCACTGCTTTGCATGGAAAGATTATCAAACACCACGCATGAGCCCATAGTGGCTTCACCCATAGTATGGCTGATATCGAAACATTCAATACGCTGCACGCTTGCGGGGAGTCCAAGAATTTGTAGAAGTGTGTGCAGCCGTACATCTTGTGTGGCCTGGCTGCTGCGTTTTTGCTCAATAGCAAGTGTCGCATTCTGAATCGCCATGTTGAGCCAAACCCGCCGCTCTCCAACCGTTCGGGAAAAGATTTGCACTTTATGCCCTGCATGGTCGCTTAACGCGGCTTGCAGCGTGCCTCCGTTTATCGGTTGATTAATAATAACGGTTTGTGGCGCTTTGCGGTCTAAATAATGCTGCAGCAGGAAAGCTTCGAGCGCGATTGCAGGATCATACCCTTCAGCATGTTGCGGGAAGAAGCTTTTATCTCCGAGGTGTCTGCCTCCTCTTATCATTACCACATTGACACACACCAATCCGGAACGGGCAACGCAAGCCACGATGTCCACATCCACCTCGTTATGGCTGCGCACAAACTGTTTTTCCTGGATTTTGCGCAGCGATTGAACTTGATCACGGTATAGCGCTGCCAGCTCGTAATCCCGTTTATCGGCTGCATCCTGCATTTTCTGCGTAAGTATCTGCAAAACCCGGTGTTGCTTGCCTTGCAAAAACAACATCGCGTTTTCTACGTCAGCATGGTAAGTCGTCTCGTCAATCAGATTCACGCAAGGCGCAGTGCAACGCTTGATTTGATAAAGCAGGCACGGGCGCGAGCGGTTATCAAATGCGTTGTCTTCGCAGGTGCGGATGCGAAACACTTTCTGCAGAAGCTGAATGCTCTCCCTCACCGCCCAGGCATTCGGGTAAGGGCCGAAGTACCGGTTTTTCTTTTCCAGCGCTCCGCGGTGAAACCCGAGTCGTGGGAAACGATGTTCGGTTACGATAATGTATGGATAGGATTTATCGTCTCTAAACAAAATGTTATACTGAGGTGTTAAACTTTTTATGAGGTTGTTTTCGAGCAGCAGCGCCTCAGCTTCAGACCGGGTTACTGTGGTTTCGATCTGCGCAACTTGCGAAACCATTAGCTGGATGCGGGGAGAAATCAAGGTTTTCTGAAAGTACGAGGAAACACGCTTTTTAAGGTCGAGCGCCTTGCCGACATAAATTACCTTTCCTGCCGTGTTCAGCATGCGGTACACACCAGGCATATGAGGCAGTCCGGAAATTATTTCCTTGGCGTTAAACATACGCTCATCCGACACCTGCTTCATTCGTCCAACAGTTTGCCGGCAATCGCCCAGTTTTCTTCGCGCAACTCGTCAAACGTGATATGAGTATAGGTCCTGGGTTTATTCGCTATGCGCTCCAGTGTATCAGTCACTTCTTCGGCAATTTTTCGTTTTTGCTCGCGTGTGAGCGTCCCAACGAGGCGGATATTTACGTAAGGCATTAGGAAGATTCCTTTTGTTTGCCAAGATGATGACAAATGCGCGTGAACACTGCTTCGAACATTTTCTGGGTCAGGCGTCTGGTCTGGGTATTATAACGGCTGCAGTGATAGCTATCGTACAAGGTGAGTCCATTTGGCAAAACATGCGACGCGCCGTGGGCAAACAAGAAATCTTTTCCCGTTAAACCTAAAGCTGTCAGCACGGCTTTATGCGCAATGCTTCCTAAAGCAAGAATGACACAATCTTTACACAGAACTTTAATTTCATTAGACAGGTATTTGTTACAATTAGATATCTCTATTTGCTCTGGCTTATTCCGTGGGGGTACACATTTGACCGCATTAGTGATGCGGCAGCCTATAAGCCGCAAGCCATCATTCTGGTTTATTGACCTTGGTTTATTGCTAAAACCAAAACGGTACAAGGTTTGATAAAGCAAGATACCGGCATTATCACCGGTAAATGGGCGGCCGGTGCGGTTTGCCCCGTGCATTCCAGGTGCCAATCCAACA
>DATHDD010000057.1:0-6123 GCA_035319205.1 Burkholderiales bacterium | reverse complement strand
CATCAAAGCGCAGGGGGTAATGCAACCGATACTGGTGAGGCCGCTGGCACAGGGCCGTTATGAAATGATAGCCGGCGAGCGCCGCTGGCGGGCCGCGCAGATGGCAGGACTTACCCATGTTCCGGCGCTGGTGAGACAGGTGCCTGATGAATCGGCGTTGGCGATGGCGCTGATTGAAAACATTCAGCGCGAAGACCTGAATCCTCTGGAAGAAGCCACCGGCATACAGCGGCTGATCGTCGAATTCAAGATGACCCATCAGAGCGCAGCAGAAGCTGTGGGCCGCTCGCGCAGCGGTGTGACCAACCTGCTGCGCTTGATTAACCTTGCCGCGCCGGTGCAGCAACTCCTGTTGCAAGGCAAGATTGATATGGGGCATGCGCGGGCTCTCTTGGGCTTGAGCGCGGCGAAGCAAATACAGCTGGCGAACCTGGTGGCTCAAAAAGGGCTTTCGGTGCGGCAAACCGAAAAGCTTGCCAAGCAGCGGGAAAAAACGACGCACGCGAAAACCGCAAAACCGGACCGCGACCTGATCAGGTTTCAAGAAGACCTGTCGGAAAAATTGGGCACCACGGTGCGCATCAAATCAGGCAAGCGCGGTAGCGGCAAACTGATCATCAATTATTCCAGCCTCGACGAGTTGGACAGCCTCATCAGCAAATTGTGCAGGCATTGATAGTTGCGCGTTATGCGCCAATAACAGGAAACGTGCCGTGGAATCGTTCAAGTTTTTTTCTGCAATTATAAGTTCCATCCTGGTCTTCGGCTGTGGCCAGGGGGAACAAAAAGATACGGCCGTTAAAACAGAAAATCCTTCCCGGCAAAAGGTCAAGGACCCGGAAAAACTTCCTGGAGAGCGCTTGCAGCAAGGCGCGCAAACCCTGAACAAAGCCACTAACGTGGAGAAAGAGCTCGCAAAAAAAGCGGATGAAAACGAGCGCGAAATCGAGAAGGAAAGCAAATAGCCGGTTGAGATCCGATTGCTACTGCCTCGGAAATCAAACGGCAACCTCAAGCCAGTCTCTAAGCTTGACCATTTAAAGCCGCGGCAGTTAAACTTGCAAATTTGTGCGTTGCGGCAGCTGTCTGGGTAATCTCTCGAGTTGGCTTTAAAAATCATAATGAGCCATGCTGCGGAAATTCTGAGTCAGGGTATCCGTAGGGTACTGATTAGCCAAATGGTACTGACATTGTTGACCGCAGGCGCTGCGTTGGTGCTGCTGGGAAGCGCAGCGGCGCTGGCTGCGTTTTATGGCGGAGGGGTTGCTTTAATAAGCACTTGGCTACTGGGACGGCGGGTTTCGCGTACCCCGGAAACCGTGAAGCAAAACGATGCAGTCAATCAGTTGGCGTTGTACGCGGGAGTACTGCCCAGGTTCATTGTGACACTGGCGTTGTTGGCCGCAGGACTAGGTTGGCTCAAACTCGCGCCCATTCCTTTGATTGTTGCGTTTGGTCTTGCCCAACTGGGATTTGTAATTAATTTAGCAAGTGCCCGGCAGCGACCGGGATAATACAGGTAAAAAAATGATCGAAGCTGGGAAGCCCAATCCGGTTGAGTACATTCAGCACCATTTAACCAATCTGCAGGTTGGGGAAGGATTCTGGAGATTTAATGTCGACACTCTGGTATTCGGCTGGCTACTCGCAGGATTTCTTGTTTTTCTGAGCTGGCGCGTGGGGCGCAGGCTGAGTCTTGATAATCCGCGGGGAGCGCAGAACGTATTGGAAGCGATTCTGGAATTTGTGGACAGTCAAATAAAATCCGCTTTCCCCAAACCCGACCCCTTGATTGGCCCGCTTGCCCTTACCGTATTCCTGTGGGTATTTCTGATGAACGCCATGGATCTGATTCCGGTGGACCTGTTGCCCAAGGCCGCCGAATTCGCGGGGATTCATCATCTCAAGGTGGTACCCACTACCGATCCCTACACCACGCTGGGCATGTCGCTTTCCGTGTTTGCGCTGATTGTCTATTACAATATCAGGACCAAAGGAGCCTGGGGCTATTTCAAGGGATTTTTGTTCCATCCTTTCGGAAAATGGCTGATGCCGGTCAATTTCATGATGACCGCAGTCGAGGAACTGGCCAAGCCCCTGAGTATGGGACTGCGCTTGTTCGGCAACATGTTCGCGGGCGAGCTGGTGTTTCTACTGATAGCGCTGTTGCCGTGGTGGATATTGTGGCTGCCCGGCACCGCTTGGGCGATTTTCCACATTTTGATTGTCACACTCCAGGCTTTCATTTTCATGATTTTGACCATCATGTATTTGGCTTTGGCGTATCAAAGCCTGGATGACACACATTGAGTGCGTAAGATTTCAATCATTTTTTGCGGTAATTTTTAGGGAGAGAAAGCATGGAAGCTGGCATGGTTAATCTGGTTGGCATGATTTACGCCTACACTGCAGTGGGGGTAGGCATTATCCTCGCTGCCGCGGGATTGGGTTCCGCATTGGGCTGGGGCCTGATCTGCGCAAAATATATGGAGGGCATTGCACGGCAACCGGAGATGCTGCCGGTGTTGCGCATACAGATGTTCATCACCGCCGGCCTGATGGAATCGTTTCCGTTCATCGTGCTCGCGTTCGCGATGTATTTCACGTTTGCCAATCCGTTCCTTGGCGCCGCGCTGAGCGCGCTTAAAACGGCCGGCGGCTAGCATGATTAAGGTTCCACGGGTTCCACGAGCAAGCGCGGATCAGACGAAAAAAGGAGTTTAAACGTGAATGTGACGGCAACACTTTTTGGTCAAATGATAACCTTCGCGGTGCTGGTTTGGTTTATTCAACGCTTTCTTTGGGGACCTTTAACCCGCATGATGGCGGAGCGCAGCAAGCGCATTGCCGACGGCCTAGCCGCAGCGGAACGCGGCAAACACGAACTGGAGTTGGCAACCAAACGTTCGGTGGAGATTTTGCGCGATGGCAAGCACCAGGTCTCCGATATCATCGCTCAGGCAGAGAAACGCTCCCTGCAAATCATCGAGGAAGCCAAGCAAGCGGCCAAGGCCGAGGGCGAACGCATAATTGCCGGTGCCAAGGCAGAAATCGCGCAGGAAGTGAGCCGCGCCAAGGAAGTGTTGCGCAGCCAGGTATCGGCTTTGGCAGTGGCGGGCGCCGAGAAAATTCTGCAGCGAGAAGTAGACGCCAAAGAGCACGCCGCTCTGCTGCAATCCATTCAGAGCGAACTTTAAGGGGCATTATGGCGGAGAACGTCACTATTGCACGACCGTACGCGGAAGCCGTATTCAGGCTGGCGAAGGAAAAAAATACCCTACCACAGTGGGGGAAAATGCTAGCGCTTTTGCAAATGGTCGCAACAGAACCGCAGGTGGTGGCTTACATCAGCAACCCGAATTTCAGCGCGCAGCAAATTGAAAGTCTACTGCTCGGCATTTGCGGAGAAAAACTCGACGGCATGGGCAGGAATTTTGTGCAGGTGCTCGCGCGCAACGACCGGCTTTCTTTGCTGCCCGAAATAAGGGAGTTGTTTGAAGCGCTTAAGGCGGAACAGGAAGGCGTGCTCGAAGTGAAGATCAATTCGGCATTTCCGCTGAGCAAAGAACAGGAAAGCGAACTGGTGCAGCGTCTCAAAAACAGGTATCAGCGCAAAGTCGTCACTCAATTGAGCGTTGAACCCGAGTTGATTGGCGGCGTGATAATCGCGGTCGGCGACCATGTTCTGGATGCCACGGTACGCGGCAAACTGGAAACGATGCGCGCCGCATTGACAAGATAAATCGGCAACCCTTCGGAATAGTTCAGGAGCAGAAATGCAAGTTAACCCTTCGGAAATCAGTGAACTGATAAAAAGCAAGATCGAAAAACTCGCGGTGTCGCCGGAATCGCGCACGCAGGGCACGGTGATTTCCGTAACCGATGGCATCTGCCGCATACACGGCCTGTCCGACGTAATGCAGGGCGAAATGCTGGAATATCCCAAAAATACCTTTGGCCTGGCACTGAACCTGGAGCGCGACTCGGTAGGCTCGGTGGTGCTGGGCAATTACGAGCACATCACCGAAGGCGATATCGTGAAGTGCACCGGCCGCATCCTGGAAGTCCCGGTAGGCGAAGCGCTGATCGGGCGTGTGGTGAACTCGCTTGGCGAGCCGATAGACGGCAAAGGCCCGATTCAGGCTAAGGAGACTTCACCCATTGAAAAAATTGCGCCGGGTGTGGTGTGGCGCAAATCGGTATCGCAGCCGGTGCAGACCGGCTTGAAATCCATTGACTCCATGGTGCCGATCGGCCGCGGCCAGCGCGAGCTCATCATTGGCGACCGCCAGACGGGCAAGACTGCGGTGGCGGTGGATACCATCATCAATCAGCAGGGCAAAGACCTAATTTGCATTTATGTCGCGATAGGACAAAAGGCTTCCAGCATCGTCAACGTGGTGAGGAAGCTCGAAGAGCACGGAGCCATGGCCTATACCATCATAGTGGCGGCTTCCGCGTCCGAGTCCGCAGCGATGCAGTATATCGCGCCCTATTCCGGTTGCAGCATGGGCGAGTACTTCCGCGACCGCGGGCAGGATGCTCTGATTATTTACGACGACCTTACTAAGCAGGCTTGGGCGTATCGCCAGATTTCGCTGCTGCTGCGCCGCCCTCCGGGGCGCGAAGCCTATCCCGGAGACGTATTCTATCTGCATTCGCGTCTGCTGGAACGTGCAGCGCGAGTAGACGAGGAGTATGTCGAACGCTACACCCAGGGCAAGGTCAAGGGCAAAACCGGCACCCTCACCGCGCTGCCGATAATTGAAACCCAGGCCGGCGACGTAACAGCGTTCGTGCCGACCAACGTGATTTCGATCACCGACGGCCAGATATTTTTGGAAACCGATCTGTTCAATGCTGGAATCCGTCCCGCCATCAACGCCGGCATCTCGGTATCGAGGGTGGGCGGCGCGGCGCAGACCAAAGTGATTAAAAAGCTGGGCGGTGGCGTGCGCCTCGCGCTCGCGCAATACCGCGAACTGGCGGCTTTTGCGCAGTTTGCTTCAGATCTGGACGAGGCGACCCGCAAGCAGCTGGAGCGCGGCCGCATGGTGACCGAGCTCATGAAACAGCCGCAATACGAACCGCTGCAGGTGTGGGAAATGGCGTTGACGCTGTTTGCAGTGAATAACGGTTATTTCGACGATATAGATGTAAAGAAGGCGCTTTCCGCAGAACGCGCGATGCGCGATTACATCAAGGGCAAGTATGCAGACCTGGTGAACCGCATCGAGTCAACCAAGGATCTGTCCAAGGATGACGAAGCCAAGCTGCATGAAGCTATGAAGGACTTTAAGAAGAATGCGGCGTACTAATGGCAAGCTACTGCGCTCGCACTGGTGTTGTTGCAAGCCGGACTCAGGCCTCCTGGTGTACTTCATTTGTACACGGCGTCGGCCTTCGCCAGCTCGCGCCTAGCCATTGCTTCGCTCGTGACGCTTGCTTAAGACTTCAGTGAGTTAATACAATGCCCGGCTCAAAAGAAATCCGCAATAAAATAAAAAGCGTCCAGAACACTCGCAAGATAACCAAGGCCATGGAAATGGTCGCGGCGTCGAAAATGCGCAGAGCGCAGGAGCGCATGCGTCAAGCCCGTCCCTATGGCGAGAAAATCCGCAACATCGCGGCGCATCTTTCACACGCCAATCCAGAATACCGCCACCCCTTCCTGGTTGAGCGCGACAAAGTGAAAAGAATTGGTCTCATCGTGATTACCACCGACAAAGGCTTGTGTGGGGGGCTCAACACCAACGTGCTCAGGCTCACACTCAATAAATTGAAAGAGTGGGAAGCCCAGGGTGACCAGTTTGAGGTCTGCTGCATTGGCAACAAAGGCCTTGGCTTCATGCAACGCCTGGGCGCGAATATCGTGTCGCAGGTCGTGGGCCTCGGTGACAAGCCGCACATGGAAAAACTCATCGGCGCGGTGAAGGTCATGCTCGACGACTACACTCAAGACCGTTTCGACCGCTTGATGATTTTCTACACCCGCTTCATAAACACCATGAAACAGGAGCCGGTCATGGAGCAATTGCTGCCGTTCTCGGGAGAGAAGCTGGGGGCGCCGGAGGGCAGGTGGGACTACATCTATGAGCCCGATGCAAAGGATGTGCTGGATGA
>DATHDD010000056.1:0-10616 GCA_035319205.1 Burkholderiales bacterium | reverse complement strand
TCTTGATAAGCCGGAATCGCCACCGCGGCCAAAATACCAATAATGGCCACCACGATCATTAACTCAATCAAGGTAAAGCCTTTTTGTAAAAGTTTCATGTGCATAGCTCCTAAAAAAATTATGGTTTAAACATGATTACATATTGCAAGCATATAGCGAGCAAGTTGCATGCCACGCTATAAATACTATAAATCTTCTGTATTCAATAAGTTACATTAAGCAAGGCAGCGTGATCGGGCATATACTGCCGTTTTTCGTCAGATTTGCGATTTATCACAATTAATTTCACATTAACCAGAGTATCCCGGGATTTTTGTCTCATCTACGTCGTCTATTTGCGATGGATCAAGTTTCACTGCAAAGGCGTACTCGCGATAGACTTTATTCCGTACGAACACATCGAAAATATCGGAATCAATATGCCCATCGACCTTGAGCCTGCCCAGGATATTGAGCGATTCAGTAAGCGTCTTGCCAACTTTGTACGGCCGATCCTTGGCGGTGAGCGCCTCGAAAATATCGGCAATCGCCATGATGCGCGCCTGCACCGACATTTTCTCGCCCTTTAAGCCCTTTGGGTAACCCTTGCCATCCACGCGCTCGTGGTGGCCGCCTGCGAATTCCGGCACATTGCGCAAGTGCTTGGGCCATGGCAGCGCTTCCAGCATCTTGATGGTGACTACGACGTGGTTATTGATGATCTCACGCTCTTTCTCATTCAATGTACCTCTGGCAATACTCAGGTTTTCCACTTCATCTTCAGTGAGAAATCTCGTCTGCATGCCTTCGATACCTACCCATTGAAGGGCAGCGACCTCTCTAACTCGTTTCAGCAACTCCTCGTTCGCGAATTCCCCGCCGATATTAATTTTGCGCAGTAACTCGCGGTCTTGATTCAGCTGTTTGATGCGTGCGTGATAATCAGCTTCAAGTTTAGCGCTTGCATCAGGATCTTTTCCTGCTTGCAGTTTTGACTTCAGCAACTTGATTTCGGCATCACGTTTAAGCACCTCGAACCGAGTGTCTATCAAGTTGATACGGTCGTAAATAGTCTCCAGCTTGGTGGACTTGTCCACCACATGCACCGGTGTCGTCACTTTTCCACAATCATGCAAAAGCCCCGCAATCTTGAGTTCGTAGCGGTCTTTTTCATTCATGTGAAAATTCTTAAGCGGACCCGTTTTAGTATTGTTGACTGCCTCCGCAATCATCATGGTCAATACCGGGACCCGCGCGCAATGTCTGCTGGTGTAGGGCGATTTCTCGTCGATCGCGGTATTGATGAGGCTGATGAAGGACTCAAACAGTTTTTCCAGCTGGTCGATCAGCTGTCGGTTGGTAAGCGCGATAGCAGCCTGCGAAGCCAGCGATTCGGCCAGTTGCTCATCGGTCGCTGAAAAAGCAATAATCTCTCCGCTCTCCCGGTCCTTGGCATTAATGAGCTGCAGCACGCCGATGATCTCATTCTCGTGATTCTTCATCGGAACGGTGAGAAATGATTTCGAGCGGTACCCGGTTTTCTTGTCGAAACTTTTGGTGCCGGTAAAATCGAAGCCTTGCTCAGTATAGGCATCCGCGATGTTGATGGTCTGATCATGCAACACCGCATAAGCCACGACCATTGAATTGTTCGGTTTGCCGGCATTGTCATAGAGCGCGATCGAAGGGAAACGGATTTCCTCCCCCGTAGTGCCGCCCATGGCGATATCGAGGGAATCAGTGCGGATGATCTCGAACTTAAGATTGCGATCGTCAACCATCCGGTACAGGGTTCCCCCATCGGCGTTAACGATATTCTTCGCGGCAATCAGGATATTTTCAAGCAGGCGGTTGATGTCCTTTTCTTTGGACAAGGACACGCCGACGCGGTTTAGATCTTCCAGCCGCTGCACCAAATCATCAGAAGTCAGCATCTTCACTCTATGCCATTCCTCCGCTTATTACACTGGCGTTACTTGATACAAACAGCTCTGACCTGGTGAATATCAGTGATGCCTTGCAGCACCTTTTCTATGCCGTCCTGCTTCAATGTGCGCATTCCGTCTTCCAAGGCTGTGGCAAACATTTCGGCAACGTGCGCATGTTCGTGTATGTCTTTCTTGATGGCATCGGTACCTACCAGCAATTCATGCAGGCCTACCCGTCCTTTATAGCCGGTGTTGTTGCACACCTCGCACCCCACCGGCTGATAAAGGGTAAACTGCCCTTTGTCATGAGCAAAGGATTTGACCCATTCCTTGTAAATCTGCTCGTATGCGCCTTTCGGATCTTTCTTCCAATTTGCGGTATTTTTGAGCTCCTCGCAGTATTCAGTGAGCATGGATTTCAATTCGTCCTGGCCGGGAACGTAGGCCTGCTTGCATTTGGAGCACAGACGCTTGGCCAGGCGCTGCGCCAGTATCCCCAGCAGCGCATCGGAAAAATTGAACGGGTCCATGCCCATGTCCAGCAAACGGATGATGGACTCGGGCGCGCTGTTGGTGTGCAAGGTGGCAAACACCAGGTGGCCGGTCAGCGAAGCCTCGATGCCGATGGAGACGGTCTCCTTGTCGCGCATCTCACCCACCATGATGACATCGGGGTCGCAGCGCAGGAACGAGCGCATCGCTACGGCGAACGTAAGCCCGGCTTTCGGGTTTATTTGCACCTGGCGCAGGTCTTCCTGGGTGATTTCCACCGGATCTTCCGCAGTCCAGATCTTGGTTTCCGGAGTGTTGAGATAGCCCAGCACCGAGTGCAAGGTGGTGGTTTTGCCTGAACCGGTCGGGCCGCATACAAAGAACAGCCCGTAAGGCTTGGAGATCACCTCTTTGAGAGTTTGCAAATTGCTTGTGCTTAAGCCCAGGGTGTCGAGCGGGATGGGTTTGCCTCCCGACAGGATGCGCAACACCACATCTTCCATTCCACCCTGGGTCGGACAGGTTGCCACCCGCAGTTCGATGTCCAGTGGTGCGAATCTCTTGAATTTGATTTTGCCGTCCTGCGGTTTCCTTTTTTCCGAAATATCGAGATCACACATGATTTTGATTCGCGCGACCAGTGCTTGCCGGTATTTGGGCGGAACTTCGAGGTAGGGCATCAGTGCCCCGTCTTTGCGAAAGCGGATCTTGGTTTTTTGTTTGCCTGACCGGGGTTCGATATGAATGTCCGACACGCCCTGGTGGTAGGCGTCCACGATGATCTTGTTGACCAGCCTGACTAGTTCGTTATCCGCAGCCGCGGAAACGTCGTCACCGTATTCATTCTCAACGTCCTCCTCAAGGCTGCCCATTATTTCATCAATAGGAGACGACTCATCGCTCATCAGTTTGTCCATACTGGTACCGCTGGCCAGGGCGGATTTGCTGATAAGCGGGTCGAGCTTGTCATCTTCCACCACCACCGTTTCCACCGTCAGCCCGGTCTTGAATTTTATTTCATCCAGCGCAGACAAATTGGTCGGGTCGGAAAGCGCTACGAACAGCCGATTGCCGCGCTTGTAAAGGGCTAAAGCGCGCTTGCTGCGCATCATATTGCTGTCGAGAATGCCTTTGGGGAAATACTCTGGATCAATCGCGTTGAGGTCGAGTTGGGGGAAGCCGAAGGTCAACGAAGCGAATTCGCAGACATCGCGTGCGCTTAATTTCCCGGTCTGCAGCAATTGAGTGATAAAGCTTATACCTGAGCTATTGGCTTGGGCCTGAATGGCTTCCGCGTCAACCTGAAGCAAGCGCCTGTTCTGCACGAGGGCGCGTGCCAGACCGCTCAAGCTGCTTTGCATGGTGGCGACCATTAAGCTCCTGTTTTGTGAAAATAATCACAAAAAACAAGCAGTAATAATGCACTTGTCAAAGTACTTTGTAAAGACATAATACCCGAGCGTGGCCTACTATTGCGGCTTGGAAGCCTGCTGCGGATAAATACACACCACTTTAACGACCCGGTCTTGGGTTTGCACGATTTCCATCGGGTGACCGGCGATCTTCAGGCTGGTGCCAGCTTCGGGTATATCCTGAAATTGCTCGATGATTAAACCGCTCAAGGTTTTCGGCCCATCCAATGGCAATTTCATCCCCAGCTTGCGGTTAAGATCGCGCAACAGGCTGCTGCCTTCGACCAGCACGCTGCCGTCCGCTTGCTTGTGTATGGACAGGCTTTGCGCCGGTGCATGGGTGGTGAATTCGCCGATGATTTCCTCAAGTATGTCTTCGATGGTGACCAACCCCATGAGCTCGCCATACTCATCCACCACCAGGCCCATGCGTTCCTGTTTTTCCTGGAACAGGTGCAGCTGCGAAAACAGCGGTGTGTCCGCCGGAATAAAATACGCATCGCGCAGCATCTCTCGCAGGCTTTCCGAATTGAGTTGCTGCTCCAGGCTGAGGTTAAGCACCCTGCGCACATGAAGGATGCCGGTGATGTTGTCCATCTGCCCCTGATACACCGGAAGACGGGTGTGGTAACAGGTGGCGAGCTGGCGCTTGATCACGTCCGGCGGCGCATCGATGTCTATCGCCTCGATCTGGCTGCGCGGTGTCATGACGTCGTTGACGGTGATGTTTTCCAGTTCGAACAAGTTCACCAAAATACTCTGGTGCTGTTGCGGAATAAAATGGCTGGCTTCCAGCACCAGCGTACGCAACTCCTCCAGGCTCAGCTTGTGGGTTTCGGTAGTTGGCTTGATCCGCAGCAGCCACAGCAAAGCACGCGCGAAAAGGTTGACAATCCACACTGCCGGATAGGACAGCTTGAGCAGCGGCGTGAGAATATAGCTTGCCGGCAAGGCAATGCGCTCAGGGTAAGATGCACCGACGATTTTCGGGGTGATTTCGCTGAACACCAGCAGCATGAAGGTGATGCAAACCGTGCTTAAGCCCAGCACCAACTCGCTTTGACCAAACAGCAGCACAGCGATGATGGTGCTGAGGGTAGTGGCAGCCGCATTGATCAGCGTGTTGCCGAGCAGAATCACCCCGAGCAACTTGTCGGTTTTGGCCAGCAATAGCGAAGTGAGCCGCGCACTGCGATTGCCGAGCTTGACCTGATGCTTCAACCGGTAGCGGTTGAGCGCCATCATGCTGGTTTCGGAGATAGAGAAAAAAGCTGAGAGGATAAGCAGAACGACGAGCGCGCCAAACAACGCGCTTATGGGGATTTCTTCCAAAGGAATTCAGCTGCCGGGAATGAGATGATTCGAGTATCGGATGCGCGAACGCTTCTTGTCAAGTTGCACTGCGGGCGAATGCTTCAGCGGTGCAGTATGACTTCCAGCACGAACTTGCTGCCGACATAGGCGAGAATGAGCGCGATGAAACCGGCCCATGTCCAGTGCATCGCGGTGCGGCCGCGCCAGCCGTAAATTTGCCTGCCCCCGAGCAGTGCCGCAAATATGCCCCAGGAGAGGAAGGCAAACAGCGTTTTATGCGTGAACTGCGCTGGCTTGTGGATTAATTCTTCGGAAAACAGAATGCCGCTTGCCAGTGCTAATGTCAGCAGCACGAAGCCGGCGGTAATGACACGAAACAAAAGGGTCTCCATGGTTAATAAAGGCGGCAATGTTTGAAGCGTCGCAGGCAGTTTGCCGTCATGCAGCCGGCGCTCCACCACGGCCATCAACACCGCGTGCAGCGCCGCGATGGTGAACAAGCTGTAAGCAAGCATAGAAAGCAGAAAATGTGCAGGAAACGCCAGCAGGCCGGTATTGGAGAGAATGTGCTTGGTGGGCAGCAGCCAGGGCAGCAGCACGCACACTGCGGCGAGCGGCAGTACCAGCGCCTGCAGGCCTTCCAGGTTGTAAAAAAAACTCACCGTCCAATAAATCAGCACTGCGAGCCATAGTATCGCCGATACTGCGTTGCCCACGCCTAGATTGAAGCCGGCACCGGTGAAAGTGGATTGGTACAGCAGAGCGCTATGCAAGGCCAGAGGAACCAGAACGGAAAATTTCTCCCACTTGCGGATGCTCTGTTCATTACTGCCAGCTCTAGGCATGACGTGCTGCCAGCGCGTGCGCCAGAAATGCAGACCAAGCAGTGCGTAGAGCAGCGCGGTGATGAGATAAGGTAAAATGGCGGACATGCTGGTCACGAGTAGTATTGACTGGATTTTCAAGTCTACCTCAACTCACAGCGCAAGGCATTATCAGGAGTTCCCATGTTTGATCATCTCGCGCAGCGGCTATCCGGCGTCATAAAAAGCCTGCGCGGCCAGGCACGATTGACCGAGAGCAATATCCAAGACGCATTGCGCGAAGTGCGCATGGCGCTGCTGGAAGCCGATGTTGCGTTGCCGGCGGTCAAGGACTTCATGAGCCGGGTCAAAGAAAAAGCCCTCGGCCAGGAGGTGCTGGGGAGTCTCACTCCCGGGCAGGCGGTAATCGGAGTGGTGCATCGTGAATTGACCCAGTTGATGGGCGACGCCAATGCCGCGCTCAATATCGCCACGGTACCGCCGGCGGTTATTTTACTCGCCGGCCTGCAAGGGTCGGGCAAGACCACGAGCTGCGGCAAGCTGGCCAAGCTCATTCGCGAACAAATGAAAAAGAAAGTGTTGCTGGCAAGCTGCGATGTATACCGTCCCGCCGCGATTGAACAGTTACGTGCCTTGGCAAAACAAGTCTCCGTGGATTTCTTCCCGGTTGACGCGGGAAGCAAACCACTTGCCATTGCCGGGAGTGCGCTCGATTTTGCACGCAAGCATTTTCATGATGTGATGATTGTGGATAGCGCGGGGCGGCTGGCGATTGATGATGCCATGATGCGCGAAATCAGCGAATTGCATGCAGTACTCAAACCGGTTGAAACCCTGTTCGTGGTGGACGCGATGCAGGGCCAGGACGCGGTAAATACCGCCAAAGCGTTTGCCGATGCATTGCCGCTGACCGGAATAGTGCTGAGCAAACTCGACGGCGACGCACGAGGCGGCGCAGCGCTGTCGGTGCGCTTTGTCACTGGCAAACCCATTAAATTTGCCGGCATAGGCGAAAAACTCGACGGTCTGGAAGCGTTTCATCCGGAGCGCATGGCTTCGCGCATCCTTGGCATGGGCGATGTACTCTCCCTGATAGAGGAAGTGCAGCGCGGGGTAGACCGGACTGAAGCGCAGAAACTGACGCAGAAAGTCAAAGAGGGCAAAAGCTTCGATCTGGAAGATTTCAAAGCGCAGATCCAGCAAATGAAAAAAATCGGCGGATTTGGAAAATTTGTGGACAAACTTCCCGGGGAGCTGGGGCAAAAGCTGCAAGGCGCGCAAGTGGATGACAAAGCAATGGGGCGCATTGAGGGCATCATCAATTCAATGACGCTGCAGGAACGCGCCAAGCCGGAAATCCTCAAGGCTTCGCGCAAGCGGCGCATCGCCGCCGGCGCCGGGGTTAGCGTGCAGGAAGTGAATCGCCTGCTCAACCAGTTCGAGCAGGCGCAGAAGATGATGAAAATGATGTCCAAGGGCGGCATGGCGAAGATGATGAAGAACATGAAAGGCATGCTTCCCGGCATGCGCTAATAGTCTTGCTAGTGAAGAGGGCAAACGGAGTGGATTTTTCTCTTGCCAAGCTATCGTAAACCGGCGTAAAATCACGCCCTTTCTGTATTATTCAGATGGAACAACAATGGTCGTGATTCGGCTTTCGCGCGGAGGCGCTAGCAAACGCCCGTTTTTTAACGTGGTGGTGGCGGATTCGCGCCGCTCGCGTGACGGCAAGTTCATCGAGCGCATCGGTTTTTACGACCCGATGGCGCCACAAGGCCATGAATCGTTGCGCATTAAAATGGACCGTATAAACCACTGGCAGGGCCGCGGCGCCAAGCTGAGCGATACCGTAGTCAGGCTGGTCAAAAAGCTTGGTACGCAGAAAACCGTTTGAAGATGGTGGTAATGGGGCGCATAACCGCCCCGTATGGTGTAAAAGGCTGGATAAAAATCCATCCTTACACCGAAACGATTGACGGACTGACTCGCTACGCCACGTGGTGGCTGGGTGATGAAGGCGAGTGGCGAAAAACCGCAGTCATTCAAACCAGACCCCAAGGCAAGACGCTGGTGGCAAAATTGCAGGGCTGTGACGACCGTGTCGCGGCGCTGTTGCTCAAGAACCTGTATATCGCAGTTCAGCGCAGCGACTTGCCGGCAGTTAGGGAAAGTGAATATTACTGGACTGATCTTGTCGGTCTTGAGGTAGTAAACCTGAATGGTGAAGCGCTGGGCGTAGTACGCGAGTTGTTTGCTACCGGGGCCAATGATGTGTTGCGGGTGCAAGGTGAACGCGAGCGTCTGATTCCTTTTATCCAGCAAGTAGTGCGCGAAGTCAGCCTGGATTCGGCTGTGATACGGGTGGACTGGGAACTGGATTACTAGGGAACCCACGATGCTCTTCGACGTGATAAGCCTGTTCCCGCAGATGTTTGAGGCGCTCACCGAATACGGGATAACGCGGCGCGCAAGGGAAGACGGGCATTACCGGCTTAAAATTTGGAACCCGCGTCAGTTCACCATCGACAATTATCATACGGTGGACGACCGGCCCTACGGCGGCGGACCGGGCATGGTGATGCTGGCGCAACCGCTGGAAGATGCAATCACTGCAGCCAGGCAGCATCAGTCCCAAGCCGGTATAGCGCAGACCCGGGTCATTTATTTATCGCCGCAAGGCAGGGTGCTGAACCACGGCCTGGTTGCAGAGCTGGCAAAACAGCCGGGTTTGATCCTGCTGACAGGCCGTTATGAAGGCATCGACGAGCGGCTGGTTCGGCGTGAGGTAAATGAAGAAATCTCGCTCGGCGATTACGTGCTCTCCGGCGGAGAACTGGCGGCGATGGTACTGCTGGATTGCATAATCAGGCAGTTGCCTGGCGTGCTGGGTGATGCGCAATCGGCGGAACAGGATTCATTTGTGAACGGCCTGCTGGATTGCCCGCAGTACACGCGCCCGGAAGAGTATGCAGGTATGGTGGTGCCGCAGGTTTTGCTCTCAGGTAATCATGCGGAGATAAACCGCTGGCGGCTGAAACAGATGTTGGGCAGAACCTGGCTCAGGCGCCCGGAATTGCTGGAAAAGCGCGGGTTGAACGCTGAGGAAGGAAAGTTGCTCGCAGAATTCAAAAAGGAACAGGACAAGAGGTAAACAATGGACCTGATAAAACAGCTTGAAGCCGAGGAAATCAAAAAGCTCGCCAAGAATATTCCGGATTTCGCTCCCGGAGACACCGTGGTGGTGAACGTCAGCGTGGTTGAAGGCGACCGCAAGCGGACACAGGCGTATGAAGGCATGGTGGTGGCGAAGCGCAATCGCGGCCTAAATTCATCCTTCATCGTGCGCAAAGTGTCTTCGGGCGAAGGCGTGGAACGGACTTTCCAGACTTATTCGCCTTTGATTGACAGCATCGAGATCAAGCGCAAAGGCGACGTCCAGCGCGCCAAGCTCTACTATCTGCGCCAGCGTTCAGGCAAAGCAGCGCGTATTCGCGAGAAGCTCACCAGCCAGGACATGCTGGAAGCGGGCCCGGAAGACGCTCCGGCCCAAGAGAAATAATACGGCTTTTGCTTCAACTAACGAGCGGCGGTATTTCCCCAGAGCGTGAAATAAGCCATTGTAGTTTCGCTGCTGCTGCGCTATCTTTTGCGTATGCGAAAAACTGCAACGAGTGACGGATACCAGGCGCGGCTTGCAACGCCTTTTGCAGTGCTGGGTATACGCCATGAAGCAGACTGCCTGACCGGTATTGACTTCCTGCCGCGCAAAACGCCACCGCTTTCCCCGCAAACCCGCTTCGCCGAAAAAGTGAGCAAGCGGCTTGAAGCTTATCTTCACGATCCCGATGCAAGTTTTGATTTACCATTTCGCTTGAAAGGCACGCCCTACCAGCGCCGGGTGTGGCAGGCCATCATGCAGATACAGCGCGGACACACCCAGACTTATGGCGAGCTTGCTCTCAAGCTCTTTTCCGGGCCGCGCGCGGTGGGGCAGGCGTGCGGGGCCAATCCGATTCCCATCATCGTCCCCTGCCACCGAGTGCTCGGCAGCGGAAATCTGGGCGGCTTCATGAATTGCGATGAAGGCGACCCGCTGGCGATCAAGCGCTGGCTGCTCATGCATGAGCGAGGTTGAACAAAGCCTGCTCGACGAGTTCTGCGATGCCTTGTGGCTGGAAGACGGGCTGGCGCGCAATACTCTGGCGAGTTACCGCAGTGATTTGCTGAAATTCGCGCAGTGGCTGCGCAGAAAAAATTCCAAGTCGCTGCTTGAAACCCGGCAGCAGGATATTGAAGGATATCTTGCGCACCAGGTGCTGGTCGTCAAAGACCGGGCGCGCACCACCAGCCGCGAGCTCTCCAGCCTCAAGCGTTTTTTCCGGTTTGAGCTGCGCCAGGGTAAAATCAAGGCCGACCCCACTCTGCTTATTGACGCACCGAAGCTGCCACGCAGCCTGCCCAAGAGCCTCACCGAACACGATGTTGAATCATTGCTGGAAGCGCCCGAAATTAAAAACCCGTTAGGCGTGCGCGACAAGACCATGCTGGAAACGCTCTATGCCGGCGGATTACGTGTTTCCGAACTGGTGAGCTTAAAAATTCCCCAGGTAAGCCTGGATATGGGCGTGGTGCGGGTGCTGGGCAAGGGCTCGAAGGAGCGGCTGGTG
>DATHDD010000055.1:0-3661 GCA_035319205.1 Burkholderiales bacterium | reverse complement strand
AACTTTGCACTCGATCAATAGTCATGTCAACCCGAAAATCGAGTAGCCGCCCGCAGTACAATCCTCCACGAAAAAGTTGATACTCTCAGCCAGTAAGCTTGGAAATGTGTGATGGTAATGGCTGGAGCGAGGAACATTGCGCGCTTAAGCGGCGCAAAAATTAGAATGGCAAAACAATAAAGATTGCGTGCACCCGTGGCGCGATAAGATTCTAAGGGGTCTGAGTCGCATGTTTTCTGCGGAACGCTGAACGCCAGGATTTAAATTTAACCGTTTCAAAAATAATTCATCTCTGACTCCTGGTATTCTGATGTTTTTATTACGAGTGTAGTGAATACGGATACATTTCACAATCGGCGCGCAATTTGACGACCCGTAAATAAACAAAACCCCTCGACGAGGGGTTTTGTACTTTGCTGCATGAGAAGATGGTTTACTTGGCCGAGAGGCAAGTCTTCATGAATTTCTTGCGCTCGTCGCCCGCGAGTTTCTTGTCGCCCGCCTCTGCGTTGCAGTCCTTCATTTTTTGCTGTTGCGGCGTAAGCTTTTTCTCTTCCGCGGCGGGCTTGGCCGAGAGGCACGACTTCATGAACGCCTTGCGCTCGTCGCCTTTAAGCTCTTTTTTGCCTGCCTGGGCATTGCAATCCTTCATTTTCTCTTGTTGTGCGGTATCGGCAAACGCAGGCAACGCGATAAGGCAAAGCGCCAGCATTGCAACTTTAATCAACTTGGTCATAGATTTTCTTCCTCAGTAATAGTTATAAAAACTGCAGCGCGAAATATATACGAATAATGCATCGCTTGCAATCTGTTTGACTGAAAATTAGCCCGCGCTCTGCCACATTTACAGCTTGCCCTTGAGCAGCTCCATCCCTTTCGCCAGCAGTTCGCTGCTTTCCGGCAGCTTACCATTTGGGGTGAGCTTGTCGATCACCTGCGGCAAAACTTCAGCGAGTTGCGCGGAAACCTGGTCTGTGCTGATACCGAGCTTACCGGCGAGCTTCTGTATCTTTTCGTTGCCGAGAACGCTCTGAATCTGCTCTGCCGAGATCGGAATGTTGCGGCCGGTCGACACCCAGGAATTAACGGCCTCTTTGAGGCCGCCTTTCTGGAAGGATTCGACTAGCCCGGAAAGTCCCCCCGTCTGCGGATTATTGACTAATTGCAGGACGCTGTTAAGCAATGAATTATCAGTTTGGGCCGACTGACCCGACATTTTGCTTACGGCGCCGACGACTTGATCGAGTAATCCCATGCTTGTAGCCTTTCGTGAAATTTATGTCTGGTTGGATAAGGAGGAGTTTCAGACTTTCTAGACGGGAACCTGATTCTCCAGTAACATAGTATCTGTGAATCGCGGAATGCTTGTCAATGAGAGGCATAGCCTAGCGCTAACGGTTTGCCGGAAAGTTATCCAGTCAAATCCGTGTTTTTCCGGGCCCGATAAACTCAGGAGAAAGTTATATGAAGATAATTTCCGCATTGTTGCTCGGTCTGGCATTAATTACATTCAATGCCTTTGCTGCCGTCAACGTTAATACCGCCACACAGGAAGAACTTGAGTCACTCAACGGCATTGGCCCAGTCAAAGCCAAGGCGATCATCGATTACCGCAAGCAGCATGGCCCGTTCAAGTCGGTCGAGGAACTCGACAATGTACCCGGAATCGGCCCGGCTACAATGGAGAAGATAAGGGGTGACGTTACCCTGACTGGCCCCACGACGGTCAAGGAAAAAGCCAAACCAGCAGAGAAAGCCGAAACCAGGAAGGCTGAGCCGGCCAAAGCCGCCGCACCGGCAGCTCCGGCGACCAAGGCCGAGACCGCGAAAACAACGACCGCCGCACCGGCGGCGAAGCCCGAGACCGCGCAACAAGCGAAAATGAGGGATTGCAATGCCCAGGCGGCCGACAAGAAACTCACAGGCGACGACCGCAAGAAATTCATGAAGTCATGCCTCTCGGCCAAACCCGAAGCCAAGGAAGAGAAAAAGCTTACGCCGCAGCAGCAAAAAATGAAGGACTGCAATGCACAGGCGACGGACAAGAAACTTACGGGCGACGACCGCAAGAAATTCATGAAGACGTGCATGTCAGCTAAGTAATCATCATCTCAAGCGCAAGCTAGTCCGCAAACCCCGCTTCGGCGGGGTTTGTCTTTTTCAAAATCATTGAGAGGCAGGCGGGGACTGCGGAGGAGGAGGCACCGCGTAAGCGGGGGCCGTGGCGGGATCCGAGTACACAAAGCTCTCCGGCACGGGAATCTTGTGCCCTTTGGCGTACATGCACTGCATATACCCGTAGTCATATTTGCGCTGTAGGTCGTATGCGCGGTTTTCTGCGCCAGTTCCTGCTGCTGTGCCGACCGCAGCGCTCCGCGCCCCGCTCTCGCTGGCGGATTGAGTGGGAGTCGCCCCACCTAACTGCACTTGAGCAAATTGCCTGCACTCGAAGTCGTCTGAGCGAAATTGATCGAGGCTTTTTGCCGTGCCCGGCAGGACAAGAACGCTGGGGCCGGTTGGCATGGTTGTGCATGCGCACGTTAAAAGTAGAGCTGCCACTACGGACGAGAATCGCGATGCGCAAAGCATGTGGGGTTAGGAAATCAAGGCTACGGGCCAGGCGGTGGCTGGGGCGCTACACGCTGCCAACCCCCGGGACATTCCTTGACATAAGGATAGTAAGACTGCGTGTCGGAGCAGTAGTACCAATACGCCTGAGACTGTGCAGGTGCTTGCTCGCTCCCCTGTTCAATGTATTTGAAAGACCCAGCAGCATAGGGTGGATAGTAGTAATAGGACGGATAGTAATAAGGCGGATAATAATAATAGTACGGGGGATAATACCACGGCCAAAAAACCGGACCACCTATAAAGACACCACCACCCCTATGCCCGTGAAAGCCTCCATGACTATGGGAGCCCCCTTGCCCTTGGCCAGCCAGTGCCGGCCCGCTCATTAGGGCGCCCAACAGGATTATGGCTAACGGTAATGCTGTTTTCATTATCTTTCTTATCCCTACAGAAGATTGGATCCATCGGTTTTACATATTTTTTGGACAGGCCAATTCATGATAGATTCCCGGGCCTGAATCTAACTTTGACACGACAGAGCGGACCGAAGTCGTGACAATTTTCCCTTCGCTCGGTCCGTTTTCGTATTTTGATGATTCCGGTAAGGCTAGCGCATGTAATCCTATTTCGTTCGCGAACCAGACTGAAAATCGGATTTCCGAATCATGCCGTTCACGCCTTTCACCTTATCAACTACCTGTGTTACTTCAAAATCTACTGCGGCGCTCGCATAAGCCAATGCCGTGGCACGGTCCATGCCGAGCTTCTCGTTGAGAAACTGGACGGTTTGGCGCGTTGCGTCTTTCATTGCTTCATTTAGGTCGGGATTGAGCCCTACAGTGATCCAGTATTTCGAGTTCTCCGCAAATGGATTCTTCATCGGCGCCGGCAGCGGCAGTCTGGGATCGCCCGGGTGCAACACGGTGAGCCGGAACGTTGAGCGCAATGATCCCTCTACCGCAGTAAGCGCCACTTCGCCATCGCCTTGTACAAAGTGCGGGTCGGCGGCATAGAACAGCGCGCCGTCAACTTGAACTGGTATGTAGAGCGTTGCGCCGGTGGTGAGTTCATTCAAGTCCATGTTTCCGGC
>DATHDD010000054.1:0-4613 GCA_035319205.1 Burkholderiales bacterium | reverse complement strand
TGCAATCTACTGATATTTCCCCGCGCATTTTGCTCGAAGCAGGCGCGTTGTGGCTGCCGCAAATTGCGCAAGTGCGCAATCCGCGCTTGATTAAAGCCCTGCGGCGCAGGCTGGAAATTGCAAAAGTCAAGGTAATCGAGCACTGCGAGGTCAGCGCTTGGAAAATTTCCCGGCACCAACTGGCGAGCGTGGTGACCCCGCGCGGCGAGTTTTCCGCAGCAGGCTATATCGTCTGCGGCGGAGCCTGGAGCAAGCACATCATGGGTAATTTCTCATTGTGTCTCGACATCAAGCCGGTGCGTGGGCAAATGCTGTTGTTTAAAGCCCAACCGGGTTTTCTCACCAACATCGTGCTGCAAAACGACACTTATTTAATTCCCAGGAAAGATGGCCATATTCTTTTGGGCAGCACGGTGGAGCATGTCGGCTTTGACAACAGCACGACCGTGGAAGCAAAGAATCAATTATTGTCGTGGGCTGCGAAACTCTTCCCGCAACTTACCGAGAAACTGCTGGTGAGACAATGGGCAGGCTTGCGGCCGGGCTCGCCGGATAACATTCCAACCATAGACCGGCATCCGCAGCTTGATAACCTTTTTATCAATAGCGGGCATTACCGTTATGGCGTAACCATGGCCCCGGGAAGCGCGCGGCTGCTGGTGAATTTGCTGCTGGGAGTGTCACAACCGATTGATTGCAGCCCTTATGCCTGGCCTCAAGCGATGAGCCAGGTTGAATAATTGACAAGATTAGACATGGTCCAATCGTTATACTACAATTAAATCCATGAAACAGCATGCCTATACCCGCGAGAACATGGCCGAGCTTTTGCGCAGTCATGACATCAATCCGACTCACCAGCGGATTGAAATTGCGCACGCCCTGCTATCTCGGCAGCAACACCTTTCCGCCGATCAGATCATGGCGATCGTCAACACTCGCCACCCGGAAACTTCCAGAGCCACGGTTTACAACACGCTTAATCTGTTTCTGGAGAAAAAATTGATCCGCGAAGTGATAGTTGACCCGAACAAAGTGTTCTATGACCCCAATACCCGCAACCACCACCATTTTTACAATGTGGATACCGGGCGTCTCACTGATATTGATGCGTCCAACATCGGTATTTCCGGCCTGCCGTCACTGCCGCAAGGCACGGTGACGGAAGGCGTGGACATCATCATCCGCATCCGCTCGCGCGCGGTTTCTTAATTGCTAGTCTCCTTGTTATAATTCAAGCTGACTTGCTGTTGTAGCTCAGCTGGTAGAGCAACTGATTCGTAATCAGTAGGTCGGTGGTTCGAGTCCACTCAACAGCACCACAAGCTAATTACTTGCTACTTGACCAGGACTACTGGCACAGCCGCCAGATGGACTACCTTGGTGGCTGTGGAGCCGAGGATCATGCCACCCAGGCTGCCCATGCCTCGCGTACCCATGTATATCAAATCGCAACGCTGGGCTCGACATTGCCTGATGATAGTTTGGGAAATCGGCCCTGCAAGAACTTTGGCCTGATACCGAATTCCGGCCTTATCCAGCAGACGCTTGCTCTCAGCTAGTGCGCGCTCCCCTTGTTCCTCGTAGTAACTTACAACCATGCCGCGGCTTACGAGCGGGCCGAAATTCACCTTTGGAACGGGGTAGTAAACATTGAGTAAAAACACCTCGGGTGCGCGCTTGTACAGCGCAGTGTCCTTGATCAGCGCAGCCGTAGCTTTTCTGGAGTGCACCGAGCCATCCACCGCCAAAAGAATTTTCATAGATTGTTCCTCAACATATTAGTTCAGACAGCATACCTCACTCCAATACTATACCTAAGTAAAGTCTAGGACGAATACGCAACAAGCTATTGATCAGGATCAAGTCCCGTGCAGGGCAACACGGCTGGCGAGAAATTTGTACAGGCCGAGAGAATGCTAGCCGCGAACACAATACGCACATGCGTTTTAATGCAGCGGTATTGGGAGTGAGCCTAAAAACAATAAATCAGTCTGGTAAAATCCAACTATATAATTCACTTGAACCGTTACCCGCCAGGGTCATCCCATGCCACATAGCATCCCTCCTCTCAAAGGCCTGAAAGTCATCGAATTAGGCACGCTGATTGCCGGGCCGTTTTGCGCAAGGATTCTCGCGGAATTCGGTGCCGAGGTAATAAAGATCGAATCACCCGATGGCGGCGATCCGCTGCGGCAATGGCGCAAGCTCTATAAAGGTACTTCGCTTTGGTGGTTCGTTCAGGCGCGCAACAAGAAGTCGGTGACGGTGAACCTGAGGTCGCCACAAGGGCAGGAAATTGTGCGCAAGCTGGTAAAGGATGCGGACATCGTGGTGGAAAATTTCCGTCCCGGCACTTTGGAAAAATGGGATTTGGGCTGGGACAGGCTCTCCGCAATCAATCCCGGCTTGGTAATGGTGAGGCTGTCGGGTTATGGGCAAACCGGGCCTTATCGGGACCAGACCGGATTTGGGGCAATCGGCGAATCCATGGGAGGAATCCGTTTTTTGACCGGCTATCCGGATCGGCCGCCGGTGCGGGTCGGAATCAGTTTGGGGGATTCAATCGCGGCGATGTATGGCGTGATAGGTGCGCTGATGGCGATTTACCACCGCCAGACCAATCACGGGCGGGGACAAATGGTGGATGTGGCGCTTTATGAATCCGTGTTCAGCCTGATGGAAAGCCTGCTGCCGGAATACGATATGCTGGGCTTCGTGCGCGAGAGAAGCGGCGCATCGCTACCCGGCATCGTTCCTTCCAATACCTATTCATGCCGCGACGGCAAATACGTGGTGATCGGCGCCAATTCGGACAGCATTTTCAAACGCATGATGCTTGCGATCAAACGCGATGATCTGGCCAACGACCCGGCGCTCGCGAGCAATGCGGGACGCGTTGCTCGCACCGAAGAACTGGATCAGGCGATCAGCGAATGGACCTTGCGGCATGACATGGAAGAAGTGCTGGCGGTGCTCAACCGGGCGGAAGTTCCGGCAAGCAAAATTTACAGCATCGCCGACATCGTCAACGATGTGCATTATCAGGCGCGCCACATGATAGAACAATTCAAGCTCAAGGATGGTCAAGCACTCAAGCTCCCGGGTATTGTGCCGAAATTGAGTGAAACACCGGGGAGGACAGAATGGCTGGGACCCGAATTGGGCGAGCATACCGCTGAGATACTTTCCGCGCTGGGCATAGATTCGGAGCAGCAAAAAGTATTAAAGCAGCAAGGCATTATTTGAAGCATCTACGGCTTTCACGGCTGCGAAACATCAGCTATGATCCGGGCAGGTGAATAATGCAAGAAACCCGTCGCCCTTTCCACACAAAATATTCCGTCGGAACTTGACTAATCGTTCTTACCCCAGCCTGGCGAAAGACGTCGCATTGCGCGAAGTCTGGGCTTGGGCAATGTACGATTTCGCCAATTCAGGCTATACCACGGTAGTAATTACTGCCATATTCAATGCGTATTTCGTCGCGGTGGTGGCGCAAAATCAGGCATGGGCGACTTTCGCCTGGAGCGCTGCGCTGGCAATTTCGTACGCGGCAATAATGTTCACCGCGCCGCTCATCGGCGCTTATGCCGATGCGTTCGCCGCGAAAAAAAAGCTCCTGCTTCTTACCACCATCGGCTGCGTTCTGTTTACCGCGGGTTTGGGGTTGATCGGCCCGGACGAATTATGGATTGCAATATTTTTCGTGGTGCTGTCCAACTTTTTTTACGGCAGCGGCGAAAACCTGATTGCCGCTTTTTTGCCGGAACTCGCGAGCAGTGAGGCGATGGGCAAAGTATCCGGCTGGGGCTGGAGCCTGGGTTATCTCGGCGGCCTGTTAAGCCTCGGCCTGTCACTGGTATACATTAATTACGCGCAGCGGCATGGTGCAAAAGCGCAGGACTTTGTGCCGGTGTGCATGCTGATTACCGCAGGATTGTTTGCGCTCTCCAGCGTTCCAACTTTTGCAATTCTGCGCGAGCGCGCCAAACCTCAGCCGCACACCGGGATTGTTCGTACGGCATTTAGCCGCTTGCTGCAAACGCTGATGCAGGCGCGCCGTTACCGCGATCTGTGGCGCTTTCTGCTTTGCATCGTGTTTTACCAGGCCGGAATTCAGGCGGTCATTGCGCTTGCCGCGATTTACGCTGAACAGGCGATGCATTTCGAAACCCAACAAACCATAGTCATGATTTTCGCAGTCAACATAACTGCTGCGATCGGCGCCTTTATCTTTGGAAACGTGCAGGACCGCATTGGCCACGTGCAGGCGATTTCCGCCACGCTGGTCGGGTGGCTCATCATGATTCTGCTCGCCTGGGCAGCGCAGGGGCCGGCAATGTTCTGGGTTGCCGCAAATCTCGCGGGAATCTGCCTGGGCGCCAGCCAGTCGGCGGCGCGCGCTTTGGTCGGATTATTGAGCCCCGAGACTCGTCATGCAGAATTTTTCGGCCTGTGGGGGCTGGCGGTGAAATTATCCTCGATACTTGGGCCGATTACTTACGGACTTGTGACCTGGCTTTCGGGTGGCGATCATCGTCTGGCGATGCTGATTACCGGAAGCTATTTTGTGGCGGGTTTAATCATTCTCGCAGGGGTAAATGTCGAGC
>DATHDD010000053.1:0-25219 GCA_035319205.1 Burkholderiales bacterium | reverse complement strand
GGCGGGCATCAAACGCGCATTGCTGCTGACGGACGGTTTTCAGCGCCAGGTTTATCCACAGCAGACCGGGGGCGCGCGGCGCAGCTAAGGAACCTCTGATTAAGTCCCACGAGGGCGCGACGCTGGCTTTTCGGGGTAGCGCCGCGGCAGCCGTCCCATCCGGGTTTCGGCGCAATGCGGCGCTTGCGTCGTTGCGCTCCTTGTGCTTAAGCTACGGCTAGGCACCTTCGTCACGCGCCTTGCAATCATCCGCATTGCGTCAGAAACGCGCTCCGCGGAGGACTTAATCAGAGGTTCCTTAGATTATGGGGTGGACGATGGGATTCGAACCCACAACAACCGGAATCACAATCCGGGACTCTACCATTGAGCTACGTCCACCGTTGAAGCAAGCTTGCTGGCTGCGCGACTCGAGGTCAAGAATGGCGTGCCCGGCGGGAATCGAACCCACAACCCCCAGCTTAGAAGGCTGGTGCTCTATCCGATTGAGCTACGGGCACAGGTTCTGCCGCCAGCTTGGGTCACTCTCAAACCGGGTTGATATTGGTCGGGGTGGAGAGATTTGAACTCCCGACATCTTGCTCCCAAAGCAAGCGCGCTACCAGGCTGCGCTACACCCCGGAAGCGCGAAATATACTCTTGACGATCATAAAGGTCAATTTACCATACAGCAAAAATCAGGTATGTCAAACAGGACTTGCGGTATAATTCGTTTTCTGATATCAAAGCGTTTTTCCAGATATGGATGCTATGAAAATGTCACCGGAATTGCATAAACAATTCACCCCCTATGTGCCAAAAAAAGGGGAAGAATACATGAATCCCAAACAGCTTGGGCACTTCCGCAAAATCCTGGAATCCCTGAAAGTCGAGTTGAGCCAGGATATAGACCGCACCGTGCACACCATGCAGGATGAAGCGACGATTTTTGCCGATCCCAATGATCGCGCCAGCCAGGAATCTGATATGGCCCTTGAACTACGCAACCGCGACCGTGAACGCAAGCTCATCAAAAAAATCGAGGAAACCATCAGCAAAATCGACTCTGGAGACTACGGTTACTGCGAGAACTGTGGTGTTGAAATCGGCCTGAAACGTCTTGAAGCCCGTCCTACTGCCACCCTGTGCATAGACTGTAAGACGCTGGATGAGATGCGGGAGAAACAGGTAGCGAAATAGTTCGGATCCTACCGGCAAAATATGCAAGGGGCGGCTCCTCAGCCGCCCCTTGTTTTTTGCAAAACAGAATATTTTACTGAGTTGTTGTGGTTTCCGCCGCGACTGCTTTCATGCTCAACCGCAGCCGGCCTTTTTCATCCGCTTCCAGCACTTTCACTTTGACAGTCTGGCCCTCTCTGAGATGATCCGCCACGCTGTTTACCCGCTCATTAGCGATCTGCGAGATATGCAGCAATCCGTCCTTACCGGGCAGCACACTCACGATGGCGCCAAAATCCAGGAGCTTGAGCACCGTGCCTTCATATACTCTGCCGACTTCTACTTCAGCAGTGATATCCTCAATGCGTTTCTTGGCCAGCAGACAGCCTTCCGAGGCGGTGCAGGCGATAGTCACCGTTCCATCTTCGGCAATATCAATGGATGTGCCGGTTTCCTCGGTAAGCGCGCGGATCACCGCACCACCCTTGCCAATCACGTCGCGAATCTTCTCCGGTTTAATCTTAATGGTCATGATGCGCGGCGCGTAAGCCGAAATTTCCCCCCGCGCGCTGGGCAGAGCCTGTTTCATGATCTCCAGAATATGCATGCGTCCTTCGCGCGCCTGATTGAGAGCAACGCGCATGATTTCCTTGGTGATGCCCTGAATCTTGATATCCATTTGCAGCGAAGTGATGCCCTTTTCAGTGCCGGCCACCTTGAAATCCATATCGCCGAGATGGTCCTCATCGCCCAGAATATCGGTAAGTACCGCGAAGCGGTTGCCCTCCTTGATGAGGCCCATGGCGATACCCGCGACATGCGCTTTAATGGGAACGCCGGCATCCATCAGCGCAAGACAGCCTCCGCACACCGAGGCCATCGAGCTCGAACCGTTTGATTCGGTGATTTCCGACACCACCCGCATGGCATAGCCAAATTCCTCAGCTGTCGGCAACACGCCGATCAACGCGCGTTTAGTCAGTCGCCCATGGCCGATTTCGCGGCGCTTGGGCGAGCCGACGCGGCCGGTTTCCCCGGTCGCATAAGGCGGCATATTGTAATGAAGTATGAAACGGTCGGTATATTCACCTTGCAGCGCATCTATAATCTGCCCATCGCGCGCTGTGCCGAGCGTCGCAACCACCAATGCCTGGGTCTCGCCACGAGTAAACAGCGCCGAGCCATGAGCGCGCGGCAATACGCCGGTGCGAATGGTGATGGGTCTTACAGTACGCGTGTCGCGGCCGTCTATGCGCGGTTCACCGTTAAGAATTTGGCTGCGCACAATTTTCGCTTCCACATCCATAAAAATGGTTTTAATCAGGTTCTCGCGCTCAGGGTCTGGATTTTCACCATTGATTTCGCTTAACACCCGGCTGCGTAGAGTCTCTATCTGCTGGCTGCGCGCTTGCTTCTGTCTGATCTCGTAGGCTTTGCGCAAATCGTCTTCCGCCATTTCATTAACTTTGGCTATCAGCGCTTCATCCTTTGCCGGAGGCTGATAATCCCAGGGCGGCGTGCCCGCTTCGTCTGCAAGTTCATTGATGGCTTTGATCGCCGCTTGCATTTCGCGATGTCCATACATCACCGCACCAAGCATGATGTCTTCGGGCAGTTCCTGCGCTTCCGATTCAACCATCAGCACCGCTTGTTCGGTGCCTGCAACAACCAGATTAAGGGAAGAAGAAGTTAATTGGGTAGCGGTGGGATTTAGTATGTATTCGCCATTGATAAAGCCTACTCTTGCAGCGCCGATCGGCCCGTTAAAGGGAATCCCGGAAATTGCCAATGCCGCCGAAGCTCCCAGCATCGCAGGAACGTCGGAATCAATTTCGTTGTTGGATGACACCACGGTGGCGATGATTTGAACCTCGTTGTAAAAACTTTCCGGAAACAGCGGGCGCAAGGGTCGGTCTATCAAGCGCGAGGTCAGAGTTTCCTTTTCCGATGGCCGGCCTTCGCGCTTAAAAAAACCGCCGGGTATTTTTCCGGCGGCGTAAGTGCGTTCCTGATAATCTACTGTCAGTGGAAAAAAATCCTGACCTGGGTTGGCTTGCTTGGCTGCAACCACTGTAACCAGCACTACCGTGTCATCCATGTTTACTACTACTGCGCCAGTCGCTTGGCGCGCAATTTCACCGGTTTCCAGTGTGACTTGGTGATCCCCGAAGCGAAAACTTTTTTGAATGTGCTTCAAAACGCCTTATCCTTTATGAAATCTTAAATTCAGTATGAAAATTGCCGTTTTGCTATTTAAAGACCGCAGCAGCAGGAAAATGCATACCTACTTTCGCAGACTCAGGCGTTCAATCAGCTTGCGGTAGCGTTCGGCATTGCTGCTCATGAGATAGTCAAGCAGCTTGCGGCGGCGGCTTACCATGCGCAACAATCCTTGGCGCGAGTGGTGATCTTTCACGTGCGCCTTGAAATGCTCGGTCAGATCGTTGATGCGCGCGGTCAACAATGCAACCTGCACTTCAGTGGAACCGGTATCGCCTTTGGCCGTTTGAAAATCCTGCACAATTTTTGACTTTTGGCTGGTTGTTACTGACATTACTTGCTCTCCGAATAGAAAGGCTTACATTCTACCTTTTAATGGCTGATTTGCTCAAGTGAGTTTTGTTTTAGACATGGATTCAAACGGTTTGCCCTTGGATATTATTTTTTTATTGCGCCTTGCACACGGAGAGCAGGCGCTTGGGTTTGATTTTGCCTTCAGCTGTAATTTCCCCAAGACCAATAAACCTTTGTTTCATATTATAGATTCTTGCAATACCGCAAATCGGTCTCATCTCTTGTGATATAGCATTGCCGCGCAAAAAATTTCTGCAATTTTCATCTTCAAGAACAATTTCCGGAAGCGCCTGCACCAAACAGTCTACGGGCAGAAGGCTTGCGTCTCTTTGTTCCATGTTCATCGCTTCAAGCTGCGGCAGAGTAAGGGCTTGGTTGAGGCGGAAAGGCCCAACCTCAGTTCGGCGCAACATTTTCAAATGTGCGCCGCAGCCCAGCAACTTACCCAAATCTTCGGCCAACACGCGGACATAAGTGCCCTTGCTGCAGTGGATCGTAATCTTAATTTCTTGCTCTTCAATATTATCGAGGCGCAAAGATTCTATGCGCACTTTTCTCGGCGCCCTTTCCACCTGTTTGCCTTCCCTGGCATAAGCATAGAGCGGTCTCCCCCGGTACTTTACGGCGGAATACATGGGAGGAATCTGGCAGATATTTCCGAGCAAACTAGTTAAAGCTTGTTGCACGCGGTCGCGGGAGACATCGACAGCCCGGATGGTCAGGATTTCTCCCTCGGCGTCTCCCGTTGCTGTGGTTTCCCCGAGCTTAACCACGGCTTGATAGGCTTTTCCCGAATCAAGCAAACCTTGAGAAAACTTGGTCGCTTCACCGAGGCATATCGGCAGCAGGCCTGTTGCCAGCGGGTCCAAAGTGCCGGTGTGCCCAGCTTTCTCGGCGTGGTACCAACGTTTCACTTTTAGCAATACGGCGCTGGAAGTGAGCCCCGGTGGCTTGTCGAGGAGCAGGACGCCGCTGATTTGCCTCTTGTACAAGGTGGGCTAAGACGTATGTTTTTTGTCTTCTGAAATCGCCTGGTCAATCAGGCTGGAGAGGCGCACGCCGCGCTCAACCGACGTGTCGTAAATGAAATGCAATTCCGGCACGGCATACAATTTGAGGCGATGGGCCAGGTGACTGCGCAAAAACCCTGCAGCGTGTTGCAGGCCGCTCAAGTATTCTGCGGTTTGCCGGGATTCCCCGAGGTGCGTGAAAAAAACCTTGGCGTGAGAGAAGTCCGGGGATACTTCCACGTCGGTAAGCGTAATCATGCCAATCCGCGGATCCTTCATTTCCTGGCGTATGATTTCCGCCAGCTCTCGCTGGATTTGTTCAGCAACGCGCCGGGTTCTGGGATAATCTTTAGGCATGGCATATTTCGGTAAAGTGTAAGGGGTTAGAGCGAGGCGCTGTAAAGCCTTGGCTTTACTTCTTACTCATTACTCCTCACGCCTTACAACGTTCTTGCGACTTCGACGACCTCGTAAATCTCCAGCTGGTCGCCCACTTTGATGTCATCGTAATTTTTGATCGACAGACCGCATTCAAAGCCTGCCTTGACTTCCCTTGCATCGTCCTTAAAACGTTTCAGTGAGTCCAGTTCACCGCTATGTATCACCACGTTGTCGCGCAATACGCGTACCATGGAATTACGCTTGACCAAGCCTTCCAGAACATAACAGCCGGCCACGGCACCGACCTTGGAAATATGGAATACCTGTCGCACGTCCACCAGGCCGAGGACGTTCTCCTTGCGCTCCGGCGCCAGCATGCCGGAGAGCGCCGCCTTGATCTCGTCCACCGCCTGGTAAATGATATTGTAATAGCGCACATCCACGCCGGCATTGCTGATGAGTTTGCGCGCGGTGCTGTCGGCGCGGGTATTGAAACCGATGACCACAGCCTTGGAAGCAAGCGCCAGATTGATGTCGGACTCGGTTATGGCGCCGACCCCACTATGGATGATATTGACCTTGACTTCCCCCGTAGAAAGTTTTTGAAGAGCATGCGTCAGCGCTTCATATGAGCCCTGCACATCGGCCTTGATCACCAGCGAAAGTGTTTTGGCTTCGCCTTCGGCCATCTGGTCAAACACGTTTTCGAGTTTGGCCGCCTGTTGTTTGGCCAGTTTCACGTCGCGGAACTTGCCTTGGCGGAACAGCGCGATTTCTCTTGCCTTGCGCTCATCACCCAGCACCTGCGCTTGCTCACCTGCAACAGGCACATCCGATAATCCCTGGATTTCCACCGGGATCGAAGGCCCTGCTTCCTGCACCGTATGTCCCGCTTCATCGAACATGGCGCGCACCCGGCCAAACACAGCGCCCGCAAGCAGCACATCGCCGCGCTTCAAAGTGCCCGACTGCACCAAGATGGTGGCAACCGGCCCGCGTCCTTTGTCCAAGCGCGACTCAATCACCAGGCCCTTGGCTGGTATGTCTCGGGCAGCTTTAAGCTCAAGCACTTCGGCTTGCAGCAGAACGCTCTCCAGCAGCGCATCAATACCCTTTCCCGTCTTGGCGGAAACGTCGACAAACATGGTGTCTCCTCCCCAACTCTCAGGCACCACTTGCTGCGCCACCAGCTCCTGCTTGATGCGTTCGGGATTGGCTTCCGGCTTGTCTATTTTGTTCACCGCGACCACGATCGGAACCTTGGCCGCTTTGGCATGATGCACCGCTTCGATGGTCTGCGGCATCACCCCGTCGTCTGCCGCCACCACCAGAATTACGATATCGGTTGCTTTCGCGCCGCGCGCGCGCATCGCGGTAAACGCTTCATGGCCGGGCGTATCAAGAAATGTAATCATGCCCCTCGGGGTTTCGACATGATACGCGCCGATATGCTGGGTAATTCCGCCTGCTTCCCCGCTCGCAACGCGGGTGCGGCGAATGTAGTCAAGCAGCGAGGTCTTGCCATGGTCCACGTGACCCATCACTGTGACCACCGGAGCGCGCGGCAGTAAAGTCGCTACCCGGGGTTGCTGGTCCTCGCTTAGGAAAGATTCGGGGTCATCCAGCTTAGCGCGCCTGGCGATGTGCCCCATTTCCTCCACAACAATCATCGCTGTATCCTGGTCCAGGACCTGGTTAATAGTCACCATAGTGCCCATGTTCATCAGCACCTTGATGACTTCCGCTGCTTTTACTGACATTTTCTGTGCCAGCGTGGCGACAGAAATCGTTTCAGGGACCAGCACTTCGTGCACCACCGCCTCGGTGGGCATGGAGAACGCATGTGCCTGCTGCGGCTGGCCCTCCTGTTGCGGTTGCTTGGGCTTGGGCCCCTTGCGTTCACGCCAGCCCTGGCCGCCGAAATCACCCCGGGTTTTGATAGTGCGCCTGCGAGTGGTCTCGTCCTGCCAGATAACTTTTGGCTGCTTCTTGGCTTTTTTCTGCGACTTTGCAGCTTTCTCGGGGGTCACCGTCGGTTTGTGCAAAGTACCTGCGGTTCCGGGCGGGGGTAGCTGAATTCCTGTTACCTGCTGGACGGGCGCGCCCTCTTGCAGTTCTTCGGTTTTGATTTCTGATTTCTTGCGTTTTTTCTCCTGCTTGTCGCGCAGTTCTTCACTTTGCCTCGCAATCAGCTCAGCTTGTTTTTTTGCTTCTTCCTCGCGCAGCGCTAGTTGCTCGGCATCCAAAACAGGAGCTACGGTTTCACGTCCTTCATCTTCGGCTGCAGTCTCATCACGTTTCACAAAGACGCGCTTTTTGCGCACTTCGATCTGGATGGTGCGTGCTTTGCCGGTGTTATCTGATTTTTTGATCTCAGAAGTCTGCCTGCGGGTCAGCGTGATTTTCTTTTTCTGCTCCGCACCATGCACACGATGCAGGTAGTCGAGCAACTGGGTCTTGTCCTGCTCGGTGAGCAAGTCTTCAACGAGCTTCTTATTGACCCCGGCTGCCTGTAATTGCTCGATCAAGCGTGAAGGATCCAGCTTCAGCTCGCGGGCAAATTGCTCTACGTTCATCTGCGCCATAACTCTTTCCTGATTCCTAATCCGCTACTGTATCAAGCAAACCACGGCGCGCGCGCTGTCATAATGAGCTTCCTGGCGCGCTCGTCGTCCATTCCGGTCATCTCCAGCAAATCGTCAACCGCTAGATCCGCCAGACCTTCCTTGGTAGTCACGCCTTTGGCGGCCAGCACCCGCGCGGTTTGGCTGTCCATGCCTTCGAGGGTCAACAAATCCTCGGCATCGTGTTCCACCCGTTCTTCGCTGGCAATCGCCTCGTTAAGCAGCGCGCTGCGCGCGCGGCTCCTGAGCTCATTGACTGTCTCTTCGTCAAGAGCTTCGATTTCCAGCATTTCATTGAGCGGCACATAAGCCACTTCCTCGAGGGTGTTGAAACCTTCCTGTACCAGAATATCCGCAACCTCTTCGTCCACATCCAGCCGTTCCATGAAGAGCTTCTTGATGTTCGCAGATTCCTCACCGCTTTTTTTCTGGGACTCGGCAACAGTCATGATGTTGAGTCCCCAGCCTGTGAGTTCTGAAGCCAATCTCACGTTTTGTCCGTTGCGTCCTATTGCCTGCGCCAGGTTTTCCTCTTCGACCACGATATCCATGCTGTGCTTTTCCTCGTCCACCACGATGCTGCTTACTTCTGCCGGAGCGAGCGCATTAATCACGAACTGCGCTGCATCGGGCGCCCACAAAATGATGTCCACTCGCTCGCCGGCCAGCTCGCCGGTCACCGCCTGCACTCTTGACCCGCGCATGCCGACACAGGTTCCAATCGGGTCTATGCGCTGGTCATTGCCTTTCACAGCTATTTTGGCCCGCGAACCCGGGTCTCTCGCGGCGGCCTTGATTTCCAGCAGGCCTTCCTCGATTTCAGGAACTTCGAGTTCGAATAGTTTCACCAGGAACTCGGGAACGATACGCGATAAAATGAGTTGCGGTCCGCGGCTGTTGCGATCCACGCGCATGAGATAGGCGCGCACGCGGTCGCCCACCCTCAGGTTCTCCTTGGGTATCATCTGGTCGCGCGGTAACAGCGCTTCAATGCGGCCGGATTCGATCATCGCGTTGCCACGCTCCATGCGCTTAATTACGCCGGTAACCAACTGCTCTTTGCGCTGCAGGAAATCGTTCAGGATCTGCTCGCGCTCGGCATCGCGGATTTTCTGCAAAATCACTTGCTTCGCGGTTTGCGCGCCGATGCGGCCGAATTCCACGGCCTCAAGCGGTTCTTCGATATACTCGCCAAGCTTAATTTCCGGATTGAGTTTTTGCGCCTGTTCCAAAGTCATCTGGCGCGAAGGCGCTTCCAGCTCCTCATCGGCCACCACCTGCCAGCGACGGAAAGACGCATATTCCCCGCTGTTGCGGTCGACCGCCACCCTGACCTCAACATCGTCGTGAAAACGTTTCTTGGTAGCGGAAGCCAACGCCAATTCCAGCGCAGCAAAAACGATATCCTTTTCCACGCTTTTTTCGCGCGCCAGGGCGTCCACCAGTAATAAAATCTCTCTACTCATAACTGTAAACTCCAGCTCATAAATTCGGGATCAAACGGGCCTTTTCCAAATTAGCCATATCCAGCGACAGCATTCTGCCGTCCACTTCCAGTTGCAAAAACTCGCCATTGATGCCACGAAGCACACCTACAAAATTTCTCTGCCCGGATATGGGCATCCGCACTTTGATTTGCGCCCTCTCACCGGCAAAACGCTCGAAATCCGAGCGCTTTTTCAAGACCCGGTCTAGGCCCGGGGAAGAAACCTCGAGCCTTTCGTAAACGATGTTCTCCGCCGCCAACAAGCGGGTTAGATGATTGCTGACCAACGCGCAATCGCTCACATTAATCCCGCCCATCTTGTCGATGAACACCCTGAGCAGCTTTCCGTGGTTGGACATCTCGAGGTCCACCAGCTCGTAGCCAAGGCCAATCACTGCAGTTTCAAGTACTTCGCGCAAATCCATAGAACACCACAAACAAAAAATGGGCTGAAAGCCCATCTCGTTGATCGTACCGCACTATTCTAGCAAAAAAATTAAGCAAATCAAATAGGATAAAATGACGGAAATAAGGCCAGACAAGCCTTTTCTGAAGCGTTCAGCGCGCAACTTGAATGGATTTCGCACCCGATTGCTTTAGCACAGCATAAGCAATTTTCTTTAACTTTCAGATCGGTTTATGTTAAAAAAGCTTCCGAACATGGCAAACACTCCAAACAGACCCCCCGCCGCGCCCAACTTCATCCGCAACATCATTGACCAGGACAATGCCACCCGCAAATGGGGCGGGCGGGTGGAGACACGCTTTCCACCGGAACCCAACGGCTACCTGCATATCGGCCACGCCAAGTCCATATGCCTCAACTTTGGCCTGGCGCGCGATTATAAGGGCGAATGCCACATGCGCTTTGACGATACCAACCCGACCAAGGAGGAACAGGAATATGTGGATTCCATCCTCGATTCGGTGCACTGGCTGGGTTTCGACTGGGGCAAACATCTTTATTACGCTTCCGACTATTTCGACAAGCTCTATCAGTTCGCCGAGCATTTCATCAAAACCGGCAAGGCATACGTCGACAGTCTTAGTGCGGACGAAATCCGCCAACTTCGCGGCACATTGACCGAAGCGGGCAGAGAGAGCCCCTACCGCAACCGACCGGTTGAGGAAAACCTTGATTTATTCCGTCGCATGAAGGCAGGTGAATTTCCCGACGGCGGGCACGTGTTGCGGCTCAAGATTGACATGACTTCGCCCAACATCAATATGCGCGACCCCGCGATTTACCGCATCCGTCACGCGGATCACCACCGCACTGGCGATAAATGGTGCATTTACCCGCTTTACGACTACACCCACTGCATTTCCGATGCGCTGGAAAATATCACCCACTCTATTTGCACGCTGGAGTTTGAAGACCACCGTCCGCTTTACGACTGGGTGCTGAACGAGCTGGCCAACGACGGGCATCTCAAGCGCCCGCTGCCGCAGCAAATCGAGTTCGCGCGATTGAACCTTACCTATACCGTGATGAGCAAGAGGAAACTCATTGAACTTGTCGAAGGCAAATATGTTGACGGCTGGGACGACCCGCGCATGAACACCCTGGTCGGCGTGCGCCGCCGCGGCTACACGCCGGAATCCATACGCCTGTTTTGCGAGCGCATCGGTGTCTCCAAAGCGGATTCGTGGATTGATATCGGCATGCTGGAAGACGCGCTGCGCGATGATTTGAATGAACGCGCCGAGCGCCGCATCGCCGTTCTGAAACCACTCAAGCTCATCATTGATAATTATCCAGAGGGTAAAGTAGAGGAATGCGAAGCGCCCAACCATCCGCAACAACCGGAACTAGGCAAGCGCAAGCTGCCGTTTTCCAAAACTCTCTATATCGAGCGCGAGGATTTCATTGAACATCCCCCACAAGGTTATTTCCGCCTCTCGCCAAACGCCGAAGTCCGGTTGCGTTATGCCTATATCGTCAAATGCGTAGGAGTGGAAAAAAACAAGCAAGGCGAAGTCGAAGCCATTCATTGCACTTACGATCCGCAAAGCAAAAGCGGCACCGCGGGAGCGGAAGCGCGCAAAGTAAAAGGTAACATCCACTGGCTTTCCGCCACACAAGCACTGCGGGCTGAAGTGCGGCTCTACGACCGTCTGTTCGTTCATCCGCATCCCGACGCCGGCGGCAAGGACTATAAGGAATTCCTGAACCCACATTCCAAGGAAGTGATTAGCGCCTATCTCGAGCCTGACCTGGCATCAGCCAAACCTGAAGTCCGCTTCCAATTCGAGCGGCACGGGTATTTCGTAGCGGACTTAAAAGACACAAAACCCGGCAAACCCGTATACAACCGCGCCGTCACTCTGCGCGACTCCTGGGCCAAGCATGACCCTGCGCGCGTTGTACGTTGATTTCAATTCCTACTTCGCATCGGTAGAGCAAGAATTGCTCCCCGAGCTGCGGGGCAAGCCTACTGCGGTGCTGCCGGTGCTCGCCGATACCACGTGCTGCATCGCCGCGAGCTATGAGGCAAAAAAATTCGGCGTCAAGACCGGAACCCCGGTGCGGGAAGCGAAGCGGCTCTGTCCTGCAATTAAATTTGTCGAAGCGCGTCCGGCGATTTACATCGAATACCACCACAAGCTGGTGCAAGCGGTGGAATCCTGCACGCATGTAGAAACGGTATGTTCGATAGACGAAATGGCGTGCGAGCTGACCGGCAGCCAGCAACAGCGCAGCCGTGCGCTTGCGCTTGCCAAAACCATCAAGCACAAAATCTACAGCACGGTCGGGGAAGCACTGCGCTGTTCCATCGGCATTGCGCCCAACACTTTTCTCGCCAAAGTTGCCTGCGACATGCAAAAACCGGACGGCTGCGTGGTGATCGATGATGCCGATTTGCCGGATTGCCTGTACCGCCTGAAGTTAAGAGATTTGTGCGGCATCGGCAGGAATATGGAAATACGCCTCAATGAACACGGCATCGATTCGGTCCAGAAGCTGTGTTCCGCAAACAAACAACAATTGCGCATCGCGTGGGGCAGTATCGAAGGGGAGAGAATGTATTCCAGGCTGCGCGGTGAAATCGTACCCACCCTGCCCTCGCAGCGCGGAAGCGTGGGACATTCCCACGTGCTGCCGCCGGAACTGCGCTCGCGCGACGCGGCATATTCAGTGCTGCACCGCTTGACGCAGAAAGCGGCAATGCGCCTGCGCAGCTACAAGCGTATCACCGGGGCGATGCATATCAAGGTGAAGCATATCAATGGTGAAAGCTGGGAAAATCAGGCCCGCCTTGACCCGACGCAGGATACTTTGCAATTGCTCAATGCTCTTGCGACGATGTGGAAGAAATACCCCAAAGCTAAGGCGGTCCCGCTTTCTGTGGCCATCACCCTGTCGGATTTGGATAAGCAAACCAATCGATCATGGTCTTTGTTCGACACCGGCAAATCCCATGATAAGCTGAATGCGATAATCGATTCGCTGAACCTGCGCTATGGCAAAAACACCGTTTATTTCGGCGGTGCGCATTTCGCCCTCAACTCCGCTCCAATGCGGATTGCCTTCACCCATATTCCCGATCCAGTGATTGAAGGAGACGAGTAAAGTCGCGAGGCAAAAATGATGCGTTCATTTGAGCAGACATTACTCGGGTTGACGATTCTGGCGCTGCTTGCCGGCTGCGCATCGTACAGCGGCCGCGGGCTCAAGCCGGGTATTGCCAATGAAACCGAAGTCCGGGCGGAAATGGGCGCACCTGCCGCCACGTGGGAAACGCCCGGCGGACATGTCTGGGCTTATCCGCGCGGGCCTTTGGGGTTGGAAACTTTCTTGGTTACATTTGATGCAAGCGGCAAGCTGGTATTAATTGAACAAGTGCTGGATGATGACCATTTCGCCCGAATCAAAACGGGAATGACTCAGGACGATGTGCTGCACCTGATTGGACCTTCCGTACAAATCAAAGTGACATATCTTCTCTCTGACGATAAGTCCTGGGATTATCGCTACCGGGACGACTGGGAACAGCCAGCCCTCTTTTCCGTGATCTTCGATCATGCGGGGTTGGTAAAGGGATACGTCAAGCAGCGGTTAGTCGGGGACGGCCGTAACCACTGAAGATGTAGAGAGCCTCCACAATCGAACCTTTGAATGGATTTAAAGAAAATCACTACTCTCACTATTCGAAGAATATGCTAATCTCCAGAGTATAATCTCACCTCTTTATTGGAAAAAATCATGGCCAACAAACCTTTTCTTACCGACATCAAAACCCTGCGCAAGCGTGCCCGCCAGCACATCGAGCAAGGCGCAGTCACTCCCGGCTACCGCGGCAACCGGGAAACAGTAGTTAAACTGCTTAACGAAGCGCTTGCCACGGAAATCGTCTGCGTGCTGCGCTACAGACGCCATCATTTCATGGCAGCAGGAATCAATGCGCAGAGCGTGGCACAGGAATTTCTCCAACACGCCAACGAAGAGCAGATGCACGCTGACCAGATTGCGCAGCGCATCGTGCAATTGGGTGGCGAGCCGAATTTCTCACCAGATGGTTTGCTCACTCGCAGTCATGCGGAATATGTTGAGGGCGATACGCTGATTGACATGATCAAGGAAGATTTGGTCGCCGAACGGATTGCGATTGACAGTTACCGGGAAATGATTGCCTATCTCGGCAATGACGACCCAACTACCCGCCGCATGTTGGAAGGCATCCTGGCGATGGAAGAAGAACACGCTGATGATTTGGTAAGCTTGCTGGAAGAGCTGGGTCAGTAATGCTCAGGTGTCTTAAGAAATCCGAATCTGGAAGAAATATTATGCTCATAACGCGCGTGCAAGAAAGCATAAATTAAATTTTGTTTGTGCACGCAAAATAACTAAGTTGATTAAACTTGATCTAGATCAATTTTCTGACCGTTCCGCTTCCCGCGCTTAAAATTTTCTGTAGAATGTCATGTCGTGACTTGAGTTTGCGCGACGCCGCAGCAGAATGTCCACCCAATGGTTGCTGGTATCGCGGAGCCGATCGCCGGAACGGTGAAAGCTCTTACACGCAACAAGGGGTAAAGAAAAATGAAGAAACCTGATTGTTTTATCAAGATGAGCAGATCAATACTGAACATGCGGCACAACCGATGGAATCGTATCAAGGATTGCTATGTCCGGAACAGATTGGTAAAAATGGGCTGCGTGAACCCTTTGAGGGCGGTTCCAGCGGGATACACGCCATGATGACAGCGCCTACTTATGGCAAGTGGCGCAGTCGCAAGCTGTGGACGGTGCACGAGGCGATCTGTCTGCTGTTGGAAATAGAACCTGAAACTCCGTGGCTCAAGGATTCTCACACCGTTGGGGGCGCCGACCCGCTGATCGAGGCGCTGGCGCAATATGCAGAGCTTGTCGGCGAAGCGATGATCGGCGGCACTCTGAAGCCGTTCAGCCGGGACGACCTGTCGCTGGCGGTGACGGACCGCCGCGTAAACCCGCGCGAATTTCTCGAGTGGGCTCGAAGCCGGCAAATTGCTATCCCGAAAGAGCTGGCCCCGGTACTGGAGCAGGACCCATTGCGGCGTCTGGCTGAGGGATTTGCAGGCGCCGAGATGAGCGCCCGGCATTATTCTCAGCGTATCGTCGACCGCTTTCCGGATGCCCACGAGCAGGTTCTGGGCGCAGCCCTTGCAGCTCTCAGGAGTTTTCCCGAGCGCTGCCGCGATGTCGCTGGTATCCGGCGCACCATCGAGGAGAATGCGTCTTTGATATGGCCGGATACCCACAAGCCTCCGCTGCGACCGGACGAGGTAGAGCGCCTTATTGGACGCTGGCTCGACCGCCTAGGCTGAGAGGCTATTCCCCCACTCTTTCCTACAACCCAAGTGGAGACGTTATGACCACCATTGTCACAGACAACTGCAAAGGATGCCGCTTCACCGACTGCGTAACTGTGTGCCCCGTTGCCTGTTTCCACGCTGACGACAAAATGCTGTATATCGACAATCAGGTATGCATCCAGTGCAGCGCTTGCATTCCGATCTGTCCGGTGCACGCGATCTATGCCGATGACGACATCCCCGAGGACCAACGCCACTGGATTGAAATCAACGCCGAGCGCTCGCAAGCGCTTCCAGCGATTAGCGAAAAGCAGGATCCGCTGCCCGGAGCGGAGGAACGCAAGAAGGCGCTCGGTTACTGACACCAGTCCTGAAATGAATATACCAGGAACTACGGGCAACCCGCTTCGCGTGGCGGTAGTAGGTGCCGGACCCAGCGGCTTCTATGCCGCAGAGGCGCTGCTCAAGAGCAGTCAAAACGTACGCGTCGACATGATCGAGCGGCTGCCCGCGCCCTACGGGCTGGTGCGCTATGGCGTGGCGCCAGATCATCCCAAGCTCAAGGAAGCAATCCTGGTCTACGCCGTGATTGCGCGCCTGCCCTACTTCAACCTGCTGGGCAATGTCGCAGTCGGGCGCGATGTGACCGTCGAAGAGCTGCGCGCCCAATATCACGGCGTTATTTTTGCCTGCGGCGCGGAAACTGATCGACGTCTCGGCATTCCCGGTGAGGATCTCCCGGGTAGCCACACCGCCACCGAGTTCGTCGCTTGGTATAACGGCCATCCGGACTACCGGGACCGCAGCTTCGACCTGTCTGCCGAAGTCGTGGCCATCGTCGGTCAGGGCAACGTAGCAGCAGACGTCTGCCGCATCCTTGCCAAGTCGGTCGATGAGCTCAAAGCCACAGACATCGCAGAGCATGCGCTGGACGCATTGGCAGCAAGCCGTGTACGTGAAATACATGTCATCGGGCGGCGCGGTGCTGCGCAAGCCAAGTTCACCAACAAGGAACTGAAGGAACTGGGAGAGTTGCCCAGTTGCGATGCCGTAGTCGATCCGAAGGACATGGAACTCAATGCCGAAAGCGTCGCAGAACTTGAGGTCAAGAGCAATTTCGTGAGTGCAAAAAACGTTGAGATCTTCCGCGCGTTCGCTGCTCGCGGCTCAACCGGCAAGCCGCGCCGCTTAATCTTCCACTTCCTGCAGAGCCCGGTTAAGATCGAGGGCGCAGCACGCATGGAGCAGGTCGTGTTGGCGCGCAATCGTCTCGATGGCACTCCCATGCAACAAGTGGCGCGCGAAACCAGTGAAACTGACTTGTTGCGGTGCGGACTGCTGTTCCGCAGCATAGGATATTCCGGCGTGCCAATCCCGGGTGTCCCGTTCGACGCTCGCCGGGGCGTATTCCCAACTCAGGATGGGCGCATTGTAGACGGCAGCGGCGCCGTGATACCGGGCCTTTATGCGGCAGGCTGGATCAAGCGCGGACCAACCGGGATCATCGGCACCAACCGGGCCGACAGCATAGCGACAGTCAAGTCGCTACTCGCCGACGTTTCCCGAATGGCGCCCGCGGCGAAAGCTGGCGCCGAAGGTCTGACGCCGCTGCTTGCGACACGAGGTGTGCGCGTCATCAGCGTCGATGACTGGCTCAAGATAGACGCAGCTGAGGTTGCGCGTGGTCAACCCAAGGGCAAACCGCGCGAGAAGTTCACGCGCGTAGCCGAGATGCTTCTGTGCCTCGGCTCTTCTTGACGGTGCGGGTTAGGCTATGTTCGAATGTGGATAAGACCAGGAGAAAACCTTCGTGCCCGAAACCATGACACTCATCGGCGGGCGCTCGTCACGGCAGGGCACTTCGCTCTGTGCAGGCAAGTTTGAAGCCGAGTACATTGAAGTCTCATCCACAGTGGAGATGAACGCGGAGGACATGGCGCGGCTCGGCCTTAAGGACGGCGACGCGGTACGCCTGCGTAGCGCCAGCGGCGAGGTGAGCGTGCGTTGCAAGGGGCGAACGACCAAAGACCTGCCGCACGGGCTGCTGTTCATCGCCTACGGCCCGCTTTCCAGCCAGCTGATGGGTAGCGACACAGCCGGCAGCGGCATGCCTATTTCCAAGCACATTGAAGTAACGGTGGAACCGGTCTCCGGTTAAGGCCAGGAGGAACGAACATCATGAGCGAAAACACCCGAATTATTAATGACGCCACCTGCACTTTCTGCGGGTGCGTATGCGACGACATGCATCTTACTGTGGATCTGGATGCCCACAAAATCACGAAAGCAGAGAACGCCTGCGTGCTTGGACGCGCCTGGTTCAAAGAGCATGGTATTGACGAAAAACGTCCGTTCGCGCTCATCGAGGGGCGCGAAGCCAGCACGGAGCAGGCAATTGAAGCCTCCGCACAAATTCTGGCCAATGCGCGCTTCCCCTTGATCTATGGATTGTCCGACACTACTTGCGAAGCGCAGCGCCAGGCTGTGGCAATCGCCGACATGATCGGCGCCAATTTGGATACCACCACTTCGGTTTGCCATGGCCCCTCCGGCATGGCGTTTGAGGGGGTAGGAGAAAGTACTGCGACCTTGGGCGAGATCCGTAACCGCGCCGACCTGCTGGTATTTTGGGGTGGAAATCCGGCGGAATCCCATCCACGTCTGTTTACGCGCTATACGGTGACTGCCAAGGGAATGTATATCCCGCAGGGCAAGAAAGACCGCACTGTAGTGCTGGTGGACGTGCGCCGCAGCCCGAGCGCGGCAGTGGCGGACATTTTCGTGCAGGTGAAACCCCAGCGCGATTTCGAGGTGCTGTGGGCGCTGCGTGCGCTGGTGAAAGGACGACGCGTGGATCCCGCGATCGAGCAGGTGACCGGTGTTCCTCTCGCCACATTAGAAGACCTGGCGCAGCGCATGAAGAATTGCCGCTTCGGGGCGCTGCTGTTCGGCATGGGACTTACCATGACGCGGGGACGTCATTTTAATTCAGGGGCGCTGCTGGCGCTCGCCACAGATCTCAACGAATACACTCATTTTGTGGCCAAGCCGGTGCGCGGCCACGGCAATGTCACTGGTGCGGACAATATAGTTTCATGGCAGACCGGTTTCCCGTTTGGCATTAACCTGGGCCGCGGCTATCCGCGTTTCAATCCGGGCGAATTTACGAGCGCGGACCTGCTGGGACGCGGCGAAGCGGATGCAGCGCTCATCATAGCCGCAGATCCAGGTGCCAATTTCTCACACGCAGCAATCGAGCACCTGAAGCGCATACCCGTGATAGTGCTGGATCCCAAGCTTACCCATACCGGCAAGCTCGCACGAGTGGCGATCACGACCGCAACATATGGCATCAGCGTGCCTGGTACGGTTTACCGCATGGACGATGTAGCCATTCCCCTGCGACCAGCTTTACCCTCGCCCTACCCGAGCGACGAGGAAGTGCTGACCCGTATCAAGGAGCGTGTGCGCGAACTGCTCGGCGGGAACCGTGTTCCCGCCATGGGCACCGCATAAGGCGCCAGACAAAGCCGGAGCACATCTTGCTGCATATCGCAAACGGCCGCGTGTATGATCCTGCGAATGGCGTCGATGGCAAAGTTTGTGATATCTACGTCGCCAACGGCAAGATCGTGAAGGACGTTCCCCCGAAGGCAAGGCGTATTGATGCCAAAGGGATGGTAATCATGCCGGGCGGTGTGGACATGCATTGCCACATTGCAGGTCCCAAGGTCAACCTGGCACGCAAGCTGCAGCCGGAGGATCACCGGCACGACGTACACTCTCGCACGGCGTTCACCCGCTCCGGCGTCGGCGGTACTGTTCCATCCACCTTCGCAACCGGATACCGCTACGCCCTGCTCGGCTACACCACGGCCATGGAGGCGGCAGTGCCGCCCATCGGCGCCCGCCACACGCTGGAGGAATTCCACGACACGCCCGTGATCGACAAGGGCTTCTACATAGTGATGGGCAACAACGTGCTGCTCTACAAGTTGCTGGAACAAGGGCGGCGTGATGAATTCCGCAACGCGCTCGCGTGGTGGCTCGCGGCGACCAAAGCGTACACCGCCAAGCTCGTTAATCCCGGTGGCGATGAGGCCTGGAAAGGCCGGCGCAACGCCAACATCACCAAGCTGGACGAAAAGATAGAGTCATTTGAGTTGACGCCCCGACAAGTGATCAAGGCGTTGATCGAGACAGTAGACGAACTGGGATTACCGCACCCGGCGCACATCCACTGCAACAACCTCGGTCACTCCGGGAATTACGCCACCACCCTGGAGACCATGCGCATTGCCGAAGGGCATCGCGCGCATATCGCGCATATTCAATTTCACAGCTACGGCGAAGTGCCCGGCAAGTCCAGCCACAACCCGACTTCGAAGGCGAAGGAGATCTCAGAATACGTCAACACGCATTCGAACATCAGTGCCGATGTGGGCCAGGTTATGTTCGGAAAGTCGACAATCATGACGGCGGACGCGCCGCTCGCCTACATGCTTTCGCGCTTTGCCGGTGGCAAATGGGTGAATTCCGACACCGAGCACGAGTCCGGTTGCGGCATCCTTCCTTTCGCCTATCAGGACACCGTGTATACCCATGCGCTGCAATGGGCGATCGGGCTCGAATTGTTCCTGCTCTCGACAGATCCGTGGCGCATGGTGTTCTCCACCGACCATCCCAATGGCGGCTCATTCATGAGCTACCCACGCCTTATCCGCCTGCTGATGGATCGGGAATTCCGCAAGCAGGAGATGCGCAAGATTAATCCGAGGGCGTTGCGGCAGACGGCGCTTGCCGATGGCTTGGACCGCGAATACACGCTCCAGGAGATCGCCATCGTCACCCGTGCCGGTCCGGCTCGGCTGCTGGGTCTGGCTAATAAAGGGCATCTCGGACCGGGGGCGGACGCCGACATCACGATCTACGACGAAAACGAGGATAAAGAGCGCATGTTCGGGGCGCCGCGACACGTTATCAAGGACGGGCAAATGGTCATCGAAGACCACGAATTCCAGGCGGAACACCAAGGGCGGATGCTGCATGTGTCTCCCGATTATGATCCGCAAATTGTGGAGGTAATCCGCCCGTTCTTTGAAGATTACTATTCGATCCGCTTTAACAATTACGCGGTGGACGATAGCTACCTCGGGCCCCATGAAGTCATTCCAACGCTCAAGCAGCGTCCCGCCGCAAGTCGACGGGGTAAAGGATGAAGGCCATGTTTTCCCGCGGGGACGTTGGCGCCCTGCTCACTCGCGGTGACTGGAAATGTTGATCAACGGTGTTACTGTCGTGGACACCTTTGCCGAGGCGTTCACCATGTCGGGCGCAAGGGTGCTTATCACCGCCGAGAACCAGAAATGGGCGTCGGCGGCTGCGCGCGCCATGACCGGCTTTGCGACTTCGGTAATTGGCTGCAAATGCGAAGCCGGCATCGAGCGCATGGTCCCTGCTGGAGAAACCCCTGACGGTCGGCCGGGGGTGATGGTGCTGCTGTTCGCCACCAGTGCCGAAGGCGTGGGCAAGCGCTTGGTTGAACGCATCGGCCAATGCGTCATGACCTGCCCCACCACCGCCTGCTTCAACGCCCTGGCAAGTGAGAGCACTGTAGTCGTCGGGGGCCTGCTGCGCTATTTCGGCGACGGCTTCCAGGCAGCCAAACTTTTTGACGGACGCCGTTTCTGGCGCGTGCCGGTAATGGACGGTGAGTTCGTGGTGGAGGAGCGCTTCGGCGTTCAGCCTGCCGTCGGCGGCGGCAATCTGCTGCTTCTGGGCGAGGACCTGTTGCCGACTCTCGCCGCAGCAGAGTCGGCGGTAAATGCCATGCGGTTAGTCCCCGGCGTGATCCTGCCGTTTCCGGACGGCGTGGTGCGAAGTGGCAGCAAGGTCGGGTCCCGTTACAAGTCGCTCATGGCATCAACTAACGATGCCTATTGTCCCACGCTGCGGGCGGTATCGAAAGCAACCGAGCTTGCCCCGGAGGTTGGTTGTGTGCTCGAGATCGTCATCGATGGCCTGGACGTCGATGCCGTCAAGGAGGCCATGCGGCGCGGACTTAAAGCGGCGGCGCAGCCGGGAATACGGCAGATCTCCGCAGGCAACTATGGCGGCAACCTGGGACAGTACAAGATCGAGTTGCGCAGCCTAATATAGAGCTCACATGGAATCCGTCAACATGAAACACCCAAACACGATAATGACATGAGCCTCACGCTTACTCTACACGCCCAACCGGAAGTTCCTCTCGAGGCAGAGACGATTGTTCCACAGCGGTTCGAAGGAATGACCACTACGCAGGTCGCCGCGGCCAAAGTCCTTTACGGCAACCGGCAGGCCGCGCTGGGAGATTTCTTCCGAGTCGAGGGCCAACCCGACGGCGAGTTGCGCGTCGTCGGCGATCTTTTCCGGGTAAAGATGATCGGCGCAGGCATGACGCACGGCCGGATAACCATCGAGGGCAATGTCGGAATGCATCTCGGTGCCGCCATGAGCGGCGGCGAAATTTTAGTCAAGGGCAACGCCGCAGATTGGGTTGGTAGTGAGATGTCGGGCGGGCGGATCGTGGTGAAGGGTAACGCCGGTCATCTGGTGGGCAGTGCCTTGCGCGGCGAACGCGTTGGCACTCGCGGTGGCGAAATAATCATTCATGGCAACGCAGGCAACGAGGTCGGCAGCGGCATGCGGCGCGGCCTCATTGCGGTGGGTGGGAACAGCGGTGATTTCACAGGAGCCAACATGCTGGCCGGTACTGTAGTGGTCCTCGGCCGGCTCGGATGGCGGACGGGCGCTGGCATGATGCGCGGAACGGTCGCTTCGTGCCAACCGGCGGAATTGCTGCCCACCTTCAGCTACGCCTGCACCTACCGTCCGGTGGCTTTGCGACTGGTGCTTGCGTACCTGCGCGGACGGGGGCTTGCAATCACCGACGAGCAGTTCAACGGGCGCTACCGCCGCTGGAGCGGGGATGGAGTAGAGGCAAACCGCGGCGAGGTATTGCTCCCGGACAAAGGCTGATCGGCGCGCGTTAGTGCGTCTGCTGCAATGATATGTCAGCCAACGCGAACGTTAGACTCATTCGCGCTCACGACAGTATTCCACGGCCGCACGTATCACGAGGTGGTTAGTTGCAGCTGCCGCTCATTACGCTAGTGCCGTAAAAGCGCTTATCGCGTTAAAATCAACCAAGCGTATCGTACGAGGCCTCATGGCAACTGCCAGGTTCAGATTCCATGGCGAGCTTGCAGACTTTATCGCCCGCGAGCGCAGGGGAATTGCGTTCGATTACGCCTGCGCTCGAGCCGCCACCATCAAGCATGCTATTGAATCCCTTGGCGTGCCGCACACCGAAGCCGGGCGTTTACTGGTAAACAGCTTACCGGCGACCCTGCCCCGTATCGTGCGCGAAGGCGACACGATCGAAGTCTTTCCGCACAGCACCGCCGATATCTCGCCGGGTGAAATTCCCGAGTTCGTGGCGGACGCCCATCTCGGCGGGCTTGCACGAATGCTGAGGATGCTCGGCATTAACACGCTCTTTGAGAACGCCATATCCGACAGCAAGATCATCGAGCTTGCGATGCGTGAACGGCGCATTGTTCTTACCCGAGACCGCGAGTTGCTGAAAATCCGCGGCGTGGCACGCGGCTGCTTCGTGCACGCGCTAAAGCCTGAGGTACAGCTACGGGAAGTTGCGGCACGCTATCGCCTCGAGCGCCACATGCGGCCATTTACGCTGTGCCTGCATTGCAACTCTCGCCTCGAAGCAGTTGAAAAGAGCGCAGTGAAAGGACACATTCCCGAGCGCATCACCGAGCGCTACTCCGAGTTCATGCGCTGCCCGGGCTGCTGGCGCATTTATTGGCAAGGATCACATTGGGCGCGGATGCGCGAAATGCTGGGCGCCTCGCTCGCTATCCAGATTCCCGCCATCTGAGCATAAGATTTCAAACACGTATAGAGCGACTTCAGGTCGCATAATCTCTAGCTGCCGCAACACAGCGATGCGTTGCCTGAGCAAGTAAATCACAACCGCCCAGTAAATGAACGCGGGTTGGAAGATGTAAGGCTTGGCTGAATTTGTGTGGAATCATTGCATACTCGTCAAGCATGTGTACCAAAGCGGAAAAGCGCGGGGACGCGTGACTGCGGAAATTGTTGCTGCTTGGCCTAAAGCGTTTTGCGTGTATACGCAAAGAAGGCGTTGGTTTCTTTCACAATGCATGTAAGTTACTTCAGAAACGAATCGGCAGTGATGCTGCCATTTGAACTTTCCAGAAAATTGGTATCCAATATTGAAAGTTAGTCTAAATATATTTGCACAATAGTATATTTTTCCTAGGCCGTTAAACACTTTACTACCCACGCTGAAATTCAATTAAGGAGTTTTTTATGAACAAATTGTTGTTTAGCGTCATACTCTTAGCTTTGTTGACTGCATGCGCCAGCAAAGAAGCGAAACAAGAATCGCAGCAAACTACGCAGCCGGAAATGGGTGTTGCCCGGGGCACCCTCCAGACCTTCCCCGAGCAAGCCCAGCCTGCACCCCAGCCCGTCGCACAGGCTATGCCGACCGAGCGCAGCATCTATTTTGATTTCGACAAATCCTTCATCAAGGACCAGTACCGGCCTGTGGCGCAAGCGAATGGGCAATATCTGGTCGATAACTCCTCAGCCCGGGTAACCATCCAAGGCAATTGCGATGAGCGAGGCAGCCGCGAGTACAATCTGGGACTCGGCCAGCGGCGCGCCGAGTCCGTAAAGCGCGCACTGATGGCGCTGGGCGCTTCCGCGAGCAACATCGAGACCATTAGCTTCGGCAAGGAGAAACCCAGGTGCACGGAGCATAAAGAGACCTGCTGGTGGCAGAACCGCCGCAGCGATATCGTGTATCGCGGAGAATAGCAACAGGGAACAGACTTTAGATCTGTTAGGGCTGATCCGGTATGCCCTCAACGTGGAGGAAATTATCCTGACCCCTCCAGAGATCGTATGTACGGCACCTTTGTGCTTCGATTTTAGGCAAGCCGCAGGATAATTTTTCCTCATGGCTTGCCTGCGACCTCGCTTGAAAGCGGGATGTGCGCAAAAACAGCAAAGTCATATGTTCCTTATTTAAGGTATCAGGCGTGAATCATCGGAACCGCGCCATTAAACAACGAATTCAGCGACCGCACCGTGCTTTTCACGGATTTCTGCTATCAGGCGATCGTAGCGGCGAATTTGAAGTATTGCATGAACGCATAGATACATTCCCAGCAATACCAGAACGACGCTGAGCGTCAGTAATGGGTACAGGAATGAGGCCGCTTCGCTGACAGTGTAGTACGCGGAGGTCGCCACAAGAATACTGAGAACCGAAAGAGGCAGCGCGAAAACAGCAATTCCCGTCCGCAGCATGGAAAGCGCGGTGCGCTTTTCCGACAGTATTACCTGAACCTCGTTGTAAATGGTGTCGTCGCTGATTTTGGCATCCGGCATTGGCATGGGTTGGTTTTCCTAATAGTAGCCGATGATCATGGCGCTTCGTTTACTTCAACCGTGTGCGAATCATTTTGCTGTTAAACAAGGCGGAAGTCGAATTTGTTCGCGATGCCGTTCAATCCACCATCCCCACGCACCGGAAACCACCGCTCCAAATTATTTTAGATCGCAGGTTTGCAACTTACTCGGGGTGCAGGTACCCAACGCCGGCTATCGACCCAAAGCCGTTGCTAGATGTGTCGATGTGGCTGAATGCAGACGCTCGTGAATGACCGGTTGAACCCGCTGCCGATAGCGGACATTTCCGTAACTCAAGTATATTTGAGTATACGATGCGTGAGCCCCATTACGCGAGCGGCACGGCCAATACCTAGGACCGCTCAACTTGGCGTTGGTTGGGAAGCAATTTTTTTGCTTGAGGTATTACAACCGAAGTAAAGGAAGAGAATTCAGCATGGTAAGATGATGTTAATTACAGTTGCCGCTCATTACGCTGCTGCCACTCTTGGGATCAAAGTAGTAGGAACACTTGCCATCGCTGCCAATATGTCCGAATGGCGTGGTCCGGCTATTCCCTCCGTAGAGACCACCTCCTGATCGCTGTCGCGCCGCAGCACCCAGATCAAAAATTGCCGGTCCTCCCTCCACACCTCCGACACCTTGGGCATTCATCCAATACCGGCCTTTGTACACCGTTCCCA
>DATHDD010000052.1:0-3228 GCA_035319205.1 Burkholderiales bacterium | reverse complement strand
AACACCAAAGTGCATGAAGACTTTGCTGTGAACTCGGGAAGAAACATCGCATGGGCGTTCCGGCAGAGCAGCCCGAAACTTAAGAAGTCAGTCGACGATTTCGTCAAGCGCCATCGGGTAGGAACCGAGTTCGGCAATGTGACATTCCAGAAATACCTCAAGAATACGAAGTGGGTGACAAACGCGACGTCTGCGGACGAGATGGCGAAGTTCCAACGCATGATCGAGCTGTTCAAGAAATACGCTGCGCAATACGGTTTCGACTGGCTTATGTTGGAGGCGCAGGGCTACCAGGAATCGCGGCTCGACCAGAACGTCAGGAGCCCGTCTGGGGCGATAGGCGTGATGCAGGTAATGCCAGCTACCGGCGCCGCCCTCAAGGTGGGAGATATCAGGCAGGTCGACGCCAACATTCATGCGGGCACGAAGTACATGCGCAAGATGCTCGACACATACTTCACTGACGCGAAGCTGGATGACCTCAATCGTCATCTTTTCGCTTTCGCGGCATACAACGCGGGTCCAACGCGAATTGTCGAGTTGCGCAAACAGGCGGCGAAGCGCGGCCTCGATCCGAACGTGTGGTTCAATAACGTCGAGCAGATCGCGGCTGAGAAGATCGGCAGCGAAACCGTCACCTATGTCAGGAATATTTACAAATACTACATTGCTTACACGCTCGCGCTCGAGCAGGGCGCAGAGCGTGATCGTGCACGCGAAGCCGTGAAAGGAAAGATCTGAAGCGTTGCTAAACTCCGCCGCGCATACATCCCGGACGCCTCGTTATTTAATGCATTCACTGCTAATGCGCGGCCGCACGGAGTGCCACTAAATATTTAGCGAATCACTTATCGATCTTGGAGAGTTTTGAACCCTTCACACCAAGACCCGCCATCAGCCCTTTCTGGCCAAAGATGAACGCATAGATATCAGCCTTGAGTGTCGTGGTCGTCATCGTCCTGGCCACGCCGGCATCCACCACGACGATGCTCGGGCCCACACCGAGCTCAAAGCCTTCGCTGTTCCGCATGTCATCCAGCACAGAATCTTTCATGATGAACAACACATACGAGAACTTTTGCACTCCAGCCTGCAGGCCGTAGGAGGCTTCAACTGAGTTGTAATATCCGACCGACTTGCCGTTCACGAGCAGGGTGCCCTCTCCGAAATGCGCGCCACCGATCCAGCCGGCTTTGTAGATTTTCGGAAAGACAAAGATGCCTTTTGCTTTTGCTCCAAGCTCTTTGGCCTTGGGCTCTTTGTCGTACAAACTCCTCAGCGTAGCAGCTGCATCGCGATCGATCTCCTCCGCAGTGGCCGCGACTGCTGGTTGCAAACTCATGAATGGCATCGCCACCATCGCGAAGATTAGAGCGGCCAGTACAAAACGGATGCGTTTAGTCATATTACGTCTCCTTAAACCCTCGAGCGGAATTATGCTCAAGGAGCAAGTTCGCGAATCACTTATCGATCTTGGTGAGTTTCGAACCCTTCACACCAAGACCCGCCATCAACCCTTTCTGGCTGAAGATGAACGCATAGATATCGGCCTGGAGTGTCGTGGTTGTCATCGTCTTGGCCGCGCCGGCGTCCACCACGACGATGCTCGGGCCCACACCGAGTTCGAAGCCCTCACTGTTCCGCATTTCATCCAGCGCGGAATCTTTCATGAAAAACAACACATACGAGAACTCTTGCACTCCGATCTGCAGGCCGTATGAGCCTTCAATAGTGTTGTAATACGCGACTGTCTTGCCGTTTACGAGCAGGGCGCCCTCTCCGAAATGCGCGCCGCCAATAAAGCCGGCTTTGTAGACTTTCGGAAAAACAAGGATGCCTTTTGCTTTTGCCCCAAGCTCTTTGGCCTTGGGCTCTTTGTCATACAAACGCTTCAGTGCAGCAGCTGCACCCTGATCGATCTCCTCTGCGGAGGCCGCGACTGCCGGTTGCAAACCCATGAATGGCATGGCCAGCATTGTAAAAATAAGTGCGGCCTGTGCAAATCGAATGTGTTTGGTCACTGTCATTTCCTTACGATTGGTTATGATTGGCTGATCCGTACAAGATACGCCATCACCACCAGTCCCTTTTGTTTATGGAACCAGAGGAATATTAGCGGCAAGCTGGTAATTGACGACCGCGCGGATCTTGTTCTCGATCTGCAGGTAGCGTGCAGCCTTCATTGCCGGCAGTGCCGCAGTGAGCTTAGGCGCGTAGGTCTTGGCCAGATTCGCTTCCGCTCCCTTAATCGAGACCATTTCATTCAGCAGTTTCTTTGCTACCGCGTCATCGAGCGTTTGATTATTCCATGCATCAGCGTAGCTTTTAATAAGCTTGATGGTCCGCTGGTTAATAGCGCCGAGGTCTTTTTGATAGCTGTCATAGATGGGCCAGAAAGCTTGTGACTCTTCATCAGTCAGGTTCATGTTCTGCGAGACCAACAGTTTCTTGTCCGCCTTAACCTTGTCCATTAGGATTTTCATATCCGTTTCTGCTGCAGTATCCAGCGCGTACAGGGGTGTGACGAAGGTGACAGCGACGAACAGGGACAACAGGGAAAGCAGGGATTTCATTATTTTCTCCTTAGAAGTGAAGCATGATGAGGGAAAAGCGGGGAAACCGCTCAGCATTGTAGCTGCGGCCTTAATCGCTATAGACTACAGTCCGAGCATTTTACTTAATTATCGGGAAAAAGCAAAGCCGGAAAATTATTATAGTGATGCATGAATTCTAAAACTTGCTTTTATTACCCTTTTATTACAGATGAACAAATACAACGTCGCTTCAATATTTGATTTAGATCAATATGCGGTTATGTAATCTTGGTCGCAATTGATTATAATTAGGACCGTCTATTGAGATGCCCTCGCATGACTATATCTTGCTTTCCGCATGACTCTTTAGTTTTCGTAACGCCGTTCACGGGCATCATCGAGGTGCGCTTGGCAAAGGCGGGCGCGAGCGCTGCACACGGTCAGCAACGAATTGCCAATGCCGCTCTACACGCAGGAGATTAACTGATATGCGCTTGATCCTCATTTCCCTCGTGGCATTGGCCCTCGTCGCGGGCTGCAAAAAAGAAGAGGCGAAGCCACCCGCAATTCCTGAGGTGTCGGTGGTCAAGGTCACCCCGCGCGATACACCTGTTACCTTGGAGTACGTGGGCCAGAGTGAAAGCTCGCACCAGGTTGAAATCCGCGCGCGAGTCGACGGGTTCCTTGATAAGCG